>DASUKQ010000072.1:0-30585 GCA_036278635.1 Rhodanobacteraceae bacterium
GGCGTCCGCGCCGATACCTGCCGCGGGGAGCTGAACGGGGATGGCTGACGTCTTCATTTCCTACGCACGGGCCGACAAGGCGCGCGTCGCGCCGCTGGTCAAGGCGATCGAGGCGCGCGGCTGGACCGTGTGGTGGGATCCCGAGATCACGCCCGGCCAGGAATTCGACGACCAGATCGATGCCGAGATCGATGCGGCGAAAGCGGTGCTGGTGATCTGGACTCCGACTTCGGTCGCGTCGCGCTGGGTGCGTGGCGAGGCGAGGGAAGCCGCCGATCGCGGCATCCTGGTGCCCGTCCGATTCGAGCAGGCACGGCTGCCGATGGACGTCCGCGCCATCCACACCACCGATCTCGACGAGTGGAACGAGAATCCCACGAGTCCGCAGGCGCAGGAATTCCTGCGCGCGCTGGACGCGATGATTGCGCGCCAGCAGGCGGTACAATCCGCCAGGGCCGCGGTCGACACGGCGCCGGCGCACCCGAACAAGCATGCGGCGCGCTTCTCGATCTGCGTGCTGCCGTTCGTGAACATGAGCGGCGATCCGGAACAGGAATATTTCAGTGACGGCATCACCGAGGACATCATCACCGACCTCAGCAAGATTTCGGCGCTTTCGATCATTTCGCGCAACGGCTCGTTCATGTACAAGGGCAAGCAGGTCGATATTCCGAAAATCGCGCGCGATCTGAAGGTCACCCATGTGCTCGAGGGCAGCGTCCGCAAGGCCGGTGGCCGGGTCCGGATCACCGCGCAGTTGATCGACGGTGTCGCCAACAACCACCTCTGGGCCGAGCGCTACGACCGCGATGCCAGCGACATCTTCGAACTGCAGGACGAAATTTCGCATGCCATTGCCAAGGCATTGAAGTTGCGGCTGCTGCCCGAGGAGAAGAAAGCCATCGAACGGCGCGGCACCGAAAGCGTGGAAGCCCACGACCTGTACCTGATGGCACGGCAGGTCTACGTGACCAATCAGGGGGATGCACGTGCATCGCAAGCCATCGTGCGCGCGTGCATCCGCGCCACCGGGATCGATCCGGATTATGCGCAGGCCTGGGCGCTGATGGCGGTGGGCTACCGGAACCTGCGTGAATTGGGCGTGCAGTCGGACGACGGGATGGCTGCCGCGGAGCGGGCGCTGGCCCTTGATCCGGGTCTGGTCGAAGCGCACGCCGTCAAGGCCCATATCCTGCAGATGAACGGTGCCACGGATGCGGCCCTCGCCGAAGCCGAGGTAGCGCTGAAACAGGATCCGGAATCCTACGAGGCCAACCGCACCGCCGCACGCCTGGCTTACCAGTCACACCGCTTCGATGCTTCCGTCCGATACTTCGAAAAAGCAATGAGTCTGATGGATTCGGACGTCAATTCCGGGATGATGTTGGTCAGCGCGTATCGGGTCTTGGGCGACACCATCGGCCTCCGCCGCTCGGCCGAGGTGGCGCTCAAGCGCGCCGACGCGGTGCTCGCGCGTGACCAGAACAACGTCGTGGTGATTGCCTACAGCTCAAATGCGCTCATGGCGTTGGGCGAGGGCGAGCGCGCCAGGGCGCGAATGAACCGGGCGTTGCTGCTTGACCCCGACAACCTGGATATGCGCTACAACTTCGCATGCGCCTTGAACACGTATCTCGGTGACAAGGATGCCGCGCTGGAGATGATGAAGCCGCTACTTGCGGGAATTACTGGCGCTCTCCTGAACTACTTGAAAGACGACCCCGATTTGGAATCGTTGCACGACGACCCGTGGTTCAAGGAAATGGTTGCAGCCGCCGAAGTGCGCCTGGCGGCGTCCAGGGACACGAACGCGCCTGCGCCCGCGACCGTGAAAGCTTGACGACACACGGCCCGTTCGCGCCTACTTGGCGAACAGCTGCGATTGGTCCGCGAACGCCTTGAACTCCAGCGCGTTGCCGGAGGGATCGAGCAGGAACATCGTGGCCTGTTCGCCGGACTGGCCCTGGAAGCGCACGTGCGGCTCCACCACGAATCGCGTACCTGCCGCGCGCAGCCGTTCGGCCAGCGTTCGCCATTCTTCCATCGGGAACACCAGCCCGAAGTGACGCACCGGTACGTTGTCGCCGTCCACTTCATGCGCGGCCGACGCGTGCAGTTCCTCCGGTGCGAGATGCGCGACGATCTGGTGCCCATGGAAATCGAAATCCACCCAGTTATCGCTGGAACGTCCTTCCGGACAGCCGAGCAGGCCGCCGTAGAACGCGCGTGCGTCGGTCAGCGAGGCGACGGGAAAGGCGAGATGGAATGGTGGCATTTCGGACATGTTTGGCTTGCCGGTTCGCACGTTTCGCTGTGGTTGAACCGGGAATCGTAAGATACGAAGGCCCAAAACGAAAGGAGACTGCCGTGGCCGACGAAAATACCAAGTCGCAGGCGGAACAGGTCGCCGACGCACTCGCCCAGTTGAAGGAGATGCACCACTACGCGAAAAACAACGTGGAGCGATTGACCGCGATCTGGATGTTGTTCGAGGGCGAGCTGTCGAAACTGAAGCAGACCGACAAGATCGACGATTTGATGAACCGCCAGGGCCAGTTGCACGATGCGCTGGAGAAGGTCATCGCCGACCTCGAAAAGGTGCAGCAAAGCCTGCAACCGCCGCCTGACGAAACGGCAGGTTGAGCGCACCTGGATCAGCCGAAGCGTGGTGTCAGGCCGCCTTCGCTTCGTCTTTCAACGATTGCATGTCGATCACGAAGCGATACTTCACGTCACTTTTCAGCATGCGCTCGTAGGCTTCGTTGATGTCGCGCATCGCGATCATCTCGATGTCGCAGACGATGCCGTGTTCTGCGCAGAAATCCAGCATCTCCTGGGTTTCGCGGATGCCGCCGATCAGCGACCCGGCGATGGCGCGGCGCTTCGTGATCAGGTTGAACACGGTGGGCGACGGGTGCGGCGTGGCCGGTGCGCCGACCAGGCACATGGTGCCGTCTCGTTTCAGCAGGGTGAGGTACGCATCGAGGTCGTGCGGCGCGGCGACGGTGTTGAGGATGAAGTCTAAACTGCTGGCGTGCCTCCCCATTTGATCGGCATCCTTCGAAATCACCACTTCGTCGGCACCGAGCCGTTTGGCATCTTCGGTCTTTCCAGGCGAGGTGGTGAACAGCACCACCTGCGCGCCCATCGCGTGTGCGAGCTTGACGCCCATGTGGCCGAGGCCACCCAGGCCCACGATGCCGACCTTCCTGCCGGGACCGACGCTCCAGTGCCGCAGCGGCGACCAGGTGGTGATGCCAGCGCACAACAACGGCGCGACCGCGCCGAGCTTGTCCTTGTGGGTGATGTGCAGCACGAACTTTTCGTCGACGACGATGTTGGTGGAGTAACCGCCGTACGTATTGCTACCGTCTTCCTGCGCGGGGCCGTTGTAGGTGCCGGTGAAACCGTTCTCGCAATAGTTTTCCTCGCCGGCCCTGCACGAATCGCAATGCCCGCAACTGTCCACCATGCAGCCGACGCCGACGGTGTCGCCGGCCTTGAAGTCCTTCACGTCCTTGCCGACGGCCATCACGGTGCCGACAATTTCGTGGCCGGGCACGGACGGGTATTTGGTACCGCCCCATTCGTTGCGCGCGGTGTGCAAATCCGAATGGCACACACCGCAGTACAGGATGTCGATCGCGACGTCGCGCGGGCCGGGTACGCGGCGTTCGATGGAGTACGGACCGACTGGCTTGTCGGCGGCCTGGGCAGCGTATGCGGCGGTGTGGGTCATGGGTAATCTCTCTCAGCGGAACAAGCCCTCCCCTTCAAGGGGAGGGTTGGGTGGGGATGGTGTTGTTGGCGGGAGGCGAACAGGCGACTTGATGAATTCGATCCACCCATCCCCCTCCCAGCCTCACCCTGGAAGGGGGAGGAAAAAACGGGCTTGCACACGAATGTGTTGCCGCAAGCACGTTTGGTGGTACCGCTATCCGACGCGTTTTTCCCGCACCGGCAACACCCAGTCCGGCCGAATGAAGTGGCAGGTGTAGCCGTCGGGGATGCGCTCGAGATAGTCCTGGTGTTCGGGCTCGGCTTCCCAGAAGTCGCCGGCAGGCACGACTTCGGTCACCGCCTTGCCGGGCCACAGGCCCGAAGCGTCGACGTCGGCGAGGGTGTCCTCGGCGATGCGCTTTTGTTCCTCGTTCGTGTAGAAGATGGCCGAACGATAGCTGCTGCCGACATCGTTGCCCTGGCGGTTGCGCGTGGTCGGATCGTGGATCTGGAAGAAGAATTCCAGCAACTTGCGATAGGTGATTCGAGCGGGATCGAACACGATTTCGATGGATTCCGCGTGACCTTCGTGGTTGCGATAGGTGGCATTGGGGACGTCACCGCCGGTATAGCCGACGCGCGTGGACACCACGCCCGGCTGTTTGCGGATCAGGTCCTGCATCCCCCAGAAGCAGCCGCCGGCAAGGATGGCGCGTTGGGTGGTCATGGTTCGTTGCCTCCGACGAAAGCGCTCCCCTTGAAGGGAGCAGTATTCATTCAAACAATTTACGGTACTCCGCATAGCCTTCCATTTCCAGATCGGCCAGCGGAACGAAGCGCAGCGAGGCCGAGTTGATGCAATAACGCAGGCCGCCGGCGTCGGCCGGGCCGTCGTCGAATACATGGCCGAGGTGGCTGTCCCCGTGCGTCGACCGCACCTCGGTGCGGGCCATGCCGAGGCTGGCGTCGTGTTTCTCGACCACGTGGGCCGGTTCGACGGGCTTGCTGAAACTCGGCCAGCCGCAATGGCTCGGGAACTTGTCCAGGGACGTGAACAACGGTTCGCCGGACACGATGTCCACGTACAGGCCGGGCTCGCGGTGGTCGTTGAATTCGTTGTCGAACGGGCGCTCGGTGGCGGATTCCTGGGTCACGCGATATTGCGTGGGCGTGAGCTTGGCCAGGGCTTCGGGGTCTTTGCGATATTTGGGCATGACGAGCATCCTTTGCCGGTGCGGGGGCGATCTCCAGCACATGGAGGCACTGTCCATCCGCCTCAAGGTTGACCGCAGGCAGGACCGCGCCGTGACGGCTTTCCACCACGCCGCCCGATTCCCGTCGTACGCTGCACGATCATTTTGCCATCCAAGGAATAAGACATGCGGCGTCGTGACGTGTTGAAGGGGATGGCATTGGGCGGTGCGGCCATCGCGACGGGCCGCATGGCGCCTGCCCTGGCGCACCCGGCGCTGGGTGGTGCGGAGGCGCATCTGGCGATGCTGGAACGTCGACATGGCGGCCGTCTTGGCGTGGCAATCCTCGACACCGGCAGCGGCCGGCGCGAAGGCCGCCGCGGTGATGAACGCTTTCTGATGTGCAGCACCTTCAAGCTGGTGCTGGTTGCGGCGGTATTGCAGCGCGTGGATGCCGGCACGGAGCAGCTCGATCGTCGCATCGTGTTCGGCAAGGACGCGCTGCTCGACTACGCGCCGATCACGAAGCAGCACGTCGGTCCGCCCGGCATGACGATGGCGGCATTGTCCTCGGCTGCAATGATGCTGAGTGACAACACCGCCGCCAACCTGTTGCTGAAGGAAATCGGTGGCCCGCACGCGGTCACCGCTTGCGCGCGCAGCCTTGGCGATCCGGTCACGCGCCTGGACCGCAACGAACCCACGCTCAATCGCCCGCACGGTGAATGGGACACGACGTCGCCGAATGCCATGCTGGCGGACATGCACAAGCTGCTGCTGGGCAATGCGTTGTCGCGCGGATCGCGCGAGCGCTTGACCCGTTGGCTGCTGCAGTGCGGGACCGGCCGGGATTCATTGCGTGCCGGTCTGCCGCACGACTGGCGTGAAGGCGACAAGACCGGTTCGGGCAATACCGCCACCAATGACATTGCCATCCTGTGGCCGCCACACCGAAAACCGCTGCTGGTGACCTCGTACTACATGAATGACACCACGGACGCTTCGACCCGCAAGGTGGTGCTGGCGGAAGTGGGCCGCACCATCGCATCGATGTAGTGCGCGGCCAACCCGCCCTGCGGCGCTACGCGGGGATGTCGGTCAGCCGATGATTGGCCAGGCGCTCGTAATGCTCCCGGCATTGATCGGCGAGCCGTTGCTGGAAGGCGGTGAGCTTGTCCTGGCGTGGCCGGTACGGCGCGAAGCCGGTCGAGCGTTCGACGGTGCCGTACCAGTGCGGCGCCCAGACGCCGTCACTGGTCCGTTTGCCGGCCGACCAGTGCAGCATGCGTTCGCTGAAGGGGATGCCGAGCCTGGTGCACAACGCGTTCAACGTTCCGCGTGGATTCTTCAGCACGTCCGCGGCGTCGAGCACCGGTGGCGCTTCACCCAGCCTGTCGCAGACATGGTCGAACAATTGCGCCTGCTGTTCGAACCCGAGCTCCCAGGCAGCGGCATCCGGGCGCTGGATGGTGAAGGAGGCGACGACGGCTTCGGGTTCGCGAATCAGAAAGCAATTGCTCACCTCATCGAGCCAGTCCAGCGGCATGTCCGGCAGCATGTGCTGGGTCATGTGTTTCTGGTACCAGATCGCCTTGCCGCCCGGGATCGGCCCGACCAGCATCGCCGCGACGTTCGTCGCGTCCGGCTCTTGCGCGGCGATCACTTCCTCGCGGCCCGGATGATCGACGCCCGTCTCGACCAGGTAATGCGCGTAGAACGGCTCGTCGATCACCGTGGTGTCATCGCGGTTTTCCCAGGCGCGCATCATCGCCGTGGAGATGTTGCGCGGCCCCGACCACATCGCGATGCGCAGGCCAGGGTGCACGCTCATACGCGCAACCCGGCACGGCCTTCGCGTTCGAGCAATTGGGTGTACACCGTCTGCAGGCGCTCCGTCATCGGTCCGCGCCGACCATCGCCGATCACGCGCCCGTCGATTTCCCTGACCGGCGTCAGTCCCGCAAACGTACCGGTCACGAAAGCCTCTTCCGCGCCATACACGTCGGTGAGGCTGAAATCCTTTTCGCAGATCGGGATCTTGTGGTTGTGGCACAACCGGATCACGTTGGCGCGGGTGATGCCGCCGAGGCAGTATTTGCCGGTGGACGTCCAGACTTCGCCCTTGCGCACGATGAAGAAGTGCGTCGAATTGCAGGTCGAGACGAATCCCAACGGATCGAGCATCAGCGCTTCGTCGTAGCCAGCCTTCTGCGCCTGGATGCAGGCGAGGATGCAGTTGAGCTTGGAATGGCTGTTGAGTTTCGGGTCCTGGACGTCGGGCGCGCCGCGCCGTACGTGCACGGTGAACAAGCGGATGCCCTGTTCGACGGTTTCCGGGAGTGGCTCCTTGTATTCGGGCACGACCACGATGGTGGGAGGCCCGATCACGAAGCGCGGGTCCTGGTGCGGCGTGGCCTTGACGCCGCGCGTCACCATCAGGCGGATGTGGACGTGGTCGCGCATGCCGTTCGCGCGCAGGGTCTCGACGATGCGCCGCGTCAATTCCTCGCGGGTCAGGCCGATGTCGAGGTCGATCGCCTTGGCGCCTTCGTACAGGCGGTCCAGGTGCATGTCGAGGAAGGGCAGGCCGCCGTCGTGCAGGCGCAGGCCTTCCCAGACGCCGTCGCCGAGCACGTAACCCGCGTCGAATACCGACACCTTCGCCTCGTCGCGCGGCACCAGCTCGCCGTTGAGGCTGACCCGGATCGCAGCATTGCGCGGGTCGGGCGTGTAGTCGTGGGTGCCTTTGGTCACGGGCATGCCTGGAAAAGTCGACACGCCCAGTTTATCGCGCGATCAGGAGCTGGCACAGGACACGTCCGCACGTATCGGCTCGTGCAGCGTGGCGATCGACGCTGCAAAGAAGAGGGCGAACGACAGGTTGCTGGCGCTGCCGCCTACCAGCGAGCCGAACGGCGCCGGGGTGTAAGGCGCAACGAACTGCAGGATGACCAGCGGGATGGCCGGCGTCAGCAACGCCAGCCAGCGGGGGTAATCGCTGCGTCCCGCAGCGATCATCATCGCAAGCAGTACGGCGGATGGATAGCCCGAGATTTCGGCGATCAGGTAGACATTCGCAGCAAAGGCTTGCAGTTGCGCTTCGAGCATGGCCAGCGCGGGCTGGGCGCTCGCGGTGGCGCCCAGCGTGGCCTTCATCGCCAGTGCTTTCGCGCCCCACAATGCGTGATATGTCGTCCCGGCGAGCAGGCAGAGCGCCAACCCGATGGCGATTACGGCAGCGATGCGCGGGTGCGGCGCCCGCAGCCGCATGTACACGTGCCAGAACCCGGCCAGATACAGCAAGGCCGCGATCGGCGCCAAGCCCGCGCCGAACAGGACGCGACCGGTCGGCGCTGCGGCGACGATACCGCGCAATCCGTGCAGGAAATCCGCGCCGCTTGCGGCGGCGAAGTACAGGCATTGATCTCCGACCGCCAGCAGCAATGCGCCAGCCAGCCCGAATGTGCCTGCAATCCGGATGCGTTCGTGCATGGGCATCGACATTTCGGTACCTCGGCCAACGTCGACACGCTGGGTCAGGACAGGCGATCCAGCATCGGACACTGTCCGGAATGCTCGCGTTCCTTGCATGACTTTGCGAAATCGCACAACTGTGCACGATGCGCCTGCAGGCGTTCCATTTCGATATCCAGCTCGGCGACCTTCGTCTCGACCGCAGCACGAAACGCCATGCAGAACCGGGGCGCGCCTGCGCTCGACTGGCTGAAAAGGTCGCCGAGTTCGCGCAGGGTGAAACCGAGTTGCCGTCCTTCCCGCAGGTAATGCAGAAGTTGCAACGTGCGGTCGGGATAACGACCCCAGCCGTTGAATGTGCGTTGCGGCTTCGGGATCAAGCCGATGCGCTGGTAATAGCGGATCGTCTCGATGCCGACGCCGGCTTCGTGTGCCAGTTGCCCGATCGTTCGCTCCGTCATGGCCTTGCCTCCGCCACGTTTTAGACCCGTACCACAGTACGGGTTCAAGCCTTCCAGATTTCCTTGAGCGCGCGGCTGAAGTTCAGGCCCAGTACCTTGTCGGCCGTGCGTGCGCAATAACCGTGCTGCAGCAACGCGTCGGCGACGCGTTCCAGTTTGCGCGGCGTGTTGATGTCGGGGATGTAGGGTGGACGGTTTTCGCCGGGCGCGCCGACGCCTCGGCGTCGACGGTCCTCTCCCTCCTGCTTCAACTTATCGAGTTCGGTGTCGGTCACCGTGAAGAACGCAGTGTCGGTGCCGATGCCGACGTGGTCCTCGCCGCACACCTTCAGCGCGTGGATCATGTGCTGCATGAAGTCGGCCAACATCGGCTGGCGGTCGTCGGGCGTCAGGAACGGCAGCATGTAGATGCCCATCACGCCGTCCCTGTCGGCCAGCGCCTTCATTTCCTCGTCGCGCTTGTTGCGCGGGTGCATGAAGACGGCGCGGCAACCTGCGTGTGTAATCAGCGGGGGTTTCGTGGAGAGCGTGATCGCTTCGGCGGTGGTCTGTGTGTTGGAATGGCTGAGGTCCAGCGCTACCCCCAACGCATTCATGCGGGCGACGGCTTCGCGGCCGAGACCGGTGAGGCCGCCGGTTTCGCCGTCCAGACAGCCATGGCCCAGCGGCGTGTCGTGGTTGTAGCTCAGTTGCATGATCAACACGTCGAGGTTGCGAAACAGGTCGATCCGATCGAGCTTGTCCTCCAGCATCGAGGCCGCCTCGAACGAGAAGATCACGGCCAGCTTGTTCTCCGTCTTGGCGCGTTCGAGGTCGGAGTGATGCCGCACTTTCATGAACGACTCGGGGTGCTTTTCAATCAGCGCCTGCGCCGCGGCGATGTCGGCCACGGCTTCCTCAAACGTGCCGTTGGCATCGCCCAGCGTGGTTTTCAGCGCGGTGACCCCGGAATCGTGCAATTCCCGAAAGTGCTCCGCGTCTTCGAATTCGAGGCCGATCGAGGCGAGGGCGTTGCAGTCGAGCACGAAGGCATTGCGATAAAGGTCTGCGCTGTTCATTCGGTGCGCTGCTCCGGTGGCTTGGGCCAAGGCGGGTGTCCGGACTGCCGAAGCGGTGGCATCGCGGGAGACGCTCCGAAACGGCCATGCGTGTGCTTTTTGCACGCATCGGTTTCCCCCGTGGGAGCCGGTCCGTCCGAGCGTGCCGGCGGCACGTCGAATCTAGCAGAACCCCATGGGGGTCGACCCGGGCGATCGCACCCGGGCGACCGAGGGTGCCGGAACGAGGGCGCAGCGGCTTGCGGGTCGGGAGCTAAAATCGGAGGATGGATGCGATGGCGCTCGACAACCCGTTCTGGTCCTCGCTGTGCAGCATCCATCGCGACCTGGCGGTCCACGCGGGCGGTGCAGCGCGCTACCCGTCGGAGTTTGCGCCGTTCCTGGGTGTCGCGAGCGCCGACGTCGATGCGGACGAAGCGATCGCGCCGCTGCTGGCGCCGCAAGAGACCGTATTGCTGCTGGGCGTGCTGCCGAAGTTGTCGGCTGCGTGGCGGCTCGAAACATTCCGTCCGCTTGCCCAGATGATCCGCACCGAGCCGCTGGACATGCCGGACGGCCCGGAGATCATCGGGTTGAACGAAGCGCACCGGGCGGATGTCCTGGCCCTGATTGCACTGGTGTATCCGCATTATTTTCGTCCGCACACGATGGAGCTGGGCCGCTACTTCGGGATCTACCGGGCGGGGCGCCTCGCCGCGATGATCGGGGAGCGCCTCGGCACGGACACGCACACCGAGATGAGCGCGATCTGCACCCATCCGGATTTCACCGGTCGCGGTTACGCTCGGCGCCTGACGGCGTTCCTGACCAACGACACACTCGCGCACGGGCGTACACCATTCCTGCACGTGAGCCAGGAGAACCCGCACGCGAGGGCGCTTTACGAGCGCATCGGCTATCGCCTGCGCCGCGACATTCCGTTCTGGGCGCTGCGCCGCGCGTGAGCCCGTGCACGCTTTGGTCGCGCGGCATCGTCACGCGGCGTTGAATTCGCGCATACCATCTTCATCTCGCGGCTTCTGCCAGCCGACCCGAGGATCATTCGATGTTGCTGGAACCGATCAAGCTGGGCACGTTGAACCTGCGCAATCGGATCGTGGTCTCGCCGATGTGCCAGTACTCCTCGCCCGGCGGCGTGCCGACCGACTGGCACCTCGTGCATCTCGGAAGCCGCGCCGTCGGAGGTGCGGGGCTGGTGTTCACCGAGGCGACCTCGGTTTCGCCCGAGGGGCGGATCTCGCCGGACGATACCGGCATCTGGAACGACGCGCAGGCCGAGGCGTGGTCGCGCATCGCAAATTTCATTCGCGGACAGGGCGCCGCGGCGGGCATCCAGCTCGCGCACGCGGGACGCAAGGCCAGCACCGATGCGCCCTGGCGTGGCGGCGGGCCACTGGATGCCGCGCACGGCGGCTGGACCCCTGTCGCGCCCAGCGCGGTAGCGTTCGATGCCGGTTACCCGGTTCCCGTCGCGTTGGATGCAGCCGGCATCACCAAGGTGGTCACGGATTTTCGCGCCGCCGCGCAGCACGCGCGTGCAGCAGGCTTCGAGGTAATCGAACTGCACGCGGCACATGGTTACCTGCTGCACCAGTTCCTGTCGCCACTGTCGAATGTGCGTACCGACGGGTATGGCGGCCCGCTGGAAAACCGCGCGCGCTTGCTGCGCGAGGTCATCGCCGCGGTGCGCGAGACCTGGCCCGCGCCGATGCCGCTGTGGGTGCGCCTGTCCGCGACAGACTGGGCAGAAGGGGGCTGGGACATCGACGAGTGCGTGGAGCTCGCGCGCCTGTTGCGCGTGGATGGTGTGGATGTAATCGACTGCTCGTCCGGTGGCACGGTGCCGCATCCGAAGATCCCGGTCGGTCCCGGTTACCAGGTGCCGTTCGCCGCACGCATTCGGCGCGAGGCCGGCATCGCCACGTCAACGGTCGGGTTGATCACCGAGCCCTTGCAGGCGGAGGAAATCCTTCAGCGCGGCGATGCCGACGTGATCGAGATGGCGCGCGAATTCCTGCGTGATCCGTATTTCCCGCGCCGCGCAGCGAAGGAACTCGGCGCGTCGATCCGCGCGCCGGAGCAGTACGAGCGTGCGTGGTGACCAGCCGTGCGGTCATTCGCCGGGATGATACGTCTTTTCGGTGTGTCCCTTGAGTTGCTCCGGCCAGAAATAGACGGTGCGAAAATCGCCCGTCGTCCAGCGCTGCGCCTGATCGGAGAAGTGCGGCGATTTCGGGTCGCCGCTCTGCCCGCCGACGTGGATCGCGCGCGCACTGACCTTCGGGCCGAAGTCGATCACCGCGACAAAACTGTTGCCGCTGCGTCCGTAGTATTTTTTGGTGTTGGGCCAGCGATGGGCATTGGACGCAGCCAGCGAGCCCCAGCGCGATGACGTGAACGGCACCGCGAGGCTGGGTTTGGCATCGTCGAAGTGCGGTTCGATCGAATCGTCGAGGCGCTGGTACCGGTTGACCTCGCCCCATGGCACGCCCCAGTAGCCGAAGTCGCGGGTCAGGGTATCGACGGTCTTCGCCAGCGTATCCAGGCGCATCGCCGGAGTGGCTTTGTCGGCGATGTAATCGATCTCGCGCAGATCGGTGGTATGCGCATCGAGCCCGCTGGCGACGGCATCGGCGGCGACCTCGTTCCACATCGCATCACCCCAGGTCACCGCAAGCGTGGTGGGGATCGACGCGATGCCCCAACGATAATCCCAGTGCCGCAACACGCCAATCGGCCCGGCCAGTTTCGTTTTCAATGGATCGTTCGACGGCAGCGCATCGTAATCCTTGACCAGGATCGGGATCAGCCGCGCGAACGCGGGCAGGAAAGAATCGAAGTCCATGTCGATCAACCCGGCCTTGGTCAAATCGCTGGCGTCGGTCAGCATCGCCGTGGCGTGGATGCCGCGCGCGTTCTCGCCGAACGAATCCATGTATTGCGGGAAGTCTTCGCGCTTGGGACTGTACTTGCCTGCCGCGGAATACGGCCAATCGTTGGTATTGATCACCCATCCGTTCGGCGGATTGATGGCATTCGGCATGTCCGCAAGTGACGTCATGCCCTGCCACGCGGTCGCGGGGTTGCTGCCATCGACGGGCTTCAGGTAATCGAACTGGTTGTCGCGTTTGGGAATGAATTGGGGCGCCAGGAATGCGATGTTTCCCTTGTCGTCGGCAAAAATCGTGTTGTTGGAGGAATTGGCCTTGAGTTCGGCGACCTTCATGTAACTGGCAAGGTCGGTGGCCTTGGTGCGCAGCCAGCTTTGCTCCAGTGCGGGGACCGGACGGTTCATCAGGGCCTCGGCGATCCACTTGCCGTGTTCCCCGGCGACGATCGGACCGTGCTGCGTGAAATACGCGGTGAAGGTCCGCGTCTTCATTGAACCATCGTCGGTGCGGTAGTGGATGGTGATATCACGCGACTTCACCGGCAGCAGTTGCTTGCCGAATCGATAAAAGTATTTCCCATCCTTCTTCACGATGGTCTCGGCGAACTCATCGACGGCATCCACGCCGGTGGACGTATGCATCCAGCCGATGTGTTTGTTGAAACCCTGGTAAATGAAGAGCTGGCCCCAGGTCGATGCACCGTAGGCATCGAGTCCCTCATCGCTCGACATCTGCGACTCGGTACGGAAGTTGAACGTGACGTGCGGATTGATCAGTAGCAACGCGTGGCCATCGGCGGAGAGTTTCGGCGCGATCGCGATGCCGTTGGAGCCGGTCGGATCGATCCAGGTTGCGGGCGTGTGCTGCGCCAGCGCGACGGTGATTGCGTGGCTGGCGCCATAGAACTGTGCAAGTTTCGCGAGATCGACGCGCTCGATGTCGCCGCCGATGCTGCCTTCGGTGAAGCTCAGCGCCATCCACGGCTCATAATGCTTGATGACCTTGGGCTGCACGTCCGGGTGCGTGGCGAGATACCAGTTCATTCCGTCTGCCCACGCGTCCATCAGCTTTTTCAGCCACGCCGGACTGTTCGCGTAATCCCGCTTCAGTACCGCCGGATCGATGAAAAGCTGGTAGCGCAGGTCGTTCCAGACGGCCTTTTCACCCTCGACCCGCGCGGTCCAGCCGAGCGCGGTGAGGTAATTCATCTCGACGCGGTTGAAGTCGTCTTCGCATTGCGCGTAGATCATCCCGAACACGGCATCCGCGTCGGTCTTGCCATGGATGTGCGGGATGCCCCAGTTGTCGCGGGTGATGGTGACGGCCTGCACTTCACGTTGCAGGCGTGCGTACTCGGCCGTGTGCGCCGCGATGGGCACTTGCCAGGTGGGCGGCGACGGAGTGTCGGCGCGTGCCTGTGCGTGCGCACAAAGAGAGATGGCCAGCAGCACTGCGACCAGTGCGCCTGCGCAGCCGCGCGAAATCATTGAAAATCGTGTGGACATCAACCATCCCCTCGGCGAACGCATGAACCGCGCAACCTTAGCGCGAAAATGCGCAAGTCGTACAGCGGCGCGCGTCGCGGTTCAATATCGCGGGACGAATGGGGACAGCGATTCCCGCATGCGGGCGATGACATGTCAGTCAGGGCTGGATTCGGTCGAGTCCTTGGTCATTCCGGGTTCCTCCCACAAAAAGCGCGGCGGCCCCGGAATGACGAAGAAGGGTGCTGACCCGGCTGCCGACTAGTCGGCAGCCGCCTTGCGAATCCAGGTTTGCGTGCGCCCCAGCATCGGCATGCCGACGTAGCCGCGTACGTCGAGCTTCTGTCCGTCGTCCTTGAGCGTCAGCTTGACCTTGTAGGTCTTGCCCTTGCCCGGGTCGAGGATCTGGCCACCGCTCCACTCGTTGTCGCCATCCTTCTTGACGCCCCACATGATCGTCATGCCCTCGACGGGCTGGTTGTGGCGCTCGCCTTCGCACTTGTCGCAGACCGGGTGCGGACCCTGGTCGGAAAACAGCACCTGCTTGACCATTCCCTGCAGCGTGCCGTCGGGTTGCTCGGTGATCTCGATGATGGACTTGGGTTTGCCGGTGGCGTCGTCGACCTGCGTCCAGGTGCCGACCGGGGTGTCGGTGGCGGCATACGCCGCAGTGGCCAACGACAACGTGAGGGCGATGAGGGCGGAGCGGACTGCGATGCGCATGGAAGTATCTCCGGGGTGGGTGGCCCTAGCCTGCGCGAAGGCTGCAGTCGCGTCAACCACGCCGGGGGTGGCGGCGGCGGGTGACCGGCGTCAGGGTTTCCGCGATGGCGTCTGGCATAATCGACGGTCCGCTTGCGTCAGGAAATTGCATGGCATCCGTCGTCACCGAGGATCAGGTCCGCGCGCGCCTCGCCGCCATCGTCGATCCGCACACCGGAGCCTCGCTCGAAGAGAGTGGCGGGATCCGTGCGATCGGGGTGGACGGCGAGCGGGTGGCGGTGGAAATCGCGCTGGGCTACCCGGCCGCCGGCTGGCGCAAGGATTTCGCCGCCATGATCAAGGACACGCTGGAAACCGATCCCGCGATCGCGCAGGCGACCGTGTCGGTCACATCGCGCATCGCCACCCACAAGGTGCAGGGCAGCTTGATGCCGCTGCCGGGCGTCAAGAACATCGTTGCGGTGGCTTCGGGCAAGGGCGGCGTCGGGAAGTCCACCGTCGCGGTGAACCTGGCGCTGGCGCTGGCCGCGGAAGGCGCCAACGTCGGGGTGCTGGACGCCGACATCTACGGGCCGAGCCAGCCGCTGATGCTCGGAATCCATGGTCGCCCGGAATCGCCCGACGGCAAGACCATCATCCCGATGACCAACCATGGCCTGCAGGTCATGTCGATCGGATTCCTGGTGGGCGACGACACGCCGATGGTGTGGCGCGGACCGATGGTGACCCAGGCGTTATCGCAATTGTTGAACTCGACGCGCTGGCAGGACCTGGATTACCTGGTCGTGGACATGCCGCCCGGCACCGGCGACATCCAGTTGACGCTCACCCAGCGGGTGCCGGTTTCCGGGGCCGTGATCGTGACCACGCCCCAGGACATCGCCCTGCTGGATGCGCGGAAGGGCCTGAAGGCATTCGAGAAGGTCCAGGTGCCGGTGCTCGGCGTGATCGAGAACATGGCCACCCATGTCTGTTCGAACTGCGGCCACGAGGAACACGTGTTCGGCACGGGCGGAGGTGCGCGCATCGCCGAACAGTACGGCGTGCCGTTGCTGGGCTCGCTGCCACTGGATATCCGCATCCGCGAGCAGGCCGACGGCGGCAATCCCACTGTCTCGGCGATGCCCGATTCGGATCTCGCGGCACGCTACCGCGAAATCGCGCGCAACGTCGCTGGCCGGTTGTCGCTGCAGGCCGAACGCGATATGACCGGCGTGCCGAACATTCGCGTCGCCGACGATTGAGGATCCGCACTTCGCTGTTACGCTTTCCGGTCCCCGATTCCCGATCCCGATTCCCGAGCCCATGAGCATCAAGAGCGACAACTGGATCCGCCGCATGGCCGCGACCGGCATGATCGAGCCGTTCGAACCCGGCCAGGTCAAGGAAGACGACAATGGCCGCATCGTGTCCTACGGCACGTCGAGCTACGGCTACGACGTGCGTTGCGCCGACGAGTTCAAGATTTTCACGAACATCAACTCGACCATCGTCGATCCCAAGGACTTCGATTCGCGCAACTTCGTCGATTTCAAGGGCGATTGCTGCATCATCCCGCCCAATTCGTTCGCATTGGCGCGCACCGTCGAGTATTTCCGGATCCCGCGCAACGTGTTGACCATCTGCCTCGGCAAGAGCACCTACGCGCGCTGCGGCATCATCGTCAACGTCACCCCCCTCGAGCCGGAATGGGAAGGCCACGTGACGCTGGAGTTTTCCAACACCACGCCGCTGCCCGCCAAGATCTACGCCAACGAGGGCGTGGCGCAAATGCTGTTCCTGGAATCCGACGAGGTCTGCTCGACCAGCTATCGGGATCGCGGTGGCAAGTACCAGGGGCAGAAGGGCGTGACGCTTCCAAAAACCTGATCCGCGAAACCCTTGATCGACGCTTTTCATCGTCGTCCCGGCCCCGGAGGGCCCCTGGTCCGGGACCGGAGCGGATTTGTCCCTGGATCGCGGCCATGGGCCGGGATCTGCTTTCGGAATGAATTGTGCGCGCCGTCCAGGGCGCTCGTCCTCCGTGCCCCGCTCGCTGCCCCGGGCCTGATCGGAAGGCGTTCGCGTTTACAATCCTGCAAGCGCAGTCCGGCCTGCGCCGTTACGACGAGCAATAAACGGGTTCTCCCGCTGCGGCGAATTCAGCTTGTTTGTGGCAGACTTGCCCGGCTCCGGACCCGTGGTCCGCTTTCATCGATCAGCAAGGGAGACCGTTCCCATGACTTTGCGTTTGTTTTTCATGCGCCTCGGCGGCGCCGTCCTGTTGGCAATGGTGTTCGCGCTGGCCGCCTGCACCGGAAACGTGCGCAGCGGAGGCGAAACCACGGTCAACGTGCCCCAGCAGTACGACATGACGATTGGCGCCTTCAAGGACAATCAGTTCCTGCTGAACGGGGCCGTGCTGAGCGCCCCGGACCTGGAGGGACATTTCCGGTATCTGCAGGACCAGAAGCAATTGCCCAAGACGGTGCTGCTGGAGGACTCCGATTCCGAGAAGGTCAGCAACGCCGATCTCGAGGAATTCGCCGCACTGCAGTTGAGCTTCCACTTCACCGGCTACGTCATGCACAAGGGCAAGCTCACCCTGATGAGCGCGGTGGCGGCACCGGAGAAGGATGCCGACAAGAAGTAGCCGCCTGCGGGGCCGGCATCGCTGCACGGCACAGCTGTACCGCTCACGCCACGGAGCCACCGGCGACGCGCGCGTCGCGACGGGTTGTCACCGCGGTACGCACGATGATCCCGATGGCGCGCTGCATGTCGGCAAGCGGCATGCCCGGTTCATGGTGCCGCGCCGCCTGGTCGGGCAGCCACGGCACGTGCACGAAACCCGCGCGGGTATTGTGGCGGCGCCGCAGGGCATGCATCAGCGCGTAGAACACCTGGTTGCACACGTAGGTTCCGGCGGTATGCGAGAGGTGCGCGGGAATGCCGGCCTGCTCCAGTGCCGCCAGCGACGCCTTGACGGGCAACGTCGCGAAGATCGCGGCCCGGCCGCCACGCAGCACCGGGACATCCACGGGCTGGGCGCCGGCGTTGTCCGGAATCCGCGCGTCGATCAGGTTGATTGCGACCCGTTCCAGCGAAATGCCGGCCCGCCCGCCTGCGAGGCCGACCGCGATGGCCACGCGTGGTTCGGCTCCGCGCACCGCACGCCACAACACGGGCAGCGAGGCATCGAATTCGGTCGGCAATTCGACCGCCGTGACGCGGTGTCCTTCGATCACGCTGCCGTCGAGGGCGCGTACCGCTTGCCACGAAGGGTTGATGGCTTCGCCGCCGAACGGGGCGAAGCCGGTCAGCAGCACGGCGGGTTCGCGTCGGCGCGTGGTCGGATTCAAAAGCGGAACACCAGGAAGTACATCAACGCCAAGTTTACGACGAGCAGCACCGCGCCGGTTTTCCACTGCGCGCGGATCACGTCGTTCTGGTTCGGCAGTTCCAGCAGGGCCACCGGGACGATGTTGAAGTTGGCCGCCATCGGGGTGAACAGGGTGCCGCAATAACCGGTGACCATTCCGATCGAGCCGAGGATCGCCGGGTTCGCCCCATGCAACTGGATCAGCAGCGGCAGGCCCACGCCCGCCGTCAGCACCGGGAACGCGGCAAAGGCGTTGCCCATGATCACGGTGAACAACACCATCCCGAGTCCGTAGGCGATCACGCAGGCGAGGGCGCTCTGAACCGGGATCATCATCCGCACCAGGTCGGCTACCGCGCTGCCGACGCCGGTCGCGGCGAACACGCCGCCGAGTGCGGCCAAGGTCAGCGGCAGCAGTGCGGCCCAGCCAAGCGTGTCGAGCAGGCGCCGACCTTCGGCGATGCCGGCAACGGGCTTCGCGCGCGTCACCCGCAATGCGGCGATCAGCGCCACCACGCACGCCAGTGCAAGCCCGGTCAGGGTCATCCGGGTCTTGTCGAACACCGGCACGCCGCCGATCACGAGGTAGCCGCCGAACAGCGCGACCAGCAGGGTGACCAGCGGAATGAGAAGGGCGGGGCCGAACAGACGGTGGCCCAGCAATTTCGCGTCGGCTTCGCGAGAAGCCGCGTCGCGCTCGACGAGGCGCCCTCGCTTCATCCGTGGCGACAGGATGGCCAGCGCGATGACACCGACCCCGGCAAGTTGCGCCGGCAATTCGTGGTGGACCTCGGTTGCCTGCACCACGTAACGGCCGCCGGCGATCAGCGCTGCCAGTACCAGCCAGAACGCCGCGTGCGACCAGCGCCGGTCGCGCAGGTTGAACCACGCCGCACCCGCGAGGAACAGGGCGATCAGCCAGTAGGCGTGTTCGATCTTCAGCATGGCGGGCAGCTCTTCACGCTCGTCATTCCCGCGAAAGCGGGAATCCGGTGTCTTTGCTTGTTTTCGTCCCTGGCGTTGGTTTCCGCCCGATCGCTGGCCGGAATGGCGGTGATGTTGACGGCGGTTGCTTATTGCTGCCGATCCGGCGGGCGAACAGCACCGTACGGGTGGCGTGGATGAAAAAGGCCGCGATCGCGGTCGGCAATGCCCACAACGCGATGTGCAGGGGTTCGAGTTCGATGCCGTGCTGGGAATAGAAGCCCTGGATCAACAACACCGCGCCCAGCGCGATGAATACGTCCTCGCCGAAGAACAGGCCGACGTTGTCGGTCGCGGCGCTGAAGGCACGCACGTCGTTGCGTTCGTCACCATCCAGTGGCTCGCCACGCCGTTCCGCGGCGGCCTCCGCCATAGGCGCCAGCAATGGACGCACCGTTTGCGCCTGCCCGGCGACGTTGGTCAGCCCCAGCATCGACATGATCTGGCGCAGGCCGAGATAGGCGATCAGCAGACGCGAGAGCGTCAGCCCGCGCAACGTGGAAATCCAGTTGCGTGCATGCTCCCGCAGCCCCGCCCGTTCGAGCACCCCGATCGCGGGCAGCGTCAGGATGAACAACAGCAGCGCGCGTTCGGACACGAAGCTGTTGCCGATCAGCGCCAGGATTTCGCCGATGGATTTGCCGGCGGCGAGTCCGCTGACGATTCCGGCGGCCACCACCACCGGTACCGGGTTGAAGCGCAGCGCGAAGCCGACGACGACCACCAGCACGCCGAGCAGCGGCAACCAGTGCATCACGCCGGACGTTCCGCCGCGTTGACCCGGATCCCGGCATGTTCGAGCGCCTGCCGCATTGCCCGTGCAAAGTTCCCCGCGCCGGCGCGGTCGCCATGGATGCACAGGGTGTCCGCTTCGATGCGCACCGTCGCACCATCGTCTGCCCCGGCTTCGCCGTGCGTGGCAATCGACACGGCCTGCGCGGCCGCCACGTCGATGTCCTCGATGACCGCCCCGGCCACGGATCGCGGGGTCAGCGAACCGTCGGCACGGTAGCGGCGGTCGCAGAATGCTTCCCGCTGTACCGCGAGTCCCGCCGCGCGGCCAGCGTCGACCAGCGCGCTGCCGGCCAGTCCGACCAGGATCAGGGTCGGGTTGAAATCGCGAACCGCGCCGGCAATGGCCCTGGCCAGATCCGGATCGCGCGCGGCCATGTTGTAAAGGGCGCCATGCGGCTTGACGTGGTGCAGGTGCGTGTCGGCTGTGCAGGCGAAAGCGTGCAGTGCACCGACCTGGTACAGCGTTTGCGCGTAGGCTTCATCGGGCGTGACCCGCATCTCGCGCCGCCCGAAGCCCTGCAGATCGGGTAGCGAAAGGTGCGCGCCGATCGCAACGCCGTGCTCGATGCACAGGCCGACCGTGCGCCGCATGATCGACGGATCGCCGGCATGGAAACCGCACGCGATGTTGGCGGACGAAATCCAGGGCATCACGCCTGCGTCGTCGCCCATCTGCCAGGCGCCAAAGGATTCGCCGAGATCGGCATTGAGGTCGATGGTCTTCACGGGGGCAGCGATGACGGGCGGATCAATATGCTTTCAACCGGCGTCGGATGGCGTCTTCCAGGTTCTGCAATGCGCGTTCGCGCGCGTGCAGCACCCGCAGCGCATCATCGAACGTGCAGCGCGTGAAGCGTAACGCATCACCGGGACGGCGTTGTGCGAGCCGCGGCAGATCCACCGCGGCGATTTGTCCGAGCCTCGGATAGCCTCCGCTTACCGGGCACTCCGGCCCGAACGCGATGGGCTGGCCGGAGGGCGGCAGTTGCAACAGCCCCGGCACACAACCCTCGCTCACCATTTCAATGGGCGAGCTCCATTCCAGCTTGGGGCCGCTCAGCCTGATGCCGACGCGGTTGGAATCAGGATGAACCTTGAATGTTGCCGAAAACAATAGTTTGCGTGAATCTTCTATCAGATTGTCGAAGTGGCTTCCCGGCAGCAAACGCAGCGGTCGCCGCGTGTCATCCGCGAACCACGGGCGTGGATCGATCCGCCAGTTAATGGGGTCAGGTTCACTTTCTCCTGGAGCTGAAAGGGGGTCAGGTTCACTTTTTCCTGGAACGGATTGGCTCCATGGGACGTTCTGAAAAAGTGAACCTGACCCCCTTTCGGACGCGATTTCAAGCAGATCCCCCGCACGTAGAGGCCGTCCGCCGAGCGGGCCGAGACGCGCATTGGCGTCGGTGCTGCGGCTGCCGAGCACGGATTCCGCGTCGAATCCTCCCGCGGCTGCGAGGTAGGCGCGGCACCCGACCTGCATCGCGCCGAATTGCACATCGCAGCCGGCAGGTACCCACACCGGCGCCCACATCGGCGCATCGACGCGATCGATGCGAAACACCATTGGCGCGCCGGTCACCGCGATCCACGCGCCGCGGCGAAAGCGCAACGTCGGGCCGAGCAGGGTGATTTCCAGCGCGCACGCCTTGGCGGGGTTGCCGGCCAGTGCATTGGCGATGCGCAGCGCCGGCGCGTCGAATGCGCCGGCACGACCGATGCCGAGGTGTGCGAAGCCCGCGCGCCCCGCGTCCTGCAAGGTGGTGAACAGTCCGGGCTTGACGACTTCGATCGTCATGTCGCGGGCCGGGCCAGCGCTTCGAATTCGTCGCCGTCGATGGCGCGGAAACGCACCTTGTCGCCGGGGGCGAGCAGGCAGGGCGGCTCGCGTTGCGGGTCGAACAGTACCCGCGGCGTGCGACCGATCAATTGCCAGCCGCCGGGCAGTTCGCACGGATAGATTCCGGTTTGTGCGCCACCGATTCCAACCGACCCCGCCGGCACGTGCGTGCGCGGCGTCGCACGGCGCGTCATGTGCAGCGCGGGGTCGAGTCCCAGGAGGTATGGAAAGCCGGGCGCGAAGCCCAGCATCGCGACGGTGTATTCGGCTGTCGCGTGGTGCGCGATCGCGGCATCGGGCGTCATGCGCGCGTGCGCGGCAACGGCTTCGAGATCGGGGCCGAAATCGCCGCCGTAGCACACCGGAATCTCGACGACGCGCGCGGCGTTGCCGGACGTGTCTGTCTCGTGTTCGTCATCGCGGCGGAGAACCTGCCGGGGAAGGGCGCCGGGTCCGGAGCCGGAGTCCGGCGCCACGCCGTCGTGCGCTTCGAGGATTCCGCGCAGCGTGCCAATCAACGCATCGTGCTTCCACGCAAGCGGCTCGAAACGAAGCAACAAACTGGCATAAGCCGGGGCAATGTCGGTGACGCCGGGAAGATTGGCCTTGCGCAGCGTTCGCGCGGCCGCGTGTACCCGGGCGTTGGTCTCGATATCGATGCCATCGCCGAAACGCAGCAGCAGGGCGTCTTCGGCGAGCGGTTCGACGGCGGGTTCGGGTGAAGTCATGCGCGTTGTCCCACACCGGAAGATCGTTCGTTGACCACGAATGCTCTGGCATCCACGATCTCCTTCAAGGAGAGGCAGTCGCAGGCCGAGCGCGTAGCGCCGGTGGGGATGGGTTTCCCGCGGAGGCGCCGCACCATCTTCACCATCCCGGCCATTACCTTGAAGGGGAAGGGCGGAATCAAGAGTCGGTATTTCCACGCAACTGCCGAATCAACGCGTGGATCCGTGCGGGTTCGTAGCGTCGCGGCTTGCCGTGGCCCCACACCGGATCCGGCCACGCGGCATCGTCCATGCGCCGCGCCACCACGTGCACGTGCAACTGGCGCACGATGTTGCCGAGCGTGCCGATATTGAGTTTCCCGCATTCGGCGACGTCGCGCAGCGCCTTCATGGCATCCCGGACTTCGCGCATCAATTGCGTGTGGCCGCCGTCGTCGAGATCATCCAGTTCCACGAGGCCCGGGCGGCGTGGCACCAGCACCAGCCACGGAAACCGCGCATCGTCCATCAGCAGCACGCGAGAGAGTTTCCAGTCGGCGACGAAAACCGTGTCCGCGGCGAGGCGCGGATCGAGTTCGAAGCGCGCGTCCGAAGCGTCGCTCATGCGTGGCCTGCAAGTTCCTTGTCGAAGAACGCCATGGTCCGCTGCAACGCCAGCGGCGCGCCGACGGGCGCATAGTGCGTCGGATCGCTGTCGCGATTGAAGGCGTGGCCGGCGTCCTCGTAAACGTACACCGGTGCGCCCGGGTAGGCGTCGCGGTGCTTTTGCACGGCGTCGGGCGTGATCGAGCGATCCCTTGCGCCGAAGTGGAACATCACGGGTGCACGCAATGGCTGATCGAGGAATGGCACGTTGCGGGCGCCGTAGTAGCTCACCGAGGGCAGGCCGAGGCGCTGTGCGGCGAGCAGTGCGACCGTGCCGCCCCAGCAATAGCCGACCACGCCGATCTTACCGGACGACGAGATCGATTCCGCGGCGCTGGCGACCGCCTCGACCGGGCGATCCAGTCCGACTTCCGCGGCGAGATCCTTGCCGCGTTGCGTGCCGGTCTTGTCGTAGGCGAGTTCCACGTCGTTCTCGACGTAATCGAAGAATGCCGGCGCGATGGCGGTGTAGCCGGCTTCGGCGAAACGGTCGGCCACGTCGCGGATGTGCGCGGTCACGCCAAAAATCTCCTGCACGACCACGATGCCACCCTTCGGTTTGCCGGCGGGTTTGGCCAGGTACGCGCCGATGCAGTGCATGCCGGCCGTGTTGAGGTTGATGCGCTGGCCCATGGTGTGTCTCCTCGAATCGCGATCCCCGCAGCGTACTACCTCGCGCTTGCAGGTGAGATGGCGCTTGTGGACATGTGCTCCGCGCGGTCGCCTGCAGGCAGGCTCCTGCCGAAGTTGCGTGAGTTGCGCAGATGGCATGGGTGCGTCGCGTGCTGTTGCAGGAGCGCGCCCGCGCGCGACGAGATTCCGTTTGTGGCCAGGCACTCCGCCGTCACCTGCACGAACCGGGGTCCGCCCTATGCGTAGGTGACCGCCACCACCACGAACCGTGCCTTGCCACCCGGCAGGTCGGCTTCGAGCTCGTCGCCGACGTGTTTCCTGAGTGCGGCGCGCGCCAGGGGTGAGTCCACGCTGATCCAACCGCGCTGCGCGTCGGTTTCGTCGGGGCCGACGATGCGGTAGCGGTGGCCTTTCCCGGTATCGGCGTTCTCGATTTCGATCGTCGCGCCGAAAAAGATCGCGCTGCGGTCGGTGGGTGGCGCGTCGACCACCTTCAGCGACGGGATGCGCTTGGACAGGTATCGCACGCGCCGGTCGATCTCGCCGAGCTGCTTCTTGCGGTAGGTGTATTCGGCGTTCTCCGAGCGGTCGCCTTCGGCGGCGGCGGCGGCGAGGGCCTTCACCACTTCCGGGCGCAGCCCCCGCCAAAGGTGGTCCACCTCGGCCTTGAGCGCGTCGAAACCCGCGCGCGTGATGATCGCGGTGGATTGCGGCGGGGGTGGGCGCCAACGGCTCACGGGGCGCCTGCGCGCGATGCCGCCAGCCGTTTCAGGTCAGGAGCTGCCCGGTGGCGCGGCCAGCGCCGGACGAAACCGGTGGCCAGGTACCAGGCCAGTTCCTGCATGCCGATGCGCGCGGCGGTTTTCGCGAGCGTCGCGGTGTTGGCGGGATCGTCGGGCAGGAAGCGCGGATCGATTTCCCGGCACTCCTGCACCACGCCCAACGCCCGCCGTTCGTCGCCCGTGGCACACAATTGCGTGATCCACGTCTGGCCATGGCTGATCAGCAGGTCGTTGCGGTCGAGCCGGCGCAGCAGGAGCCGGAAGCGGTTGTGCACGGCCGCGGGTGCGAGGTTTTCGTGGATGCGGTCGCGCAGGCGTATCGCGGCTTCCTCGGGCTCGTCCAGGGCCAGCGTCCCGCATTCATCCAACAACCGCGCATCGGCGCCGTGCCCGGTCGCCTCGGCCAGTTCCGAAGCCTCCGGACGCATGCCGAGGCGCTCGCGGTAATGCCATACCAGCGTGCCCATCCAATGGAAATCCAGCACGATGAGGTACGTGCACACGAACCCGAAGGTGGGCAGCGACAGCAACAGCGGCAACTGACCGATGCCTTCGCGGAAAATCCATATCAGGGCGGCGAGCGCGGCATTGGCGATGACCGGGATGGCGTACACCACCCCGAAGCGCGCGACGACCCGCCACCACGTGACGGGGTTGAGCGCCACCATCAGGTCGCCATCGAACGCCAGGGACATGTCCATGGCCGGCAACAGCAGCGCGGCAATCACGAGGGCCAGCCACAGGTACGTGGGCGCACCCGCCGCGATCGCCACGCACGCGAGAACCACGAAGACGTGCAACGCGAGGATCCCGCGCGGGTTGCCGGCGCGCCCCTCGAGTTTCACTTCCGGCGGATCGTCGTAACCGTCCGCCGTCAGCACCATGCAGTCGATCGCGTAGCGCCAGGTCGCGATCCAGACAATCAGTGCGGCGAGCAGACCGACAACGCTGGGCAACAACACCGCATAGTGGCTGAGCCCCAGTGCCACGCACGCGGCCAGCGCGCCGCCGCGCAGCGGATAACGCAGTCCTTCGAGCAGCCGCCCGGCGAGCGGCATCTCCTCGATGGCGGTGCGGATCGGCGGCATGGCCTCGTCAGCGGCGGCCGCCGAAAATGCCGCCCAGCACGCCGCGCAGGATCTGTCGCCCGAGCTGGCTGCCCATGGTGCGCACCGTCTGCTTGGCCATCGTTTCGATCATGCCCTGGCGACGTTTGGTGCCGAAGATCGCATCGCGCATCGTACTGCCCCAGGCCGAGCCTGGCGGCGCCTTCCCGGCCTCCTGTTTCGCGACTTGCTCCGGGTTGTCGGCGGCCTTCTGGTCGGCGCGCTTGGCCAGCATTTCCGCGGCCGATTCGCGGTTGACCGGCGTGTCGTATTTCGGCCCCACCGGTGAGCGCGCGCGGATGGTGGCGCGTTCCTCGTCGCTGATCGGACCGAGCCGACAGGTAGGCGTTGTCACGAGCACTCGTTCGACCGGTGTTGGCGCGCCCTTGTCGCGCAGCGTGGAGGCCAGGGCTTCGCCCGTCCCGAGGGTACCGATGACTTTCGCGACATCGAGCTTCGGGTTCGGCGCGAACGTTTCCGCGGCGGCCTTGACCGCCTTCTGGTCGCGCGGCGTGAACGCGCGCAGCGCGTGCTGGATCCGGTTGCCCATCTGACCGAGGATCACGTCGGGGACGTCGTCGGGGTTCTGCGAGCAGAAATACACGCCCACGCCCTTGGAGCGGATCAGCCGCACCACTTGCTCCACCTTTTGTTGCAGCGCCGGCGGACAGTCGTCGAACAGCAGGTGGGCCTCGTCGAAGAAGAACACCAGCTTCGGGTGATCCGGATCGCCGACTTCGGGCAGTTCCTCGAACAGTTCCGAGAGCATCCACAGCAGGAACGTCGAATACAGTTTCGGCTTCAGGATCAACTGGTCGGCGGCGAGGATGTTGATGACGCCGCGCCCGGACATGTCCTGGCGCATGATGTCCTTCAGGTCCAGCGCGGGTTCGCCGAAGAACCCTTCGGCGCCTTGCTGTTCCAGTTGCAACAATGCGCGTTGCACGGCGCCCAGGCTGGATCGGCTGACCAGCCCGTAGTGCTGCGAAACCTCCCTCGCGTTGTCGCCGACGTGGTTGAGCAACGCGCGCAGGTCGGCCAGGTCCAGCAACAGCCAGCCGTTGTCGTCGGCCAGCTTGAACACGATCTCCAGCACGCCCTGCTGGGTGTCGTTCAGTTCCAGTACGCGCGCCAGCAGCATCGGCCCCATTTCCGAAACCGTTGCGCGCACCGGCGAACCGAGCTTGCCGTAGAGGTCCCAGAACACCACCGGGTTCGCGTCCGGCTGCCACGATTTTTCGATGCCGAGTTTCGCCAGCCGCGCCGTCAGCTTGTCGCCCGGCGGCGACGCAGCCGGTTGCGACATGCCCGCGATGTCGCCCTTGACGTCGGCCACGAACACCGGCGTGCCGAGTCGCGAGAAGCCTTCGGCCAGCACCATCAGCGACACGGTTTTGCCGGTGCCGGTGGCGCCCGCGATCATGCCGTGGCGGTTGCCGAAACGTGGGTCGAGTTCGACCGCGGTGGTGTCGTTCCTGCCGATCAGGATGTTGTTCATGCGCAGCCAACGCGGGCGTGGGTTGCCGGGATTGTACGTTGCGGGTCCGCGGTGTGCGCGGTTCCCTTGAGTCGCATGCGCTGAACCGCTAGGGTCGGCCTTCAAGTGCACGTTTCGGACGGGGTTTGGCATGTTGCGGCGATTGACGTGGTTGGGGTGCGTGGGGGTACTGGGTTTGCTGGGAGCGTGCGCGCAGGCGCCGACCCACGGGAGCAGCGGTGCGCAGGCCGATCTGAACGGCTTGTACGCACAACTCGACCAGGCCAGTGCGCAATACGACCAGGCGCTGGCACAGGCGCGGCGCGGCGACGACGCGCAATCCCGGAAATCGCTGGAAGCCGCACTCGATGCGATGCGCAACGCCTCCGACCAATGCGTCAACACGTCCGGCTGCGATCCCCAGCGATTCCTGTCCGCGTATGATCGTGCCCTGCGCCTGAAGGATGGCAGCTTCCTCGGCACCGAGAACGACGACTACGTGCTCGGGGATCAGGGCCAGGACACCTCGGACGCGGACTCCGGGGTCCTGGCCACGTTGCCGCAGGCGCAACGCACGGTGCAATTGCTCCACGGGCACACCCTGTCGGACCTGGTCGCGACCAATGGTTCGGTGCAGGCGGCGCTGCAGGTGTGGCTGACCCGGCTGCGTCCCAACCTGATCCGCGCCTACGTGGATTACCGGTACCTGCGCTACCAGATGTGGCCCGCGTTCCACAAGGCGGGGCTGCCCGAGGCGGTCCTGTTCGGGTTGATGGCCAAGGAGTCCGGCGGCAACGTGCACGCGGTGTCGCGCTCGGGCGCGGCGGGGCCGTTGCAGTTCATGCCGGCGACCGGGTCGCGCTTCGGCCTGAACACGGTGGACGGATTCGACCAGCGATTCGATCCGACGATGGCGTCGCACGCCACCGCGGACTATTTCAACGAGCAATTGGGGAAGCTCAACGACAACCTCGCGCTGGTGCTGGCCGCCTACAACGGCGGCGAGGGCAGGGTGGGGCGGCTGGTGGCGGGAATGCAGGACGCGAATTTCTGGAATCCGGACGTCTACTTCTCGCTGTCGGCGGAGACGCGCGACTACGTGCCGATGGTGCTGGCGGCGGCGTGGTTGTTCCTGCATCCGGAACGCTACAACCTGCACTTCCCCAAGGTGGATGGTGCACCGGGCCACGTCGACCTCGCGCGTGCGTCGTCGCTGAACGAGTTGTCCGTGTGCCTGGGCAATGACGGCGACGGTCGATACGGCTGGTATCGGACCCTGCGCAACCTCAATCCCCAGATGAGCCCCTCGCAGGTGCAACCGCAGGGTGCGCGGGTCAACATGCCGAAGTTCCTCGAGGGCGCCTACAAGCGCTCGTGCGTCAGCGGAAAGTGGGTCGCGCTCGCGGACGAATTGCAGAATGCGCAGGTCCCGGAGCGGGTTGCGGCCGCCGATCCGCCGGCGCCGAAGATCCGTCATTACACCGTACGCAGCGGGGATACCCTTTCCGCCATCTCGCGACGCTTCCATTGCGACAGCGTCCGTCAACTCGCCAGGAGCAACCACTTGCGGTCGGCCTCCCGTCTGAAAATCGGCGAGCGTTTGCGGCTGGAGGGGTGCAGGCGGCGTTGAAGGTCGTCTTGTCCGGGTCAAAAACGGGGTCAGGTTCACTTTCGGGCGCTGCGCTTGGCAGCGCGCATCGAATCGTCATCCGAAAGTGAACCTGACCCCGTTTTCAGCAATTCTGGCGGAGAGGGTGGGATTCGAACCCACGTTACGGTGAAACCGTAAACCGGATTTCGAATCCGGCGCATTCGACCACTCTGCCACCTCTCCAGAAATGTTGCGTCCGGCTGGATGGCGGTTCATTCCGGCGCATATGTTCGCCCCATCCCTGAGACTCATCCCTCACTGCGTTCGGGGCCAGCCCTTCGGCTGTCCGAATTTGTTCCCGACAAATTCGTCGGCCACTCTGCCACATCTCCGGAATCCGGTGCATGGCAACCCGCCGCAGCGGGCCGTACATGATAAGTGCGCGGCGCCGTGGCTGACAACGGGCGGCGGCCCCTGGGCACTTCGTAGGGCTGAACGAAGTAAAGCCCGACGGGCGGCTCGAGATGTTGGGCTTCGCCCGGACGGGGCCCGGGCGAGGCCCAACCTGCGTGTTCGTGACCATGGGGGCGGCCCGGGAACGGCATGACGTGCTCATTCCGCACCGATGGTTGAGCTCCGGGCCATCGCGGCGTAGCTTGCGTCGCTGGAGGAGAACACCATGCGCAAATTGCCGTTGTGGGGGTTTTTGCTGGCGCTGGTCGCGGTACCCGGTGTCGGATCGGCGCAGGTTCCCGATTTCATGACACCGCCGTTGCCTGCTCCGCTGGCCAGCATTTCGCGGTTGCAGGGCCAGATGCACAAGGGCTCGCTCGATTCCGTGCGACTGACGCAGGATTTCCTCGATCGCATCGGCAAGCTCGATCAGGCGGGTCCGCGGGTCAACTCGGTGATCGAACTGAATCCCGACGCGCTATCGATTGCCGGGCAGCGCGATGCCGGGCGCAAATCCGGCGAGCATGGTGCGCTGTGGGGTGTTCCGGTGTTGCTGAAGGCCAATATCGACACCGGCGACAAGATGCCGACCACGGCGGGCTCGCTGGCGATGCTGGGTGCGCCGGCGTCGCGTGACGCGACGGTGGCGGCGAAGCTGCGTGAGGCGGGCGCGGTGATCCTCGGCAAGACCAACCTCAGCGAATGGGCGAATTTTCGTTCGACCCATTCGTCCAGCGGATGGAGCGGGCGCGGCGGACTGACCCGTAATCCATACGTGCTTGACCGCAGCGCGTGCGGATCGAGCGCCGGATCGGCGGCGGCGGTCGCAGCGGGATTCACGACGGTTGCCATCGGAACCGAAACCAACGGTTCGATCATCTGTCCGGCGGCCGCCAATGGCATTGTCGGCATCAAGCCGACGGTCGGACTGGTGAGCCGGGCGGGCATCATCCCGATCAGCTCCACCCAGGACACGGCAGGTCCGATGGCGCGCGACGTGCGCGATGCGGCAATCGTGCTCACGGCCATTGCGGGCAGCGATCTACGCGATCCGGCGACGAAGGATGCCGACAGGCACGCGACGGACTACACGAAGTTCCTGGATCCGCATGCGCTCGAGGGCAAGCGCATCGGCGTGGTGCGCGAATTGGCGCATGACGGGCCGGCGGTGACGAAGATCCTCGAT
>DASUKQ010000073.1:0-5749 GCA_036278635.1 Rhodanobacteraceae bacterium
CCACGCGCCGCCGGGCAGTCGGATCGCCCTGGTCGGCCCGACCGGCGCCGGCAAGTCCACCACGCTGAGCCTGCTGTACCGCGCGCACGATCCCGACCGCGGGCGCATCACCATCGACGGCCACGACATCGGCGCCGTGGACGTCGAGTCCCTGCGCCGCAACGTCACCGTGGTGTTCCAGGAGGCCGGCCTGTTCCAGCGCAGCATCGAGGAGAACCTGAAGGTGGGTAATTCAAGCGTGACAGCCGGGGACATCGAAATCGCGGCGCGCGCGGCGGAAGCGCACGATTTCATCAGCGCCAAGCCCGATGGTTATGCGACGCAAGTGTCCGAGCGCGGCCGCTCGCTGTCGGGCGGCGAACGCCAGCGCCTGACGATCGCCCGCGCGATGCTGAAGGACGCGCCGATCCTGATCCTCGACGAGGCCACCAGTGCGCTCGACCGCATCACCGAAGCGCGCATCCAGCGCGCGCTGGACAAGCTCACCCGCGGCCGCACCACTTTCATCATCGCGCACCGGCTGTCGACCGTGCGCAACGCCGACCGGATCCTGGTGCTCGACAAGGGCCGGCTGATCGAACAGGGCCGCTACGACGAACTGATCGCACGCGGCGGCATGTTCGCGCGGCTGGCCGAGCAGGGGCGTTTCGCGCCGGATCGCGAAGCGCGCCCGGATGGCCCGACCCGCCGGCCGGTGCCGCTGGAAGTTGCGGCGTAAAAACCGCTTCGAATCCTCAAGCGGAACGTCCGCGCGTTGCGGGCGTTCCGCGGGGCTTTGCGAAGCCGCAACGCGATACGCCGCGCTCAGCGCACCGCGCACGTGCAACCGCAGTATCGGCACCTGCCGTGTCGCGACTCTCTACGTCGCTTCGCATGCCGCCGCTGTCTCGCGGCACACCCGCTCGATGGTGGCGAGGTTGACCGGCTTGACCAGGTGATCGGCGAAGCCCGCCATGAAGGAACGTTTGTAGTCCTCTGCCTGACCCCAGCCGGTCAGGGCGACCAGCCTGGGCTGACGGCCACGCCACGGGCGCGCGCGCAACTGCTCGGCCAGCGCGAGGCCATTGAGTTCGGGCATGCCGATGTCGATGATCATCAGCTCCGGTTCGAAATCGGCACAGGCGTCCATCACCGCCAGCGGCGAGTACACGGCGCGTGCCTGGTGGCCCATGATCTGCAATGACATCACCAGCATGTCGGCCGAATCGCGGTTGTCGTCCACCACCATGATCCGCAGGCTGCCCGTGGCCGCCCGGACCGGTCCAGGCGCGGATTCTCCGACCAGAACGGCATCGGCGATCGTGATCGGCAGCGTCACCATGAAGGTGCTGCCGGTGCCGAGGCCGTCGCTGCTGGCGCGGATCCGGCCGCCGTGCAATTCGACCAGCCGTTGCGACAGCGTGAGCCCGATGCCGAGGCCGCTGTGCGGGCGTTCCAGCGAGGTGTCGGCCTGCGCGAACAGGTCGAAGATGAAGCGCACCTGCTGCGCGGTGAGGCCGATGCCGGTGTCGCGGATCTCGATCGTCACCGATTCGTCGTCGGTCCGGGCGCGCACGCTGATCACGCCGCCGGGATCGGAAAACTTGCAGGCGTTGTTGAGCAGGTTGCCGAACACCTGGACCAGGCGATGCGGATCGGCCTCGAGGGGTACCGGCTGCGGCGGCAGGTCCAACTCCAGCCGGTGCTGGTTCTCCTCGATCAGCGGCTGCGCGGTTTCGATCGCGGCCGCCAGGATGTCGCCGAGCAGGGTGCGTTCGAGCCGCAATTGCAGCCGACCGCGGGTGATCCGCGAGACGTCCAGCAGGTCGTCTACCATGTGCACGAGCAGGCGGGTCTGGCGCTCGAAGATCTGGTAGAACATGCTGCCGTCCGCGACCGCCGCATGCCCGAGCCGATAGACGTTCAATGCGCTCTGGATCGGCGCCAGCGGGTTGCGCAACTCGTGCGCAAGGGTCGCCAGGAACTCGTCCTTGCGGCGGTCCGCCTCGCGCAGCCGTTCCTCGACGCGGCGGCGCTCCTCGATTTCCTGCTTGAGTTCGTGGTTGCTCTCCGCCAGCTTCCGGTTGCTGTCGGTGAGCGCTTGGTTGAGCTTGTGCACTTCACGCTCGCGCTCGATGCGCAGCGCCTCGTTGCTGCGCGCGAGCCGTGCATTGGTGTCCGCCAATTCGCCGTTGACCCGTTGCAGCTCACACCGCTTGCGGAACAGTTCGGCCAGCACCGCGACCTTGCCGCGCAGGATTTCCGGGATGATCGGCACCATCACGTAGTCGACGGCGCCCAGCTTGTAGCCGCGCAGGCGGTCCATGTCGCTGACGTTGATCGCCGACACGAAGATGATCGGGGTCTTCTCGAAGCGCGGGTGCTGGTGGATCAGGCTGGCGGTTTCGAAACCGTCCATGCCCGGCATGTTCACGTCCAGCACGATCACCGCGAAGTCGATGTCCATCACCGCGCGCAGCGCGTCGGTGCCGGAGGTCGCCTCGAAGAGCCGTTCGCCGAGCGGCTCAAGGATCGTGCGGTAGCTCAGCAGGCGCGCGGGATTGTCGTCGACCAGCAGGATGCTGGCGGGCTTGCCGTGGAGGGGCGCGCCGTTCATCAGCGGTGCAACCATTGACGCAGCAGCGATAGCAACTGGTCGGTATGCACCGGCTTGGCAATGTAGTCGGATGCACCCGCCTCGATGCACTTCTCGCGATCGCCCTTCATCGCCTTGGCGGTCAGCGCGATGATCGGCAGCGAACGCAGATCCGGCCTGGCGCGGATCGCGCGGATGGTTTCGTAGCCGTCCATGTCCGGCATCATGATGTCCATCAGTACCATGGCGATGTCATCCTGGGCTTCCACCAGTGCAACGGCGTCCCGGCCATTCTCCGCGGTCAGCACCTGCATGCCGCGGCGCTCAAGGATACTGCTGATGGCGAAGATGTTGCGCACGTCGTCGTCGACCACCAGCACTTTCTTGTGGTCGAGCGAGTCGTCCGATTCGTACAACGTCTCCAGCATCTTCCGCTTGGCCGGCGGCAGTTTCGACACCGCGCGGTGCAGGAACAGCGCGGTCTCGTCCAGCAGCCGCTCTGGCGAATGCACGCCCTTGACGATGATGCTGCGCGCGACGCCGAGCAGGCGCTGTTCTTCTTCGGGCGTAAGATCCTTGCCGGTGAAGACCACGATCGGCACCTCGCGGGCGCCGGCGTCGGTCTTGACCCGGTCAAGCAGTTCGAAGCCGCTCATGTCCGGCAGCCTGAGGTCCAGGACCACGCAGTCGAAAGCGCCGGAGTGAATCTGTTCGAGCGCGTCCTTGCCGGTCGCGGTGGAGGCGATTTCCACGTCCTCATGATCGATCAGGGCGACGATGCTGTCGCGCGCGGCACCGTCGTCCTCGACCACCAGCAGCTTCTTGACTGGCCGCAGCGCGAATTGCGTGATGCGGTCGAGCGACGCTTCGATCGTGTCGGTGGTGGCCGGTTTGGTGAGGTAGGAGTACGCGCCGCGCTCCATGCCGTGGTGGCGCTCGGCTTCGACGGTGACGATCTGCACCGGGATGTGGCGGGTCTCCTGGGTCTGCTTCAGCCGCGCCAGCACCGTCCAGCCCAACATGTCGGGCAGGAAAATGTCGAGGCTGATCGCGGTGGGCTGGTACTGCCGGGCCAGGTGCAGGCCATCGGCACCGGATGCCGCGACCAGCGCGCGCAATCCGCTGGTCCGCGCCAGGTCCCGCAGCACGCCCGCGTAACGGGGGTCATCCTCGATGATCAACAGCGTCGGCTCGCCCGGCGCGATGACCGCGCGGTCGTCTTCGACCTGCTCGGGCGAATGCAGCGGATGCACGGCCAGCCCCGCCGCCGACTTGGCTTCGTCCGCGTAGCCGACCGGCGGACCCATGTAGTTGAGCGGGATGTACAGCGTGAAGGTGCTGCCCGCGCCGGGGCGGCTGCGCAAGTGGATCTCGCCGCCAAGCAGCGCCGACAGCTCGCGGCTGATGGCGAGCCCGAGACCGGTACCGCCGTACTTGCGCGCGGTGCCGGCGTCGGCCTGCTGGAACGCCTCGAAGATGATCTTCTGCTTGTCGGGCGAGATGCCGATGCCGGTGTCTTCGACCGTGATCGCCACCACGACCGGCGCCTTGTCGAGGATCGGATGGCCGTGCGCCCAGCCCTTTTCGGCCACCCGCGCGTGCAGCCGCACGCTGCCCTGCTCGGTGAACTTGAAGGCGTTCGAAAGCAGGTTGTTGATCACCTGCAAAAGGCGCTTGGGATCGGTGTTGATGGCGCGCCCGAGCGCGTCGTCGAACTCCACCGAAAAGCCGAGCTTGCGGCGCTCGGCTTCGTGGGTGAAGCTGCGCTCGATCATGCTGCGCAGGTCGGCGAACGCGATCTCCTCGCTTTCCACGGTGACCGTGCCCGACTCGATCTTGGAGAGATCGAGGATGTCGCTGATAAGGTTCAAAAGGTCGGTGCCGGCGGCGTGGATGGTGCGCGCGAATTCGACCTGGCGCTCGCTCAGATTCTCGTCCGGGTTGTCGGCCAGTTGCTGGCCCAGGATCAGGATGCTGTTGAGCGGCGTGCGCAGCTCGTGCGACATGTTGGCCAGGAACTCGGACTTGTAACGCGAGGTCGTCGCGAGCTCGGCGGCCTTTTCTTCCACCGCGCGGCGGGCGTGCTCGATTTCCTGGTTCTTGCGCTCGACCTCGGCGTTCTGTTCGGCCAAAAGCTTGGCCTTCAGCGCCAGTTCCTCGTTGGTCTTCTGCAACTCCGTCTGCTGCGCCTGCAGATCGCCGGCCAGTTGCTGCGACTGGGTCAGCAAGCGCTCGGTGCGCATGGTCGCGGAGATGGTGTTCAGCACGATCCCGACGCTGCCGGTGAGCTGTTCCAGGAACGCGCGGTGGGTCTCGGTGAAGTCGGCCAGCGAGGCCAGTTCGATCACCGCCTTGACCTCGTTCTCGAACAGCACCGGCAGCACGATGACGCTGCGCGGCCGCGCCTGGATCAAGCCCGAGCGGATCTGCACCGCCTCGTTCGGCAGGTCCTTCAAGAGGATCGACTGGCGCTGCGCGGCGCACTGCCCGATCAGGCCCTCGCCGAAGCCGATGTGGTGGTCCGGACCGGGCAGGTTGGCGTCGGCATAACCGGCCAGCCGGCGCAGCCGCAGTTCGCCCGATTCCACGTCGACCACGTACATCAGGCCCTGCTGGGCGTTCACCAGCGGCGCCAGTTCCGTCAGCAGCATGTGGCCCAGCGTGATCAGGTCGCGCTGGCCCTGCATCATGTCGCTGAACTTCGCGAGGTTGGTCTTCAACCAGTCCTGCTCGCGATTGCGCTCGGTGGTGCCGCGCAGGTTGCCGATCATCGCGTTGATGTTGTTCTTGAGGTCGGCGACTTCGCCGCGCACGTCCACCTGGATCGAACGGGTCAGGTCGCCTTGCGTCACCGCGGTCGCGACCTCGGCGATCGCGCGCACCTGGGTGGTGAGGTTGGCCGCCAGCCGATTCACGTTGGCGGTCAGATCCTTCCAGATGCCGGCCGTGCCCGGCACCTTGGCCTGGCCGCCGAGGCGTCCTTCCACGCCGACCTCGCGCGCCACCGTGGTCACCTGGTCGGCGAAGATCGCCAGCGTGTCGGTCATGCTGTTGATGGTGTCGGCCAGGGACGCGATCTCGCCCTTGGCTTCCACCGTCAACTTCTTGCTCAGGTCGCCGGTGGCGACCGCGGTCACCACCCGCGCGATGCCGCGCACCTGGGTGGTGAGGTTC
>DASUKQ010000074.1:0-2517 GCA_036278635.1 Rhodanobacteraceae bacterium
TAATAGCCGAAGCGTTCCCATACCTCGATGAAGAAAAGCACCAGGAAGGCTTTCCTCGGATGGCGCTCCACGCTGGCTGCGGCCGACATCGGCATCCCCTCTTCGAACATGCGTGCGAGGGCGAAGCTTATACCCGCCACTTGGGTCGCTTCGGCAATATCATTGCAATCCGCCACGGGCACGGGAGACGCGCTTGAAGATCCGCGACATGAACTGGAGCCAGGTCGAGGCCTGGCTGAAGCGTGACGACCGCGCGGTACTGCCGATCGGGAGCACCGAGCAGCACGCGAACTTGAGCCTGTGCGTCGACCACATCCTTTCGGAGCGGGTGTCGGTCGAAGCGGCCGAGCCGCTGGGCGTACCGGTGTTCCCCGGCCTGCCGTACGGCATCACCCCGTATTTCATGGCCTACCCCGGCACCGTGAGCCTGCGCGTGGAAACCTGCATCCAACTGGTGTGCGATGTGCTGGACAGCCTGCACACGCACGGCTTCCACCGGATCGTCGTGGTCAACGGCCATGGCGGCAACGCGCCCGTGCAGTCCGGGATCGCGGAATGGCTCGCCGGCAAGCCCGGCGTCGAAGTGAAATTTCACAACTGGTGGAACGCGCCCGCCACGCGGGCCAAGGTCGACGAGATCGATCCGGTGGCCTCGCACGCGTCGTGGATGGAGAATTTTCCGTGGACGCGGCTTGCGGACGTGGACTATCCGGATGTCCGGAAACCGATGCTGGACAGCTCGCGTATCCGTTCGGTCGATCCGCACAAGGCGCGCGAGTACCTCGGCGACGGCAATTTCGGCGGCCGCTACCAGCGCTCCGACGAGGAGATGCTGGCGGTCTGGAAGGCCGGCGTCGAGGAAACGCGTGCGGTCATCGCCGAGAGCTGGTCCTGACGCGGTCGATCATCGCGTTCGCCGCGAAGCCCGCTGAAGGAAATCGGTCGCGGCTGCGGACGATCCGGCCTGGCGGGCTTGGAGAAGATTGGCCCCGGATTCCGCTCAGCCAAGCAAATGTTCGACGCTCGCGCGCTCCTCGCGCAGTTCCTTGTCGGTGGCGTCCATGCGCCCACGCGAGAAATCGTTTATCTCAAGCCCCCGTACCATTTCGTACTTGCCGCCCTTGCAGATGACGGGGTAGCCGTAGATTACGCCCGGCTCGATGCCATAGGAGCCGTCGGATGGAATGCCCATCGAGACCCAGTCGCCCTCGGGCGTGCCGAGTGCCCAGGTGCGCATATGGTCGATCGCCGCCGACGCCGCCGACGCAGCCGACGACGCGCCGCGCGTCTTGATGACCGCCGCACCGCGTTGCTGCACGGTCGGGATGAATTCCTTCTCGTACCAGCTGTGCTCGACCAGCGACATGGCGGGTTTGCCCTTCACCGTCGCGTGATGGATGTCAGGGTATTGGGTGGGCGAATGGTTGCCCCAGATGATCATCTTCGCAACGTCGGTGTTGTGCACGCCGGTTTTGGCGGCAAGCTGTGCCATGGCGCGGTTGTGGTCGAGGCGCACCATTGCGGTAAAGCACTTCGGATCGAGATCGGGTGCGTTGGCTTGCGCGATCAGCGCGTTGGTGTTGGCCGGGTTGCCGACCACGAGAACCTTGACGTCGCGTTTGGCGTGCGCGTTCAGCGCCCTGCCCTGCGGACCGAAGATCGCGCCGTTGGCGGAAAGCAGATCCTTGCGTTCCATGCCGGGACCGCGCGGGCGCGCGCCGACCAGCAACGCGTAATCGATGTCCTTGAAGGCGACGTTGGCGTCATCGGTCGCGACTACGCCGGCCAGCAGCGGGAACGCGCAGTCGTTGAGTTCCATCACCACGCCATGCAAGGCCGGCAGCGCGGGCGTGATTTCGAGAAGATGCAGGATCACCGGCTGGTCGGGGCCCAGCATGTCGCCGGCGGCGATGCGGAACAACAATGCGTAGCCGATCTGGCCAGCGGCGCCGGTCACTGCAACGCGAACGGGGGTTTTCATGAATACGACTCCATCAACAAAAAACGATTACGGGGTCAAGGGCCATGGAAGCCCTGGCCATCTTCATCTTCGCCTTCGTCATTCCCGCGCAAGCAGAGCAAAAACAGGATGCCGAAGCGAACAGCAAAACCGTGAACCGGGAAGCTACGCGGCAGAGTTGCGCGCAATCAGTGCCGCTTCTGCAGCGAAAACCGCTGAGTCCTGGGTATCGCTACGCGATTCCGGGTGACGAGCAAATCAGGGCCTCGCTAAGCACCTACGGCACTGACCCGTCCCGCGACAACGGGTTCACTCAGTTCGGCGAAGAACGACTGGATGCGCGCAAGGCCCCTCTGCAACTGCTCGGGCGCGCAGGTGTAGGAGATACGCATGGAACGCGGCTCGCCAAACGCCGAACCCGGCACCGTCGCGACGAATTTTTCTTCCAGCAGCATCTTGCAGAAGTCGACGTCGTTTTCGATTGGCTTGCCGTTGTGCGACTTGCCGAATGCCACCGAAATATCCGGGAACGCGTAGAACGCGCCCTGCGGACGCGG
>DASUKQ010000075.1:0-23062 GCA_036278635.1 Rhodanobacteraceae bacterium
TGACCGATCGTGCCTACGTTCACATGCGGCTTGGTGCGCTCGAATTTCTCTTTGGACATGACGTTCTACCTGTCTATTTGCAATCTGCTGGTTTGTGGATCGACTGGGTTCTGCGACTTCGATGAATCTCGATTTCGGGACTCGGGACCCGGGACCCGGAAGAGCAACAGCTTGCGAGCTTCGCTTCTACGGGTCCCCGGTCCCGGCTCTTGTTGGTGCTCACGACAGGAATCGAACCTGTGACCTCTTCCTTACCAAGGAAGTGCTCTACCGACTGAGCTACGTGAGCCTGGACGCTGCGAGACCCATTCAATGGAGCGGGAGACGGGAATCGAACCCGCACCATCAGCTTGGAAGGCTGAGGTTCTACCATTGAACTACTCCCGCGATTTACGGGAATGGAGAATCGGGAGTCGAGAATCGTCAAAGCAGCAGCTCCGGCCTTGCGATTCCCGATTCACAATTCCCGATTCCCGGCTTCTGGTGGAGGGCGGTGGACGACTCCGGGCGTCCTGCCCTCCGCCCCTCCCGGGCCGCGCCGCTTCGCGTCGCGTTCCGATCCGCTCCCGGCGAATCGGTCGAACCGTCCTTTCATCTTCGGTGGTTCGAAATCCGCCTCCATGAAACGCCTCGATGTGTTGGAACTGGTGGAGGGAGGTGGATTCGAACCACCGAAGGCGTAAGCCAGCAGATTTACAGTCTGCCCCCGTTGGCCGCTTGGGTATCCCTCCGAATTCTTGTCGTATACCTGTACCTCTGGTTGGAGGGAAACCTGTACACCACCGAAGGCGCAAGCCGGCAGATCACACTTCCTGTCTGCACCCCATTGGCCGCTTGGGTATCCCTCCAAGTCAGCCAGAAAAACGCAGCGACACGAAGAACCCGGTATGCACAACGACACCCGGGCTTGAGCAGTTTGCATCACAAAGACCGCGTATTTTCACGTGGCCGGGGCCGCAAGTCAACCGTTGCGGCCATTCCGGCGGGACCCCGTCAACGCCCTGGAGACCCTGTCCGGCCATTGCGTGGGCCCCTCCGGTCTTGCTTCTGCCCGGGATGGCCGAGCGACCTTCCCGGTCTGCCCGCGGCCGTCGCCCGCGACGGCCCGGCATCGGCCATGACACTTGGTCACACATGTTGCGGACTGCGTCACAACCGTGATCAATCATTACAGGGTGGGAATCTGGCACAACGCTTGCACTTGGCGTCCCGGTACCGGCGGCACGTCGTGGCATCCGGATCAAACCACCAACCATAGAGAGAGATCACAACATGAACCTGAAACCCACCCTGATGGCCGCCGCCTTCGCCGCCGCCTGCGGCACGCTGGCCATCGCACCGACGGCCCTCGCGGCCGACTCCGGCACCATCACCTTCAACGGCCAGGTGTTGAACAGCACCTGCAGCGTCAGCGGCGACGGTGGCAGCAATGACTTCACGGTCGCGTTGCCGACCGTGCAGAAGGGCGTACTTCCGTCTTCGGGCGCCTACTCGGCAGGAGCCAAACCATTCACGCTGAGCCTGACCGGCTGCCCCGTGAATGCGACGCCCATCAAGGTCGGCGCCCAGTTCTACTCGTCGAACGCCGACGCGGCGCTCACTGGCGGTCTGAAAAACGCCTCGGGCACCGGATACGCCACCGGCCTGGACGTGCAGCTGCTCGACAGCGGCAACACCGCGATCACCATCGGCACCGCGGCGCCGACCGGCAACGCCAACGTTTCCGACCAGGTCGCGGTGGACGGCAGCGGCAACGCAACGCTCGGCTACACCGCGCAGTACTACGTCACCGGAACTATCGGGGCCGGCAGCGTCTCGACGTCCGTCCAGTACGTCATCAACTACCAGTAAGCGGCCAGGGGCCGCTGCGCCGTCTCCGACACGCGCAGCGGACCCACCCACCCGATCCGTCTGGAGATACCTCGATGAAAACCTTGACCCGTGCATTCTGCGCGGTGGCGGCGGCTTTGTGTCTGGCGGTCCCGCTGGCCCGCGCCAGCGTGGTGCTGACGGGCACGCGCGTGATCTTCGACGCCGCCCAGGGCGAGACCACGGCACGCCTGTCCAACCGCAACGAAAAACCGGCACTGGTCGAGGCGTGGATCGACGATGGCGACATCAACTCCACGCCAGACACCGCGCACACGCCGTTCCTGATCACGCCGCCCATTTTCAGGATGGACCCGAACAAGGACCAGAGCCTGCGCATCCTGTTCGTGCAGGGCGCCAGTCCGCTGCCGGATGACCGCGAATCGGTGTTCTGGCTGAACGTGCTGGAGATCCCGCCGAAGCCCACCGGCCAGCAGTACGCCGGCAAGAATTATCTCCAGTTCGCCATCCGCACCCGGGTCAAACTGTTCTATCGCCCGGCCGGCTTGCCCGGCAACTCCCTGACGGCGCCCGACCGCCTCACGTTCAAGTCCGTGACAGGCCGGGGTGGGGCGCTGGAAGTCCACAATCCCACCCCGTACTACATCACCATCAGCGGCCTGTCGCTGGGGCCGAGCGAAAAGCCCGTCGAAAGCGCCGATGGCATGGTTGCGCCGTTCGGCAACTTGCGTTTGCCCCTGGACGGCAGTGCCCGTGCGCCCGCCGCCGGAACACCGATCAGCTTCACCACGATCAACGACTACGGTGCCGCCGACGTCCACAAGGGCGTGGTGTCGCAGTGAATCGGGGGCGTGCCACGCGTGGCCTGGCGCATGCGTCACTCGCCCTCGCCTGTGCGACGGCACTGGCTGCGGGCAGCTGGACCAGGCCGGCACACGCAGCCGCGGCATCCGGTGGCGGCTTCGTCGAATTCGACCGCAGCATGCTCGCGGGGGGCGGCAATGCCGCCGACATCGCGCGTTTCCAGCACGGCAACCCGGTGTTGCCCGGTCTCTACAACCTGGACGTGTACGTCAACCGCAACTGGATCGGCCAGCTGGACGTACGTTTCACCGTGACCTCGCCCGAATCCGGCGCGGTGCCGTGCATGACCCCCGAACTGCTGGGCCGGATGGGCCTTGCCCCCGCCCAACCCGGAGGCGCGGCCGCCACCGAGCTCAAGTCTCCCGGCGCCTGCGTGCAGCTCTCCGACCTGATCCCGGGCGCGAGGCTCGTGTTCGACATGTCCGATTTGCGGCTGGACGCCAGCGTACCGCAGGCCTGGATGGGCCAGACGCCGCGCGGTTATGTCGATCCGGCGTCGTGGAATGCGGGCGTGCCCGCGTTCCTGCTGAACTACAACCTCAATTCCTACCACACCAGCAACGCGGGCCAGGACCAGACGAGCACCTATCTGGGACTCAAGGCCGGCCTCAATCTCGGGGCCTGGCATTTCCGCCAGGATTCAACCGTCACCTGGCAATCGGGAACCGCCGGCCAACCCGGCCAGCGTCGCTGGCAGAACATCAATGCCTATGTGCGGCGCGACCTGCCCGACCTGCGCTCCACCCTGACCATCGGCGACAGCTACACCGACGGCGCCGTGTTCGACAGTTTCGGCTTGCGCGGCGTGCAACTCGGCACCGACGACCGCATGTTGCCGCAGTCGTTGCGCGGCTATGCCCCGACCGTGCGCGGCGTGGCCGACAGCAATGCGAAAGTCAGCGTGACCCAGAACGGCGTGCAGATCTACCAGGCCACGGTGGCCCCCGGCCCATTCGTGATCCGCGACCTGTACCCGGCCGGTTACGGCGGCGACCTGGTGGTGACCGTCACCGAAGCCGATGGCCGCAGCCACAGTTTCACGGTGCCCTATGCCTCGGTGGCGCAGCTTCTGCGACCCGGCATCACCCGTTTCGACCTGGCGGCGGGTCGGTTGCGCGATGCGGGCCTGCAAGACAAGCCAGGCGTCGTGCAGGCCACGATGCAGCATGGCTTCAACAACCTCGTGACCGGATACGCGGGCCTGCAGGCCTCGGAAGGCTACACCTCCGCCCTGGTCGGTGCGGCGTTCAATACGCGCTTCGGCGCATTGGCCCTCGACCTCACCACGGCCCACGCGAGCATCCCCGGCCAGGGCGCCCATGACGGCCAAAGTTTCCGCGTCACCTACAGCAAGATCATTCCCGAAACGGACACCACCCTGACGGTGGCGGCGTACCGCTATTCCACCAGCGGTTTCATGAGCCTGCAGAACGCCGAATACGCCCGCGACTACGCGCGGCGCGGCCTCGACATCGTGCAATACCTGCCATCCAGCGTCCCGATGATCAACGGCGTGCCGGACCTGAGCCTGCTCACGCCGGCGCAGCGCGCGGCGCTTTCCGGCACCGCGTACAACGGCGACAACCTGCTCACGCCGACCGGCCTGCTGCAGCAACGCAACCGCTTCACCCTGACGCTCAACCAGCGACTGGGTGACACGGGTGGTTCGCTTTACGCGAATGCGTCGATCAACGACTACTGGAACCAGCACGGTCGCGACAGCCAGTTCCAGTTCGGCTACAACAACCACTTCAAGCGTCTCGCGTACGGCATCACCCTCAGCCGGGGGCGCGCCCGCTTCGGCAATTACGACAACCAGGTGTTCCTCAACGCCAGCCTGCCGCTCGGGAACGGCGCGCGTGCCCCCAGCCTGTCGGTCAATATCGACCACGGGGATGCCAGCGGCAGCCAGGAACAGGCCGCGCTGAGCGGGACCGCGGGCCAATGGAACCAGTTCATCTACGGCGCCAGCGCTTCGCACTCGAGCGACGGCTCGGGCAGTGCATTCAGCGTGAACGGGGGTTACAACAGCCCCTACGCAATCCTGAATGCCAGTATCGGCAAGGGCAGCGGCTATTCGCAGGAATCCTTCGGCGCCGCCGGTTCGCTCGTGGTCCACAGCGGCGGAGTGACCTTCGGCCAGCCGCTGGGCGACACTGCTGCCCTCGTGCATGTGCCCGGCGCGGCCGGCGCGCACGTCCTCAACGCGCCGGGCGTGCGCGTGGATCGTTTCGGCTACGCGCTGGTGCCCTATCTCGCGCCGTACCAGCTCGACACCATCCAGATCGATCCGCAGGGCCTGCCGCTGGGCGTGCAACTGGACGCCACCAGCGCCAATGTCGCGCCGTATGCGGGCGCCCTCGTCAGGGTGGATCTCAAGAGCCACCATGGACAAGCGCTCATCGTCCGCATCCACACGGCAGACGGCAAATCCCTGCCCTTCGGTACCGAAATCCGGGACCCCGGGGACCAGGCCATCGGCACGGTCGGCCAGGGCGGCCTGACCCTGCTGCGGGTCAACGGCAAGTCCGGGCGGTTGAGCGCGAAATGGCAGGGCGCGCAAGACACCACGCACTCCTGCGCGTTCGCCTACACCGTCCCGGAATCTGCCGGGCACGTGCAAACACGGCCGCCCGTCACCGTCACTTGTGACGCCGGCGGCGCGCATCCGGATGATGCGCCATGAAAACGCTCGTACCGCTGCAAGCACACGGGTCCAACGCCACCTGGATGGATCCAGGCTGGACACGGTCCATCCGCATCAAGATTCCCGAGGCCACATCATGCACCTGACCCTTCCATCCCCGCTGCGCTGCGGGCGCACCGTCACAGGCAAGCCGCAACGAGCGCTGCGCATGTTCTACGGTTGCCTGCTGCTGATCGGCGTGACCTGCGTGCCGCGTATGGCATGGGCGACGTGCTGGTTCACCAGCGGGTCGGCGACGACGGTCACCTTCAACGCCGGCACCATCACATTGACACCCAATACGGCTGTAGGCACGGTGCTGTGGACCTCGAACACGGCAAGCCCCGCCAATCCCCCCGTGCTCGACTGTGACGGCAATACCAACGGCGGCATCTTCAACACCATCGCGGCCTCGACCGCCGTGAACGGCGACAATACGCTCATGCCCACGGGCATTCCCGGCGTTTCCTACCGCCTGTTGCATCCCGACGCCAGCACCAAGCTTGCGTTGTATCCCGACTATTCCGTGGGTCGTGGCAGTTCCACCTACAGCGTGACGACCAACCTGCAACTGGTGTACACCGGGCCGTACCTGCCGCCCAACAACAGCACGCTGACGGGCCAACTGTCGCAATGGAAGATCGACATCTGCGACAAACCGAACCTTTGGCTCGGCATCCTCTACCTCGGGTGCGATGGCTCGATTGCACCGCGGTCCGTCGAAACCTTCAACATAAGCGCCACCATCAGGATCCAGGTGCCGACCTGCGATGTCGCCCCGGGTTCGGTCGACAAGGTCGTCACCTTGCCCAGCGTGACGACGACGCAGCTTGCGACCAACCCCACGCCCGGGTCCACGCCCTTCAGCCTGCAACTGGTCGACTGCCCGGCGAACCAGAAGGTCTTCATCAACCTCGATACCGCGAACCCGTACACCGGGGCATCCGGCGTGATCGCCCCGACGCCGGGTGCGGGCTACGCCGCGCGCGTGGGGGTGCAGGTTCTCAAGGCCGACGGCAGCACCCCGGTCGCGTTTGGCAATGCACCCTCCCAGGCGATCTTCACCGGCACCACCTCCGGCAGCAGCTACGCCATCGACCTGTACGCCCGCTATTACCGCACCGGCACGCCGGTCACCGCGGGTTCGGTGAAGGGAATCGCCACCTACACCATCAACTACCAGTAGCGGTCAGGACGAACCGGGCGGCAACGGCTCCGCCAGTGGATTGCCCCCGGCTCCATGCGCTCGGGTTCGCGGAGCGCACTGGCGACGTCCTGGTCAGGGATGTCCTGCGGCGCCATCGACCAGGTCGGACCGCCGCTGTGGTGTCCCGTCCACCTTGCGCCGCCATCCACGACGCGGAGATCAGCGAAGGTCGCACCAATCAGACATTGAAGCGGAAATGCAGGACGTCCCCTTCCTGCACCCTGTATTCCTTGCCTTCCAGGCGCAGGCGCCCCGCATCACGGGCGCCCGATTCGCCCTTGTACTTGATGTAATCGTCGAACGACACGGTTTCGGCGCGGATGAAGCCCTTCTCGAAGTCGGTATGGATCACGCCGGCGGCCTGTGGCGCGGTGGCACCGCGCTTGACCGTCCATGCACGCACCTCTTTCTCGCCGGCAGTGAAATACGTTTGCAGCCCGAGCAACGTGTAGGCGGCGCGGATCACGCGGTCGAGACCGGGTTCGGCCAAGCCCATCGAAGCGAGGAATTCGCCACGATCGGCTTCATCCAGCTGCGCCAGTTCCTCCTCGATCGCCGCGCACACCGGCACCACCACCGCGCCTTCGGGTTCGGCATGCTTGCGCACCGCATCAAGGTGCGGGTTGTTCTCGAACCCGTCCTCGCGCACGTTGGCCACGTACATCAGCGGTTTCATCGTCAGCAGGAACAGCTCGCGCACGGCCGCGCGTTCCTCGTCGTCGAGCGCGACCGAACGTGCGGATTTCCCTGCGTTCAACGCCGCCGCGAGCTTTTCGAGCACCGGCCTTTTCGCCATCGCCTCCTTGTCGTTGGCCTTGGCTGCGCGCTCGACCCGCGCCAGCGCCTTGTCCACGGAGTCGAGGTCGGCCAGCGCCAGCTCGGTATCGATGGTCTCGATGTCGGAAACGGGATCGACCTTGCCGGTGACGTGCACGACGTCCGGATGCTCGAAGCAGCGCACCACGTGCGCGATCGCGTCGACCTCGCGGATATGCGCGAGGAACTTGTTGCCGAGGCCCTCGCCTTTCGATGCCCCCGCGACCAGCCCCGCGATGTCCACGAACTCGACGGAAGCCGGAATGATTTTCTGCGGATGCGCGATGTCGGCGAGCTGCGCGAGCCGGGGATCGGGCACCGGCACCACGCCGACGTTGGGATCGATCGTGCAGAACGGGAAATTGGCCGCGGCGATGCCCGCGTTGGTCAGCGCGTTGAAGAGCGTGGACTTGCCGACGTTGGGCAGGCCGACGATGCCGCACTGGATGCTCATCGTGGGTTCCGATATACCGGGCTCCGGGCTCCGGGGATGCAACCTCGTGCTGGACACACGGGACCCGGGACCCGGGACCCGGGACTCGGGGACAGCAATATCAAATGCATGGCGGCTTCCCTTGGATTGGATGAATCAGGTGAGGCGGCGACGGTGAGACTCGTTCGTTGATACGTGCCGTGAGCTTGGAATCTGCCCTGGCGTGGAAGCAACGGCATGGTCGCGCCGGCTCGCTGGCCAACGCACGGCCCTAGGGGTCCCGGGTCCCGGGTCCCGGGTCCCGGTTCGTGTGCAGCCGCTTCGTCGCCTCGTTGAAATCGCCGGCAACTGCCAACGGCAACACGTCCAGCGCGCGCGCGATTGCGTCCAGGATCGCGTCTTCGTCGGCGGCCGAGGGATTGCCGAGTACCCACGGTGTCACCCGGTCGCGGTCGCCCGGATGACCGATGCCGATGCGCAATCGATGGAAGCGGCCGTGCCCGAGCTGCGCCATGATGTCGCGCAGGCCGTTCTGGCCGCCATGGCCGCCGTCGAACTTCAGGCGTGCCGTGCCGGGAGGCAGGTCGAGATCGTCATGCACGACCAGCAGTTCTCCGGGCACAAGCTTCCAGTAGTTCAGCGCCGCGACGACCGCGCGGCCGCTTTCGTTCATGAAGGTGCCGGGCTTGATCACCCGCACCTGTTGGCCACCGATCCGGACGCGGCAGCCTTCCGAATGCAGGCGGCTTTCGGACCCGAAGCGCTGGCCCGCACCGGTCGCCAGCGCATCGGCAAACCAGAAACCGGCGTTGTGCCGGTTGCGCAGGTATTCGGGGCCGGGATTACCCAGGCCGGCGACAAGTCGGATGCCAGTCATGCGGCTGCGCACGGCGACCCCTGCGGCATGTCACCCTGGGGTCGCCTGCAGGCAGGCTCCTACTTCTTCTCGGGCGGCTGCTTGTCGCCATCGGCGGCCGGGGCCTTGGCGGCAGCAGCGGCGTCGCCCGCGGCCGGCGCGACCGCGCCTTCGCCAGCGGCGGCTTCGCCTTCCACGACCTCCGGCACTTCCTCGACTTCCTCGCGGACCATCTGCGCGGACACTACGGTGTGGTCGTACTCCTTGCCCAGCTTCAGTTCGGGAATCTCCACACCGGCCGGCAACTTCAGGTCGGACAGGTGCAGGATGTCGCCGAGGTCCAGGCCGGCCAGGTCCAGCTCGATGTATTCGGGCAGGTCCTTCGGCAGGCACGACACTTCGACTTCGGTCAGGTTGTGCGAGATCACCACGCCCGAGGTCTTCGCAGCCGGCGACGTTTCCTTGTTCAGGAACCGGATCGACACGTACACGCGGATCGGCTTCGCTTCGTCGATGCGCAGGAAGTCCAGGTGCAGCAGTTGCGGCTTGACCGGGTGCTTCTGGAGATCGCGCAGCAGGACCTTCTGGCGCTTGTCCCCGACCAGCAGGTCGAGGATCGACGACGCGAACCAGTCGTTGCGCGCGGTCAATGCCAGCGTCTCGTGGTCGAACTGGATATTTTCCGCGGCCGTGTCCGCGCCGTACACGACGGCTGGAACCTTGCCGGCACGACGCAGGCGGCGGCTCGCACCTTTGCCCTGGTCGGCACGGGGTTCGGCCGTGATTTCATGGATGGTTGCCATTGCTCGTTACCTCGGTTTGCATGATGTCACCTCGCGGTGACGTGATGACTTCCCCGCGACCAGGGAAGTCGTTGGTTCGAGAATCGGGAATCGGGAATCGGAAGAGCCAGACCGTCGCGCGCCATTGCTTTCACGAGTCCCGATTCTCCATTTCCGATTCCCGGCTTCAATCGACGTACAAACTGCTGACCGACTCCCCGAACGCCATCCGGCGCACGGTTTCGGCCAGCAACTGCGCCACGGACAATTGGCGGATCTTCCCGCAGGCCTCGGCTTCGGCACTCAGCGGGATGGTGTCGGTCACCACCAATTCGTCCATCTGCGATTGTTCGATGTTGCGCACCGCCGGGCCCGAAAGCACGGCGTGCGTGCAATACGCGACGACTTCCGTGGCACCGCGATCCTTGAGTGCCCGCGCAGCCGCACACAACGTGCCGGCCGTATCCACGATGTCGTCGACCAGCACGCAGGTCCTGTCGACGACATCGCCGATGATGTTCATCACGGTCGCCTCGTTCGGCCGCGGCCGGCGCTTGTCGATGATCGCCAGGTCCGCATCAACGAGGCGCTTGGCCACCGCGCGCGCGCGGACCACGCCGCCGACATCCGGGCTGACGACCGTCACCCCCTCGGTACCGTGTTTACGCCAGATGTCGGCCAGCAATACCGGCGAGGCATACACGTTGTCGAGCGGGATGTCGAAGAAACCCTGGATCTGGTCGGCGTGGATGTCCACCGTCAATACCGTGTCGGTGCCGACCGCCCCGATCAACTGGGCGGCGACCTTGGCCGTGATCGGCACCCGCGCTGCGCGAAGCCGCCGGTCCTGGCGGGCATAACCGAAATACGGAATGACCGCGGTGACGCTCGCGGCCGACGCGCGCTTGAGCGCGTCCACCAGCACCAGCAGTTCCATCAGGTTTTCCGCGACGGGCGCACAGGTCGACTGCATCACGAACACGTCCTGGTTGCGCACGTTCTCGTCGATCTCGATCTGCACCTCGCCGTCCGAAAACTTGCCGACCACGGCCTTGCCCAATGGCTCTCCAAGGGTGCGCGCGACATCCTCCGCCAACTTGCGGTTGGCGTTGCCGCTGAACAACAACAAGCTGGACGCGTTGTGCATTGCTCGACACCTTGGTTGCGACGCCACCTGTGGCTGGGGCGGCAGGATTCGAACCTGCGAATGCCGGGATCAAAACCCGGTGCCTTACCGCTTGGCTACGCCCCATTATGATCGCGACCGGGCATCGTGCCCGGCGCGATGAACACGACCGCGGCAAAGCCGCGCCACGTGTTCCGCATCGGCGCAAGCGCCTCTGCGTCGGCACGTCCATGTGCCGAAATCTTGCACAACCGATTCCAATGGCATCCTGCCGCGCCCTGTATTGCAAACGGTCGCAGCAAAGCTGCGCCACGTTTTCACGCTACGGCGCTATCGCGCCTTCGCGGGCGGCACATCCATGTGCCGCGATCTCGTGACTCCGTACCACTTCCGCAACCGCAACCTACATCGTGCCCGGCGCGATGAACACGGCCGCGGCAAAGCCGCGCCACGTTCCCGCATCGGCGTCGGCGTGCCGCGGCCATGCGCGTACGCGATCGGGCTCCTGCCCGACGCGAGGAAAAGCCGCATATTGTCGTGGACGTTCCCGCCCGCGTCAATTCAGCCGGCGGACGCCCACGCCACGAACCGGCGGCCGCCGCCCAAGTCAAGGCGTCCCGTCGTCGGGGTCGCTCCACTGTTCGATCGACAACTTGACCGTGTAGGGGTCGCGGGTGGCATAAACCTTGCGCGGCAGCGGAGGATGCCGCTCGGCATACCAGTCGCGGTAATCGACGTGCCAGCCGTCCTGGTCCAGCGTCGCCGGCAATCCGTTGGCGCCGAAAGTGAGGACGGCCGGGCGACCGGGCACGCGCAGGCCGCGCACCCACCACGCCAGATCCGCCACGGGCACGTCCCAGCCGAATTCCGCGTTCAGTACCTGGCCGGCGTCGCGACCCATTACCGGTTGCCTGCCGGCACCGGTCAGCATTGCGCCGTCGGGGCCGCCGACCAGTTGCACGGTCTTGCCGGTGACCGGCGCGCGCAACGTGAATTGATAGCGCTGGCCGTTTTGCTGCCAGGCGATGCCGCCGCTGCCGCCGTGATGTCCATCGGACGCGGCGAAGCGCCCATCGAGGCTCCAGTGCTGCCGGTTGCCCAGCGCCTGTTCGCGCGCGGCCTGCGCGGCAAGCTGCTGCGCCGTACCCGGCATGCGGACCGGCAGCGGCGCGCAGGCTCCCAGAATCAACCCGGCAAGCGCCACGGCCGCCACGAAATGGAGCGGCCGCGTCATGGATGCAGCCGCCCCTCGGCGTGCCGCAGGGCCGGGTTGTGCGGATCGAGCTTGCGCACCTTGCCAAATACCTCCCGTGCATCCTGGTGCTTGCCGAGCTTCCACAGCACTTCGCCCAGATGCACACCGATGTCGGGGTCCTGCTGCAGGGTCCAGGCCCGCTTCAGATAGCTTTCGGCCTGGTCCAGATTCCCGAGCCGGTATTGCAGCCAGCCCCACGAGTCCATGATCGCCGCGACATCGGGTTTCGCCGCGAGCGCCTTGCGCAGCAACCGCGTTGCCTCGGGCAAGTCGCGTCCGGTGTCGGCCAGCGTGTACCCGAGGGCGTTCATCGCTTCGACGTTGTCCGGATTCTGCGCAAGCACCTTGCGAAAATCCTTGAGCGCCGCATCGGTATTGCCGGCATTGGCCTCCTCGATGCCACGGTCGTAGATCAACACCGGGTCGTCCGGCAGCGCTTCGAGGCCACGGTTGTAGGCAGCAATCGCGCGGGCGTGGTCGCCGTGCTGCGAATACAACTGTGCGTCCAGCTCGTAGGCGGTGCGCAGGCTGTCGGGGTCGTCGGCATAATCCTGCTGGAGTTGCACCGCGAGCGCATGCGCCTGCGCCGGCTTTCCCGTCTTGTCCAGAAGTACCGCACTGCGGACTCGTGCGTCGAACCCATGACGATCGTCCGGATCGACCTGGCCGTACCAGTCGAGCGCCTGTTGGTCATGCCTGAGCAACTCGGCGAGTTGTCCGAGCAGGAAGGTACTGTCGCCGCGCTCGGACGCTGGCGCCTGCTTGAGTTCGGCGTACAACCGCCGCAATGCGGCATCGTCCCCGGCGCGCGCCGCGAACGCCACCCGCGCCGACCAGGTCGCCGGGGTTTGCGGACCTTTGCCGAGGACGCGCAAGGCCTCCGCATTTTTCCCCTGGTCGCCCAACAAGGTTGCATAACCGAGCCTCAGCCCGGCATCGTGCGGGTGCGCGGCCACGCCTTTTGCATAGAGCGCCGCCGCGCCGGCGCGATCGCCGATCGACATTTCCAGGCTGGCGGCCCACCGGATACTGACCGGCCCGCCAAACCGCCGAACCGCCGCATCGGCCAGCTTGCGCGCAAACGCATGCCGGCCGAGATGCTCACCCAACTGGCTCAGCGCCACCCACACGCTTTCGTCGGGCGGCAGGCGCCCGGCCGTGGCAAGATTCTCGAGTACCCTGCCCGCCAGGGCCTTGTCGCGTGCAGCCACCAGCGCCGCGGCGAAGGTCTTCCAGTCCTCCACGTCGCCGGAAGCGAGCAGGATGCCGAACTCGCGTTCGGCGCCGGCGCGATCACCCTTCAGCATCGCGAGTCGCGCGCGCATGCCCGCAAGTTCTCCCGGATCGGCACCCAACGCCTGCCAGCGCTGCAGCAACCGCTGCGCGCCGTCGGCCGACTTTGCCGCCAGCGCAAGCTGCAGCGCACGCCTCGTGACCGCCGGGTCGTCGGAGAGCTGCGCGGCCTCGGCATAATCTGTGGCCGCCTTGTCCACATCGTTGTCTTGCAGCGCAAATTCGGCGGCGATCAGCAGGGCCGACAATTTGCCGGCCGCGCTGGAAACCGGCAGGTCCATTCGCGCCAGCGGCTGCTGCGCTTGATCCGCACGGGAATTTCCTCGGGATGGCACCTGCGCGCAACCCACCAGCAGTGCCAACACCGCGAGCAATGGCGCAAACGCGCTAAACTGACTACGCAAATTGCGTAAATCCTTGAATTTTTCAGGTTGGGTCCGCACAATTCCACGCCGGAAATCCGGTCCTCTTCGCTTCGCCGCCGGGTGACAGCTTAGCCCGTCGCCGCCTCTGTTCCCATGCCGCTGATCGCACTCGGGCTCAACCATCTCACCGCACCGGTCGCGCTGCGCGAACGGGTGGCCATCGACGCCGACGCCACCGGACCGGCGCTCGAAGAGCTGGCCGCGCAATCCGGCGTGGACGAGGCGATGATCCTGTCGACCTGCAATCGCACCGAGCTGTATTGCAGCGTCCAGGGCGGCGCCGAAGGCGCGCCGACCGCCTGGCTGCACGCCCGCAACCAGATGACCCCGGGGCGCCTCGACGAGTTCCTCTACCGACACACCGATGGCGAAGCCGTGCGCCATGTCTTCCGCGTCGCCACCGGCCTCGAATCGATGATCCTGGGCGAGCCGCAGATCCTCGGCCAGGTGAAAGACGCCTGGCGCGCGGCACGTTCGGCGCGCACCCTGCACGCACCCATGGACCGCCTGTTGCAGAACGCCTTCGCGGTCGCCAAGCGCGTGCGCACCGAAACCCGGATCGGCACCGGCCCGGTATCGGTCGCGTTCACGGCGGTGCGCCTGGTCGAACAGGCTTTCGCGGACTTGCGCGAATCGTGCGTGCTGCTGATCGGCGCGGGCGATACCATCGAACTTGCGATCAGGCACTTGGTCGAACGCGGCGTGCGACGGCTGATCGTCGCCAACCGTACCATCGACACCGCGCAGGCGCTGGTCAATCCGGTCGGCGGCTACGCCATCGCGCTGGCCGATTTGCCGAAGCACCTCGCCGAAGCCGACGTCGTGATCTCGGCCACCGCCAGCCGCACGCCGATCCTCGACGCACCGATGTTGCGCGACGCATTGCGCCAGCGCCGCCGGCGTCCGATGTTGCTGATCGATCTTGCCGTGCCGCGCGACATCGAGCCCGCGGCGGCCGAGTTGCCGGACGTATTCCTGTACACGATCGACGACCTGCAGCAGGTGGTCGAAACCGGCCGCCGTTCCCGCGAGGCATCGGTGCACGAAGCCGAGGCCATCATCGACTTGCAGGTCGAGCGCTACCTCGCATGGCGGCGCGCGAATCAATTCGACCGGCCGTTGCGCTGCTACCGGGCGACGGCCGAGGCCCAACGCGACGAGGTGCTGGCGCGCGCACGCGAGATGCTCGCACGCGGCCGCGATCCCGGCGACGCGCTGGAGTACCTCGCCCACACCCTTACCGGCAAGCTGTTGCACACGCCGAGCGTCCGGCTGCACGAAGCCGCCGAACACGGAGACCAGGCTCTGCTCGACGCCGCCGCTCGCCTGTTCGACACGAACGGGCAAGATGAGTGAACCCGCAACTGCGTCGCCGCCTCGAACAACTGCTGGAACGCCACCACGAAGTCGGACTGTTGCTGGCGGAACCCGGCGCCGCGGACGATCCTGCGCATTTTCGCGAACTGTCGCGCGAGTACGCGCAGGCGCAGGAACTGGCCGACGCGTTCGCCGAGTCGCAAAAGGCCGAAGCCGAACTCGCGCACGCGCGCACGATGCTCGCCGACCCCGACCTGCGCGAGCTGGCGCGTGAAGAAATTCCGCGGCTGGAACAGACCGGCGCCGATCTCGATGCCCGCCTGCAGGCACTGCTGGTCCCGCGCGATCCACTCGACGACGCCAACCTGTTCCTCGAGGTCCGCGCGGGCACGGGCGGCGACGAAGCCGCATTGTTCGCGGGCGACCTGTTGCGGATGTACCTGCGTTACGCCGAACGCGAGGGTTGGCGCACCGAAATCCTGTCCGCACACGAAGGCGAGCACGGCGGCTACAAGGAAGCCGTGGCGCGCATCGAAGGCAAGGGGGCGTACGCGGCGCTGAAGTTCGAATCGGGTACCCACCGGGTGCAACGCGTGCCCGTCACCGAGGCATCCGGACGCATCCATACCTCGGCCGCGACCGTCGCCATCCTGCCCGAACAGAAGGAAATCGACGATATCGAACTGCGCGACGCCGACCTCAGGATCGATACCTACCGCGCTTCCGGCGCCGGCGGCCAGCACGTCAACAAGACCGATTCGGCGATCCGCATCACGCATCTGCCGAGCGGGATCGTGGTCGAGTGCCAGGACGAACGCAGCCAACACAAGAACCGCGCTCGCGCGCTGTCGCTGCTCAAGGCACGGCTGCTCGACAGCCGGCGCGCGGCCCAGTCCGCGCAGCAGGCTGCCACCCGCAAGTTGCAGGTCGGTTCCGGCGACCGCAGCCAGCGGATCCGCACCTACAACTTTCCGCAGGGACGCGTGACCGACCACCGCATCAACCTCACCCTGCACCAGTTGCCGCAGATCCTCGACGGCGATCTCGCGGAGCTGGTCGGCGCGCTGGCCCGCGAATCGCGTGCCGAATCGCTCGCGGCACTCGGGGGCGCCCCATGAGCGATCCCGACCGCGGCGATCTCGATAGCCGCCTTGCGCGCATCCTCGGCAAGGTCGGACACGCCGGCGCACCGGCGGCAACGGCCTCTGCCGACGCCATGCGCCCCGACCTCCAGCAGCGCCTGGCACACATCGTCGACCTGCTCGAACAACGCGACGTGGCCAACGCCGAACCCCTGGCCCGCGATACGCGCGCCGCGTATCCCGCGGTTTCCGAAGCCGCGCGCCTGCACGGCGTTGCGTTGCTGATGACGGGCCGCCCCGGCGAGGCACGCGAGGCGCTCGAGACGGCCCTGCGCCTCCAGCCCGGCAACATCGAAGCGGGCAGCAACCTCGCCAGCGCCCTGCTCGCCGAGGGCGACGCGGACGCGGCGGTCGCCTTGCTGGAGAAAGTTGTCGAGTCCCGTCCCGGCGATCCCGCCCTGCGCAACAACCTCGCCAATGCGCTGCGCGCGGCCGGCAACAACGAGGGCGCCCGCGGGGCGTACCTGGCTGCGTTGACCGTCGCCCCGAACCATCTTGGCGCAATCCTGAACCTCGCCGCCGTCGAGCTGGCGCTCGGCCGGCACCGTGACGCCGAGGCCCGGCTGCGCGCGGTGCTGGACGTGGAGCCCCATCCGGAAGCGCTGTTGTTGCTGGGCCACGTGCTGCACCACCGGCGGTGCTTCGCCGATGCACAGGCGGCATACGACCAGGCCGCGCAGCGGGCACCCGACGACGCGCGCCATCCGTACCAGGCTGGCTTGATGGCCGACGAGCAACACCATTACGCCGAAGCCGCACAACGCTATCGACGCGCGTTGCAACTCGATCCGTCGATGCGCCTTGCCGAAGGGCAACTGCTGTTCGTGTTGCGGCGCGAATACGAATGGGACGAGGCCGGGCCACTGGGCCGACGGATTCGCGCCTACGCCGCAGACGGCGCCGGCGACGTCGACCCCTTCGCCTTTCTTGCCGAGGATGCGGGCCCCGCCGAGCAGCTTGCCTGCGCACAGGCGCGCGCGGCGAAGGTATTGCGTTCGATGCAACCCCTCCTGCAGCGTACCCGTTTCGACCATCCGGCGCGTGCGCAGGACGCGCCGCTGCGGGTCGGTTTCGTTTCGGCCGGTTTCCACGCCCACGCCACCGCGCTGCTGGCGGCCGTGGCGTTCGAGGAACTGGGCCGGCGCGATGACCTCGAGTTGCACCTGTTCGCGACCTCCCCGGATGATGCCAGCGACGCCCGGCGGCGCCTGCAGCACGCCGCACGCGGCTTCCACGACGTCGCGGGCCAACCCCCGGCCATCGTCGCGCGGCGCATAAACGAAGCGCGCATCGACATCCTGATCGACATGGATGGCTGGTGCGCGGGCGCCATGCCCGAAGTATTCGCGCTCAGGCCGGCCCCGGTGCAGGCGGGTTGGCTGGCCTACCCCGGCACGACGGGTGCGCCGTTCATCGACTACCTGATCGCCGACCACTTCCTCATCCCCGAATCCTCGCGCCGGTTCTATTCCGAAGCCGTCGCCTACCTGCCGCGTTGCTACCAGCCGTCCGACAACACCCGACCCATCCTCACCGCACCGCCGCGTTCAGCGTTCGGCCTGCCCGCCAATGCGGTGGTGTTCGCGAGCTTCAACAACAGTTGGAAGTTGAATCCCGCGAGTTTCGCGCGGATGTGCGCGGTGCTGCGCGAAGCACCGGGCAGTGTGTTGTGGCTCCTTACCGCCGGACGCGAGGCCGACGCGCGGCTGCGCAGTGCGGCGCAATCGCACGCCATCGATCCCCACCGCCTGGTGTTCTCGCCGGCGCTGCCGCACTTGCAGCACCTCGCGCGTTATCCGTTGGCCGACCTGTTCCTCGACACCCATCCCTACAACGCGCACACCACCGCCTCGGACGCGATCTGGGCCGGCTGTCCGGTGCTGACCCGTCCCGGGGAAACCTTTGCCTCGCGCGTGGCCGGGAGCCTCAACCACCATCTCGGCATGCCCGAACTGACCGCGCGCGACGACGAGGAATTCGTCGCCACCGCCGCGGGACTGGGCAACGATCGCCCGGCGCTGGCTGCACTGCGCGAGCGCCTCGCCGAGCAGCGGCAAACCTCGGGCCTGTTCGACATGCATGGCTACGCACAAGATTTCGCGGCGCTGCTCCACGAAATGGACGCACGGCTGCAGCGCGGGACGCCACCGGATACCATCGCCCGGCCCGAATCGGGGCGCCGGGATTGATGTAGGCTGGGCGCATGACCGTCATCGACCAGTTCGTTTCACTCAACCTCGCCGTGCTGACGGTATCGGACACGCGCACGCCGCAGGACGACACCTCCGGCGATTTCCTTGTCGAGGCATTGACCGGGTCAGGGCACCATTTGCACGAACGCAGGATCCTGCCTGACGACCGCTATGCGATTCGTGCGCAGGTTGCCGCGTGGATTGCAGACGCGTCCGTGCACGGCGTGCTGATCACCGGCGGCACCGGTTTCACCGGCCGCGATTCCACGCCGGAAGCCGTGCTGCCGCTGCTGGACAAGGAGATGCCCGGCTTCGGTGAATTGTTCCGCGCGATCAGTTTCGGGGAAATCGCGACGTCGAGCGTGCAGTCGCGTGCATTCGCGGGCCTGTCCAACCAGACTTTCGTGTTCGCCCTGCCCGGCTCCACTTCTGCTTGCCGGACCGCGTGGGAAAAGTTGCTGCGCGCGCAACTCGATGCTCGCACGCGGCCGTGCAATCTGGTTGGACTGATGCCGCGATTGGGTGAACGTTGATGCGTTCTCCCCATATCCATCGATACACCATCGCCACCCTGCCGCCCCCCTGGAGGGGCAGATAGCCGGCGCAACGGTCAGCGCGTAACGAATCCTCGCAGGGCCTGCTCCGGCAATGCTTCGCGTCGGACGCGTTCGACGCGCGCGGAAGGCGGGCCTTGCTGCAACCAGCGCTCCAATTCGGCGAGCGCTGCATCGTCGCCCGATGCGATCACCTCGACACTGCCGTCGGCAAGGTTGCGGGCCGAGCCCGTCAAGCCCAGTCGCAACGCCTGCTCGCGCGTGGACGCGCGGAAGAACACGCCTTGCACCCTGCCGGTCACCAGGAAACGCGCGCAAGCCATTGCGTCAAGGCTCCCCCGGCGAGGTGGATGCGGAGGGATGCGCGGCGCCCGCCTTGGCGATTGCGGCATCCAGCGATTTGTCGTCGACCGGCCCGAGGAAATGTTTCGCCACCACACCATCCGGCGCGATCAGGTAAGTCGTCGGCAGCGCTACGGGCGCCGCGAAATTCCCCGGTGGATGGGAGACATCCATCTGCGCGAGCGGGTAATCGACCGGATGCTTCTTCGCGAACTCCACGAGCTCGTCCTGCGTGGTGTCCTCCCAGGCAAGACCGATCGCGGTCACGTTTTTGTGCGCGGCCACGTATTTCGATATGGCCGGCATTTCGGCGATGCACGGCGAACACCACGTTGCCCAGAAATTGACGATCACCCACTGGCCGCGATGCTCGGCGAGGTCGAAGGTCTTGCCGTCCAGGGTGGTCACGACCAGCGAAGGATGCGCGGCGTCCGGGACCGGCGCCGCCAGACCCGCGCTGCAGGGAGCCAGCAACAACGCGGCGGCCAGGCATGCGGTGCGGACGCCTGGAAAGTTCACGATGGCTCTCCCTCCGCGGCGCTCCCGGGGTGCGCAGAGAACAAGGACCGCAGCGGGTGCGCGAGGTGCCGGCGCTCGGCCGCCTCGGCGCGCAACAACGCGTCCACGGCTTCGGGCGCCAGTCCCCGCGCGGCGGCCTGCAGCGACACCGCGTCGCCGGGAAGCCGGTAGCCGCCCACCCGGAACAGGTCATCGAGGTGCACGCTGTCGAGGTCGCGTACCAGCACCCATTCGCCCGACTCGTCGCGCTGGATCAATCCCGCCTGCCGCAGGTCGTCGAGATAGCGCTGCAACAGGTCGGGCGTGAGGAACATTTCGCGCTGGGTCAGCGTGGCTTCCAGCAGGCCCTCGCCGCTTCGCTGCGCGAGCGCGAAATGCTGCAATACCCGCAGCAGCCCCACGAACTCGCAACCCTCCGGCAACAATTCATCTTCCGGGCGGTATTCGAACGCGGTCAGTGCGGCGGTCAGCGTGGCGCCGAGCAGCACGATCACCCACGACAGGAAAATCCAGATCAGGAAAATCGGGATGGCCGCCAGGGCGCCGTAGACTTCGTTGTAGTTGGCGATGCTGCTCACGTACAGCGTGAACAACGTGCGCGCCAGCTCGAACAACAACGCGCCGACCAGCGCTCCGGCCAGTGCATCGCGCCAGCGGACGCGGCGATTCGGAACCAGCGCGTACATCAGGGCCAAACCGGCCCAGGTACTCACGAATGGCGTCAGCTTGATCACGTTGAGGCCGAACACCCCGCCCTGGTCGGCGCCCCTGAGGAACGGCTGGGCGAATATCCACGAGCTGGCGGCGACGGCAAGCACGATCAGCAATGGTCCCAGTGTCAACGCCGCCCAGTACATCAGGAACCGCGAGCCGCCCTTGCGACGCACCGGAACGCGCCAGATCCGGTTCAGCCGGTCCTCGATGCTCGCCATCATCAGCAGCGCGCTAACAAGCAGCACGAGGATGCCGACCACGGTGAGCTTGCTGGCGTTGTCCGCGAACTCAAGCAAATACCCCTGCACGGTCTGGCCCGCGCCCGGCACGAAGTTGCGGAAGATGAAGTCCGACAAGGTACTGCGCAGCGCCGCGAACGCAGGGAACAACGACAGCATCGCCAGCACCGCGGACAACAGCGGGACGATCGCGAACAGCGTCGTGTAGGACAATGCGCCAGCCGTCTCGAAGCAGTTGTCGTCGCGAAAACGCCGCCACAGGAAATGCCCGAATGCACGCAGGCGATCGAGGCGTTGGTGCCATGCGCTGGCGGACAGGGGGCTCACGCTGCGAGACTAGTGCAACCGGGTCGGGAAATCATGATGGCACCGTGCGGCGGCCAGCCGGATCCGCGGAGGGCGGGTTCACCAACGCCCGGTTCAGGAAAATCCGGTTCGAGGACACCCGATTCATGAAGCCCGATTCATGAAAACCCGATTCAGGGAAGTCCGGTTCAAGAAGGCCCGATTCAGGAAGGTACGCTGTCGATGGATATTCTCGTGTTGTACTACAGCCGCAACGGCCACGTCGCGCAACTGGCGCGCCTGATCGCACGCGGCGTCGAGGAAGTCGAAGGCGCACGTGCGCGTCTGCGCCAGGTGCCCCCGGTCGCCCCGGTGACGCAAACCACGCATCCGCTGGTCCCCGACGAAGGCGCGCCCTACGTGGAACTGAAGGACCTGCACGAATGCGCGGGCCTGATCGTCGGCAGTCCGACCCGCTTCGGCAACATGGCCGCACCGTTGAAACATTTCCTCGATTCCACGCCCGCCGAATGGGCATCCGGCGCGCTGGTCGGCAAGCCTTGCGCGGTTTTCACTTCGACTTCGACCATGCACGGCGGACAGGAATCGACCCTGCTGTCGATGATGCTGCCGTTGCTGCACCACGGCATGCTGATCGTCGGCATTCCCTTCACCGAGGCCGCACTGCACACGACCACGACCGGCGGCACGCCGTACGGAGCCAGCCACGTCAGCGGCGACGACGGCAACAACCCGATCAGCGACGACGAGCGCAGCCTGGCGCGCACGCTCGGCCGGCGGGTGGCCGGCGTTGCGAAGCGATTGGCCGAACGCCCGTGAACGTCCGGCTCGCCCAACGCATCGGGTTTGCGGCATGGGCCGCGCAGGCGGTATTGCAGATCGTGTGGCACGCGTGGTTGTTGCCGCCACGGCACATGCCCACGGCGGTGGCGCTCGCGATCGCATTGATCCCGCTCGCCTTGCCGCTGCTGTATTGGCGCACGCCGCAACGGGCCCTGATCGCCGCCGGCATGGTCAGCCTGTTCTATTTCTGCCACGGGGTCGCGGAAGCGTGGGCTGCACCGGCAGCACGGGGCTTGGCGTGGATCGAAATCATCCTCGCGGTGGTGCTGGTCCTGTCGTGCGCGCGCAAGCCACGCCGACGCGCCACGCCGACCCCGCGCTGACTCGCGCGTTTTCGACATCGGGCCCGGCGCAAGCTACGCTCGCGACACGTATCCCCACACGGGTGATCGCCATGTCATTTGTCCAGGCCGCGCCGCAATTCGGTCATCCCTGGCGGGAGGACCGCATGCTGCGCGCGTGGCTGGCGCGGGTGCTGCCCGAACCGCAGCGACGCGCCGCGGAAGCGAGCTTCGTCGCACTCGGCGACTATGCACTGCACGCCTACGCGCGCCAGACGACGACGACTCCGACCGAACCCGTGCTCACCCGTTGGGACGTGTGGGGCAACCAGGTCGATCGCATCGAATTGACCGAAACCTGGCGCGAAGGGCCGGCGATCGCTGCGCGGCAGGGTCTGGTCGCCGATGGCCACGATCGCTCGCTTGGGGAGTTCGCACGCGTCCAGCAGTTCGCCAAGGTGTACCTCTACCACGCGGCCAGCGCGTTCTACTCGTGCCCGCTGGCGATGACCGATGGCGTGGCCACCGCCTTGCGTGATGCATCGAATGCCGACCTGCGCGAGCGCGTCCTGCCGCGTCTCCTGAGCCGCGACCCGGCGACATTCTGGATCAGTGGCCAATGGATGACCGAGAACTCCGGCGGCTCGGACGTCGCCGGCAGCGAAACAATGGCGCGTCGCGAGGCCGACGGATCCTGGCGACTCACCGGGCGCAAATGGTTCACCTCGGCGATCAACGCGGAAATCGCGTTGGCGCTTGCACGCCCGGTCGGCAACCCCGAAGGCGCAGACGGACTCGCGCTGTTCTGCATCGAAACGCACAACGAGGACGGAAGCTGGAACGGCATCACCATCGACCGCCTCAAGGACAAGCTCGGCACGCGGGAACTGCCGACCGCGGAAATCCACCTCGACGACACCCGCGCGGAACTGGTCGGCGACACCCGGCACGGCGTACGCGCGATCGCGCCGGTGCTGCAGGTCACGCGTTTGTGGAACGCATTCGGATCGCTCTCGACCATGCAGCGCTGCCTCGCCCTC
>DASUKQ010000076.1:0-2169 GCA_036278635.1 Rhodanobacteraceae bacterium
GAGTTGCTCTTCTTGCGCGGAGCGAATCGTGTCCCGATCCGACATCGAAAAGCTGCTGCAAATCATGGCGCGCCTCCGCGATCCCGAGCGCGGCTGTCCGTGGGACGCGAAGCAGGATTTCGACTCCATCGCTCCGTACACGATCGAGGAGGCCTACGAAGTCGCCGATGCGATCCAGCGCCGCGATTACGACGACCTGCGCGGCGAACTGGGCGACCTGTTGTTCCAGGTGATCTTCCACTCGCGCATGGCCGAAGAGGCCGGCCATTTCAACTTCGATGAGGTCGCCGCGGGGCTGGCCGACAAGCTGACCCGCCGGCATCCGCACGTGTTCGGCGACACGCGCTATGCCAGCGCCGAAGAGCAATCGCGCGCGTGGGAAGAGCTGAAGGCCCGGGAACGCACCGACAAGGGCGATGACGACGCCAGCGCGCTGGCCGGGATCGCGGCAGGTCTGCCGGAATGGCGGCGCGCGGTGAAGTTGCAGCAGCGGGCGGCCATGGTCGGCTTCGACTGGCCCGGCCCTGCGCCGGTGCTGGACAAGCTTGAGGAGGAAATCGGGGAAGTGCGTGCCGAGTTCGAGCAGGGCGCCGATCGCGACCGGCTGGAGGACGAGATCGGCGACGTGCTGTTCGTGATCGCCAATCTGGCGCGTCACGCCAAGCTCGATCCCGGGCACGCGCTGCGGCGGGCGAATACGAAGTTCGAACGCCGTTTCCGGCGCATGGAGGCGCTCGCGGCGGAATCCGGCGAAACGCTCGCCGGCAAGTCTCTGGCCGAGCAGGATGCGCTGTGGGATCGGGCCAAGGCGGAGGAGCGGTCCTGACGGGCAAAACCGGGGTCAGAGTCATGTTTCCCCTGTCAGCCTCTTCCTGATTGCTTTGGGGCGATGCAGGAAACATGACTCTGACCCCGGTTTTCGCGTCCCCTGTCGTAAGTCATGCGCGCCGTGCTAAACCCCGCGCGCACAATCGGCATCTGAAGACATCGCTACCTGTCAGGAGACTCCCATGCGCAAAGTTGCTGCTGCACTGATTGCCTCATCGTTGCTGGTATTCGCCGCCGTCGCGGGCGCGGAGGAGTGCCGCTACAGCGCGCCCCGCAACGCCGACATCGACGCCGCCGGCCTGCATTCGTTGATGTTGCGGCTTGGCTCGTCGGATCTCGACATCCAGGGCGTGCAGGGCTTGAAAAAGATCGAGGTGCGCGGCACCGCCTGCGCATCGGACAAATCCTGGCTCGACGACTTGCAGATCAGCACCGGCCGCAGCGGCGATCAGGCCACGGTGGATGCCGAGCATCGCACCAACACCAGCATCTTCAACCTGTTCGGCTCAAGCTACGCCTACATGAAGTTGCAGGTGCGCGTGCCGCCGGCATTGGCCGTGCAGGTGCACAGCGGCTCGGGCGACGTGCACGCGAATGCTCTCGCCTCGTTGGATTTCTCCTCCGGCTCCGGTGATCTGATCGCCGATCACATCAGCGGCGCGCTGGAGCTGCAGCTCGGCTCCGCCGACGTGCGCGCGAGCGATCTCGGCAGCGTCACGCTGCACGGAACCGGCTCGGGCGACGTGCATGCCAGCAACGTGCGCGGCGATGCCCGCGCCGATCATTCCGGTTCGGGCGATCTGGATTTCTCGCAAGTACACGGCAGCGTGCGGGTCGGCTCCACGGGTTCCGGCGATGTCACGCTGAGCGACATCGGCCGCGATGCGGAAGTGGGCAGCACCGGATCGGGCGATGTCAGCGCAAACGGCGTCGGCGGCAATTTCACGGTGCGCTCCACCGGCAGCGGCGACGTGCGCTACCACGACGTCAAGGGCAAGGTGGACGTGCCGAACCGCGACGACGATTGAAGAGCAGATCGGTCCGCAAAGGACGCCAAGAACGCAAGCGAAGCAAAGAAGAGATCAATGCTCTTTTTCGCGCTCTTGGCGTTCTCCGCGGACAAAAGATCTTTTTAGCGTGCGCTTCGCGCACGAACGTGCACGGAGTACACGCTACGCGCGACGCAGGATCAGCAACGGCGACGTCCGCAGCACCTCTCGCGTGCCGGTCAGGCCGAGTGCGGTGACGACGGCCGCCGCGATCACGGCGGCACTCACCAGCGCGCCCCAGGGTTCGACGAAGTCGTGGATGCGGAAAACCGCGCTCGCCAGCCACGCGCCG
>DASUKQ010000077.1:0-9468 GCA_036278635.1 Rhodanobacteraceae bacterium
ATGGTCTCCGAGCAGGGCGTCGCGGCGCTGGCGGTCGAAGCCCTGGCGCGCAGACTCGGCGTGACCAAGGGCAGCTTCTACTGGCATTTCAAGAACCGCGAGGCGCTTTTGTCGGCCGCGCTGTTGCGCTGGGAAGCCGACGACCAACGCGAATTGCAACGCCACATCAGCGCCGCCGCCGAGCCGCGCGAGCGCCTCGGAGCGTTGTTTCGCTGGGTTTCGGGTGAGGCCCAGTCACACCGCATTTACGCTGCACTGCTGCAGGCACTGGACCATCCGCTGGTCAAGCCGGTGATGACCCGGGTATCGCAGCGCCGCATGGATCTGCTGGTGCTGGCTTTCCGGCAGGCCGGACTCGGACACGACGATGCGCGCCACCGCGCCCGGCTCGTCTACGCCGCGTACGTGGGATTCCTGCAACTCAATCTCACGCTGGAACTCCCGCACCTCTCGCACGAGCAGTACGACGCCTACGTCGAGCACGTGATCGAGGCGCTGGTGCCAAATTCTTGCGATCATCCCTGATCGCGGCTCCGGTGGACGCTCGAACCGACCAGACGGTCCGGAATCCATGGAGAGCAGAACGGCCATGGAGCCGCCATCCATGGCCAAGAGCTCCGTGGCCTGACTTTTCACGAAGCCATGCGATCGTCCGTGATCGCTGCATTGTGCAAGCCACGAAATGTTTGAGGATCTTCGCTTCGACAGCATCAGCACGGCCATCCGTGGCCTGACTTTCCACAACAGCCGCGTCGAAAGCAGCCATCAGCGCTCATGCTGCAACCGCACATGAACTTGAATCGGGTGCGCCTTGCAAACGGCAAGGGCGGAGTTTACCGTCAGAAACCCTCCTTCAGGCGGCGCTGCAGCGCCAAATCCCGATGCCGAGCAAACTCGATGCACTGAACCGATGGGTCGACGAAGTCGCCAGGCGGACCCGGCCCGACCGCGTCCATTGGTGCGATGGTTCGGACGCCGAATACGACCAACTCGTCGCCGGAATGCTCGAAACGGGCGACCTGATCGAACTCAACCCGCAGACCCACCCACGCTGCTACCTGCACCGTTCGGATCCGAAGGACGTGGCGCGAGTCGAGAAGCTGACCGTCATCTGCACCCGCAACAAGGACGACGCCGGTCCCAACAACAACTGGATGGACCCGGCCGAGGCGCACGCGAAAATCGACGCATTGTTCGACGGCTGCATGCAGGGTCGCACGATGTACGTGATCCCCTACTGCATGGGCCCGCTCGGCTCGCCGCTGTCGCGCTGCGGCGTCGAGATCACCGATTCGCCGTACGTGGTGGCCAACATGCGCATCATGACCCGCATGGGAACCGCCGCGCTGGAGCGCATCGAGCGCGAGGGTTCGTTCGTCAAGGCGCTCCATTCCATCGGCGAACTCGATCCCGAACGCCGCTGGATCATGCATTTCCCGGAAGAACTCGGCATCAAGTCCTACGGCTCGGGCTACGGCGGCAACGCACTGCTCGGCAAGAAATGCCACGCCCTCCGGATCGGATCGTGGCAGGCGCGCAGCGAAGGCTGGCTCGCCGAACACATGCTGATCGTGGGCATCGAGAATCCGCAGCACGAAATACGTTACGTCGCCGCGGCGTTCCCTTCGGCCTGCGGCAAGACCAACCTGTCGATGCTGATCCCGCCGGAAGGCTATCGTCAGGAAGGCTGGAAGGTGTGGACGGTCGGCGACGACATCTGCTGGATGAGGCCGGGCAGGGACGGGCGGCTGTACGCGATCAATCCCGAGGCCGGCTACTTCGGCGTCGCGCCCGGCACCTCGAAAAAAACCAATGCCAACGCGCTGGCGATGCTCCAGCACGACACCATCTTCACGAACGTCGCGGTGACCGCCGACAACCAGCCGTGGTGGGAAGGCCTGGACGACCGCAAGCCGGTCAAGGACTGGCAGGGCCGCGACTACGATCCTGCCAACGGCCCGGCCGCGCATCCCAATTCGCGTTTCACCGTGCGCGCCTCGCAATGCCCGAGCTGGTCGCCGGAAGCCGAAAATCCGCAGGGCGTGCCGATCGACGCGATCGTGTTCGGCGGCCGCCGCGGCTCGCTGGTGCCGCTGGTCATGGAAGCGCGCGACTGGACCCATGGGGTGTTGATGGGCGCCTCGATGGCCTCGGAAACCACCGCCGCCGCCACCGGCAAGGTCGGCGTGATCCGGCGCGACCCGATGGCGATGAAGCCGTTCTGTGGCTACAACTACGGCGATTACTTCGCGCACTGGTTGTCGTTCGACCAGCCGGAGGCGAAGCTGCCGAAAGTGTTCCACGTCAACTGGTTCCGCAAGGGCGCGGACGGCAAGTTCCTGTGGCCCGGCTTCGGCGACAACATGCGCGTGCTGGAGTGGATGTTGAAAAGGGTTGCCGGCGAAGTAGGTGCCGAAGCCACTCCGATCGGCAACCTGCCCTGGGCCGACGACCTCAATCTCGAAGGACTTCCACTGCCCGACGGCGCCGTGGACGAGTTGTTCCGCGTCGATGTTGCCGGCTGGCGCAAGGAACAGGACGCGATCGGCGAATACCTCGACGGTTACGGCACGCACCAGCCCGACAAATTGAAAGCCGAACGCCAGCGCGTGGCCGACGCGCTCGACGCCGCGGCGGGCGATGCCGCGCCGACGCGCGCCGCGGCGGCATCGTAATCTGGAAAACTGATCTTCCTCGCGTGCGGGAAAATCGCGCGCACCGCACGAGACTGGCGCACACGGCACGATGATTCCCCTGTCGTCATTCCGGGGCCGGCTGCGGCCTCATCGCAGTCGGAACCCGGAATCCATTTTGAATCCGGGGAACCAATGCCTTGGGGCGGATGACCAAGGCAAAACGCCGGATTCCGGGTTCTGTCCGCAGACAGCGCGGACAGCCCCGGAATGACGAGCCCTTTTCAAGTTGACTGGTGCATCCGGTCACCTGCGGCGGGACCCCCGACTACGTCGAGACCGGCGCATCCGCTTGCGCTTCCGGAACGGCCCTGGCAAAGGCATCGTGTTTGCGGCAGGCCGCATCGATCCGCTCGATGGTCGGATAGGGCGACAGCGAAACCTCGAAGCGCCGCGCGTTGTACACCTGCGGCACCAGACAGCAATCCGCAAGCGTCGGCGCATCGCCTTCACAGAACTTCCCCGTGTGTCCGCTGCCGGCGAGCACCGCTTCGATCGCCTCGAAGCCGACCTCGATCCAGTGGCGCGACCACGCGAGTTTCCGCTCGTCGTCCACGCCGAGTTCGTGCGTGAGGTACTGCAATACGCGAAGGTTGCCGAGCGGGTGGATGTCGCAAACGACCATCTGCGCCAGCGCACGCACCCGTGCGCACCCCAGCGCGGCGCGCGGCAGCAGGGGCCGCGTACCCGGGTAGGCATCCTCGAGATATTCGATTATCGCGAGCGATTCGCGGATCACGTTGTCGCCATCGACCAGGGTCGGGATCAGTTGCTGGGGGTTGATGGCGCGGTAATCGTCGTGATGCTGCTCGCCCCCTTCGCGCATCAGGTGCACCGGCGCAATCGCGTAATCCATCCCCTTCAGGTTCAACGCGATCCGCACGCGGTAGGCCGCGCTGGATCGCCAGTAGCTGTACAAGGTTCTGGTATTGCCCACATCCACTCCCATTGCGAAAACTGCCAGCGTAGCGCAATTGCGCGTCGCGGGCGCAACGCCGACAATGCCATGGTCGCAGCCCATTGAATCCACGGAGTGCAAGCCATGGCGTTTCTCCGCATGACGGATCTCGACCTCGCGGGCAAGCGCGTGCTGATCCGCGAGGACCTGAACGTGCCGATCGAGGACGGCCGGATCACTTCGACGCAACGCCTCGACGCGGCGTTGCCCACGCTCCGGGCCGCGCTCGATGCCGGGGCCGCGGTGCTGGTGATGGCGCACCTGGGACGTCCAAAGGAAGGCGTGTTCGACGCAAGCCAGTCGCTCGAGCCGGTCGCGAGGTGGCTATCAGGCAAACTCGGTGCCGGCGTCCGGCTCGAACGCGACTACCTCGACGGCGTCGCGGCGCAACCCGGCGAGGTGGTGCTGCTGGAAAACTGCCGGATGAACGTCGGCGAAAAGGCCGACGATGACGCGCTCGCGAAAAAGTATGCCGCGCTGTGCGACGTGTTCGTGATGGATGCGTTCGGCACCGCGCACCGCGCGCAGGCGTCCACCCACGGCGTGGCCAAGTTCGCGAAGGTCGCCTGTGCCGGTCCGTTGCTCGCCGCCGAACTCGAGGCACTGGGCCAGGCGCTGCAGGATCCCGCGCGCCCGCTGCTCGCGATCGTGGCCGGATCCAAGGTTTCGACCAAGCTCGAACTTTTGCAGAGTCTGGTACCGCGGGTCGACCAGTTGATCGTGGGCGGCGGCATCGCCAACACCTTCATCGCCGCCGCCGGCCACAACATCGGCAAGTCCCTGACCGAACCCGACCTGATGGATGCCGCGCGCAAGGTCGTCGCGGCGGCTTCGGCGCGAGGCGCCGACCTGCCGATCCCGACAGACGTGGCGGTCGCCACGAAGTTCGCCGCCGACGCGAAGGCCACGGTCAAGCCCGTGGACGAAGTCGGCGACGACGAAATGATCCTCGACATCGGGCCGGATACCGCGCAGCGTTACGCGGCACTCGTGGCCGGGGCGGGCACGGTCGTCTGGAACGGTCCGGTCGGGGTGTTCGAGTTCGACGCGTTCGGCCACGGCACCGAAACGCTCGCGCACGCGATTGCGGACTCCAGGGCATTCTCGATCGCGGGCGGCGGCGACACCCTGGCCGCGGTCGACAAGTACGGCGTCGCCGACGGGATCTCCTACATCTCGACCGGCGGCGGGGCGTTCCTGGAATTCCTGGAAGGCAAGACCCTGCCGGCGGTGGCGATCCTGGAACAGCGCTTGCGGGGCTGACGACCCGCGACGCGCGCCGCCCCGCGACAGCGGGCCCGGCCCAGCTCCACTCGAGGGAGACGAAACCCATCGGGGCCCGGGCGCGACCTGCCGCGACCGGCGCCGCTGGCCGACCGGGTCCGCGGAATGCCTCCGAGGTAGCCGCAATCCGCCAAAGGCGACGGCAAAAGTCGATTTCCACCGTGCCCCCGGCCGGAACCCACGGGCCATCGGCCGGGCTTTGCAAATTGTGATGAAAACGTTTACATTCGCCACGAACCGGTGCACCGGGACAAGTGCATCCGTCGGGTCATGGCCAAGGGGAGCCGGGTTGTGGTGACGATCAAAGACGTCGCCCGGGAGGCGAAGGTTTCGGTGGCTACCGTGTCACGCGCCCTGAACGGCAGCAGCAGTGTCTCCCCCGACACGCGGGCGCGTATCGAGCGGGCCGCCGCGCACCTGCGTTACGTGCCCCTCGGCGCGGCGCGCAGCCTCGTCACGCGACGCACCCAGGCGGTGGGCGCGCTGCTGCCCGACCTGTTCGGCGAATTCTTTTCCGAGTTGATCCGCGGCATCGACCTGGCGGCACGGGCGCGCGGCCTGCACCTGCTGGTTTCCAGTACCCACGGCAATGCCGACGAAACCGCCACCGCCCTGCGCGCCATGCAGGGCCGGGTCGACGGATTGTTGATCATGTCGCCGCATGTGGATGCGGGCTTCCTGCGCAACCACCTGGCGGACTCCGTGCCCGCGGTCCTGATGGACACCGCGCTGCGCGGGCGTCGCTGCGCGCACGTCAACATCGACAACTACGGTGGCGCCCGCGCCATGACCGCGCACCTGCTCGCACGCGGCCATCGCGACCTGGCATTCATCGACGGCCCCGAAGCCAACCACGACGCCCGCGAGCGTCGCCGCGGCTTCGCGGAAACCGCTGCCAGCCGCCCCGGCGTGACCACGCGCTTCCTGCAAGGCGACTACAGCGAGGAATCGGGGTATCGCGCCGGACGCGAGCTGTTGTCCGCGCCCCGGCGTCCCGACGCGGTGTTCGCCGCCAACGACATGATGGCGATCGGTTGTCTGTCGGCGTTCAACGAGGCCGGCGTGCGGGTCCCGGACGAAATCGCGCTGGCGGGGTTCGACGACATCCCGATCTCCCGCTACATGCACCCGCCGTTGACAACCGTCCGGGTACAAATCGCCGAGCTCGGGCACGCCGCGCTGGAACGGCTGGTTACGCAGATGCAGACACCGGACACGCCGGAAGCGGACGTGACGACCATGGCGTGCGAGGTCGTGGTACGCGCCTCGTGCGGATCGCGGGCGGACGCGAACGGCGGCGCTGCGACGAAGCAGGAGCTTCACACACACACCTGATCCATCCCAATGTGCGCTGGAGGGGACATGAAACGCCAAACCAAGTTGCGGAAGAAGTTGCTGGCGGCACTCATCGCGAGCGGAGTCGCCTCGACCCTGGGCTTGCCCACGATGGTCTGGGCGCAATCGGCGAACGCCAACCTGCGTGGTACCGCGCCCCCCAATGCACAGGTCACCGCGCGCAACGCCGCGACCGGCGAGGTGCGGTCCACCACGGCTTCAGGCAGCGGCAGCTACGTGCTGATCGGCCTGCAGCCCGGGACCTGGCGCGTCGACGCAGGCCCCGGCACCGAACAGACGGTCACGCTGTCGGTGGCATCGACCGCGACCCTCAATCTGAGTGCGGCGGCCGCGCCCGCGGCGCCCACGGCAGCGCCGACCCTCGGCACCGTGCAGGTCGTCGGTCGGCAGCTGGTCGACATGAAGACCTCGCAGGTCGGCGAAACCGTGTCGCTGCACCAGATCCAGACCATGCCGCAGGTCACCCGCAACTTCCTGGAGTTCGCCGACACCATTCCCGGCATGATTTTCACGGTGCAACAGAACGGCAACACCTCGATCACCAGCGGCGCCCAGAACGTCAACGCGATCAATGTCTTCATCGACGGGGTCAGCCAGAAGGGTTACGTCCGTGGCGGCGGCATCACCGGCCAGGAGGCGAGTCGGGGCAATCCGTTCCCGCAGCTCGCGATCGGCCAGTACAAGGTGCTTACCTCGAACTACAAGGCCGAGTACGACCAGGTCTCGAGCGCCGCCATCACCGCGGTGACCAAGTCGGGCACCAACGAGTTCCACGGCGAGGTTTACGGCAACTACACCGACGCCAGTTACCGCTCGGCCACGCCGTCCGAAGAGAACGCCGGCGTGAAGGCGGATTCGCGCAGCAAGGAGTACGGCTTCGCCCTGGGCGGGCCGATCATCAAGGACAAGATGCACTTCTTCATCACCAACTCGGTCAAACGCTTCGTCACGCCCACTGCGGTGGTGCCCGGCGTCGACGGCGTGACCGACCTGCTGCCGCCCGACGCCCAGGCGCAGGCCGGACCGGCGAGCATACCGTTCTTCGAGAACCTGTTCTTCGGCAAGCTGGACTGGGAACCCACCGACCGCGATCGCCTGGAGTTGCGCGCACAGATCCGCCGCGAAACCGAGCTCGGGTCGGTCGGCGGAACCGGCAGCCCGTCACATGGCATATCTACCAAGAACGACGTCAAGCGCTACGAGTTGTACTGGTCGCACGGCGGGGACTCGTGGTTCAACGAGGCCCTGCTCACCTACCAGAATGCGTTCTGGGTTCCGACGCCGATCACCTTCGGTATCGGGCAGGTCTACACCTTCGGTCCGGAAAACAACGCGACGATCCTGCAGACCGGTGCACCCGATCCACGTGCCGGCCAGAACAAGGGCCAGAAGGGTCCTGGTTTCAAGGACGACCTGACCTTCACCGACCTGCACTGGCTGGGCGACCACGTCGTCAAGATGGGCATCCGGTACCAGAAGATCGAGCTGGTGGCGCAGGACGCCGGCGACGACACCGCAGCAGCGTTCTACAACGTGTGCCCAGCCGTCCCCGCACAGAATTGTCCACCCGGCAGCACGGTCGGCACCGCTCCGACCCCGTACAAGGTCACGTTCGGCGCACCCGCCGTGGGTTTCAGCCCGATCGTTCGCTCGCAGGACAAGCAGTACGGCGCCTACATCCAGGACGACTGGACCGTCAACGAACACTGGACGTTCAATCTCGGCGTGCGCTGGGACATGGAAAAGAATCCCTCGTATCTCAATTGGGTCACCCCGGCGAATGTGGTAGCGGCGCTCAATTCCCCTTACCCCGCGCAGGATCCCCAATTCCCGCAGCCCACGCCCGGCGAGACGTACGCCGACGGCTTGCGGCTCGGCGGCGTCGACGTCAACGATTACATCAGCAACGGCCACAACCGCTCGCCGTTCAAGGACGCCTGGCAGCCGCGGTTGGGTTTTTCGTACGACATCAACGGCGACCAGCAGCACGTGATCTTCGGCGGCGCCGGACGGGCCTACGACCGCAACCTCTACGACTACCTGCAACTCGAGCAGACCAAGTTCGCGCTGGGCCAGTTCACCTACTACTTCAGTACACCGACCGTGCCATGCACGGGCACCCCGTGCTTGCCATGGGATCCGAAGTACCTCGATCTCGGCAACCTGCAGGCGCTGGTGCAGGCCAGCAACGAGGGCCAGGAGTACGACGCGATCAACAACGACATCAAGGTGCCGTATTCCGACCAGTTCAGCCTCGGCATCCGCAACCGGCTGGGCGACTGGAATACCAGTGCCACGGTGGCGCGCGTCTTGAGCAAGGACGGCTTCGTGTTCACCCTCGGAAACCGCTATGCAAACGGGGCGTTCTGGGCGAACGGCGGACAGCCATGGGGCCAGGGCATCCCGGGCTTCGGCAGCCTGATCATCGGCAACAGCGGCATCGAGACCCGCAGTACCCAGTTGCTGCTATACGCGGAAAAGCCCTACACCCAGGATTCCCGCTGGGGCGTGACGATTTCCTACACCTACACCAACGCCCACCAGAATCGCGACATCAACGAGCATTACTCGTTCGACGAGGCAACCATCGAGGACTATCCGTTCATCCTGTCCAACGCCGCGCCGAAGCACCGGCTTGTCGCCACCGCCGTGGCCGATGGCCCCTGGGGCATCACGTTCTCGGGCAAGTTGACGCTGGCGACACCCACTCCGATCAATGGCATTGCCTGCTACGGGGCAACTTTCCCCAATGGCAGCTCCTGCACTTCCGCTGCGACGATCCCGAGCGGTGGCAAGCACTTCGTGATCGGAGGTCCGATCTGGGGCTATCGCGACATCGATCTTACCGCGATCAAGAATTGGAATATCGCCGGCAACGTGACCCTGTACGGGCGGCTGGATGTACTGAACGTATTCAATTACAAGAACTTCGTCGACACCACCGTCAACTGGGGCGTCAACGGCGTATTCGATCCGGTGGCCAGCTACAACACCACCGGCAATATCACTGGCGTGCCACGCACGATCAAGTTCACTGTCGGCATGAGGTGGTAAAGCGATACCCGCGGCACGCAAGTCGCGGTGTGAAGTGGCGGGCCCGAAACACCTCCTCGGGCCCGCCTTTTTTTTCAGAGGTGGAACTGGCGCATGCGTGACGAGAATTCATCCGCGGTCCGG
>DASUKQ010000078.1:0-12435 GCA_036278635.1 Rhodanobacteraceae bacterium
CCTTCAGGCGTACCAGGATTTCGGGGGACGAACCCACGATCCGGGTTTCGCCGAGATCGAAGAAATACATGTACGGCGAGGGGTTCAACGCCCGCAACGCGCGGTACACGTCCACCGGCCGCGCGTTGAATCCGACGCTGAGGCGTTGCGACGGCACGACCTGGAACACGTCGCCGGCGCGGATGTATTCCTTGCAGCGTTCCACCATCGCCTCGAAGGCTTCCTTCGTGAACGATGATTCGAAATTGCGCTCGTCCAGCACCACGCCGTGCGTGGGCTGCGGATAGGCCGCGCCGCCCTGGCGCAGGCGGTGCGCCAGCGCATCGAGGCGGCGCTGGGCGCGCGCATGCGCGTGTGGACGCGCGGGATCGGCGTGCACGATCAGGTACAAGCGCCCCTTCAGGTTGTCGAAGACCGCGACTTCCTCGGCCAGCACCAGCAGGATGTCGGGCGTGCCGAGTTCGTCGGCGCGCTCCCGGTTGGCGAGGCGTGGTTCGGCGTAGCCGACGGCTTCGAACCCGAAGTATCCGACCAGGCCACCCGTGAAAGCAGGCAGGTCCGGCAAATGCGGCACGCGGTATTGCGCACGCAAGCGCTCGACCTCGGCCAGCGGATCGACCACCTCGCGCGTTTCGACGATCGCGCCCTCTTCGATCACGCTCAACGTGTGCGCACGGAAACTGAAGATCCGCCGCGCCGGCAGCCCGATGATCGAGTAGCGCCCCCAGTTCGCGCCGCCCTCGACCGATTCCAGCAGGAACGTGTACGGGCCGTCGGCGAGCTTCAGGTACACCGACAGTGGCGTGTCGAGGTCGGACAGCACCTCGCGCACCAGCGGAATGCGGTTGTGGCCCTGGCGTGACAGCGCGTCGAATCCAGCCTGATCGATCACGTAAGCGTTCCTCGTGGCAAGCCGCAGTTTAAAGAGCTGTCACCCACTGTGCTCCGCACGAGGCGACTTTCGCGGTCATCAGGCTACGGAGCTCCGGGCCGGAAGCCCCTGCCACGGAAGGCAGCTCCAATGGCGTCCCTGATGGACGAACTATTCCCGCATTCCCCGCAGTTCCATTGCGAACGTGACGCCGTCCGCATCGTTGCGGGCCGAGACCTTGCCCTGGTGCAATTCGGCGACCAGCCGCACCACGTACAGGCCGAGGCCCAGGTGCGGGGTTCCCGCGCGCGCGCCACTGCCGCGCACGCTCACCAGCGAATCGAACAACTGGCCCTGCATCGATTCCGGCAATGGCGGGCCGCGGTTGGAAACCGTGATCCGCGCACCGCCCGCGTCACCGGCTTCCAGCGCGATCCGTATCCAGCCGTCGGCCGCGGTGAACGACAGCGCGTTGTCGAACAGCTTGTCGAGCGCCTGCGCAATCAGTTCCGGCGCGCCGTACAGCGGCACCGGCTGCCCGGGGATCGAGAATGCGAGTTCGCGCAAACCCGCCAGTGGCCGATACGCCTCGACGCAGCCCCGCACCACCTGCGCCAGATCCATGTCCTCGCCGTCGGCCGAAGCCATCGCGCGCTCCATGCGGCTCGCTTCGCTCATCGCGCGCACGATCGTGCCGATCCGCGCGGCACCGTCGCGAGCACGCGCGAGGTAGGGCAACGCCTCGCGCGGCAAGCCCGCGTGTTCGAGGTTTTCCAGCGACGAGCGCACGATCGCCAGCGGCGTGTTGAGTTCGTGCGACAGGTTGGAGGCAAGTTTGCGCAGGTATTCCGTGTAGGTGCCCACCGATTCCAGCAGGCGCGCCAGGCTGCGTGCAAGGTCGCCCAGTTCGTCGTGGTCCTCCACCAGCGGCAGGCGTGCCAGCGCGAGGCCCTCGTGGTGTTGCGCGTGTTCGGCCGCGTCGCGCAGGCGTCCGATCCGCACCGACAGCCAGGTCGCGAAGGCGAACAGCACCGCGCCTGCGATCAGCAGCACCGCGACGCTCGCCAACATCAATCCGAGCAGCGCGCGGTTGGTCAGCAGCGGCAGGGCCTGGCTGGACTGTTCCAGCACGAGGGCGCCACGGTTCTGTCCGCGCACGTCCAGCGGCACCGAGACGGTGAGCACCACGCTTCCGGGGGTGTCGCCGCCGCGCCAGTTGGCGGTCGCCTGTCCATCCAGCGCCTGCTGCACGTCGGGCTCGGCCAGGCGCGGAATGTCGCGCGGCAGGTGCTGGCGCTTGTCCAGGGAGGGCACCACGAGCAGGTCGGACAGCACCCCTTGCAGCCAGGGAAACCGGCTCGGTTTGGGTTTGGGCGTGTCCAGCATGCTGCCGCCCTCCCCGATGACCCAGCCGTCGGCGCTGAGCAGCCGCACCCGCACCCCGCTCGGCGCGAGCTGGGTGAGGTCGTTCGACAAGGCCGGCGACAGGCTCAGCAGCGACCGGATATCGGGCTTGCCGCCATTGAAGCGCTCCGGCGCGTTGGCGTCGAACACCCCGATGCCGAGCTGCGCGGGCGCCTGCGCGCGCGGCATGCGCAGTTCGATCTGATAGGTCTTGCCATCGTCCAGCCATTGCCCGCTGATCTCGTCGGGCAGTCCGCGCACGCGCGGATCCAGGGGCCGCGCCAGGAACGCACCGGAGGCGGCATCGGCGAGCAGGTAACTGCGCTGGTGGGTGCCGCGCACCAGTTCCAGCACCACGTGGTCGGCCTCGATGGCCGCGGGGTCCTGCGCGTTCAGGCGGGTCGGGGTTGCATCCGCGACGTTGACTCGCAGGTACAGCCAGGCCGGATCGTGGGCGAGCTGTACCTCGACGCCCGGCCACGGTCGCTGGGCCCACCGGGACATCGGGGTCCAGTCACGCTCGTCGCCGTCCACGACGATCGGCTGCGCGGTTTGCTGGATGTACCAACTCCGGTCGTCGTGCGGCAGGTCCGAGCCGACCGCCACCAGGCCGCGGTCGAGCGCGAACCCGATCGCCAGCAGCGCCTGCTCCTGGCTGTTGCGCAACAGGTGTTCCATCTGGCGCACGTACAGCCAGCCCGCCCACGGCAACGCCAACGTGGACAGCGCCACCAGCAGCAATTTGCGGCGGAGGGTCATGGAGAGCCGGGACTCGGGATGGTGTCGGCGTCCGCAGACCCGTTAGGCACCAAGGAGCCGGGACCGGGGACCCGGGACCGGCGACAGCGCGGCAGCGACAATCTCATGAACGCATGAGACATGCGCCGAAGCCGAATATCAATGCCGCCGCGCCCGCAAGTGTCCGGGCGCTCAGCTGGTGCCGAAGGCGGTTGGGTAAAAAAGCAGATCGGTCCGCAAGTGAACGCGAATCAACGCAAATGAAGGCACAGCACGAATTCTCCTGAAACATGCTGTGGATGCATGCTCGAAGCGGCTTTTGTGAAAAGTCAGGCCATGGATGGCCGTTCTGGAGCGAGCATCGCAGTGATCTGGACTCTCGCAGCAGGCGGATCGAAGCGGCGTTCACGGACGAACGCACAACTAAACTCTCCAGCGATACCCCACCCCGTGCACGGTCTCGATCGCGTCGAAGGCGGGGTCGACGGCGAGGAATTTCTTGCGGATCCGCTTGATGTGCGAAGTGATGGTGGCGTCGTCGACCACCAGTTCGGCGTCGCGCATCAACTGGTCGCGGTTCTTCACGTGGCCGGGGAAACGCACCAGCGTGTGCACCATCCAGAACTCGGTCACGGTCAGCGGCACTTCGACATCGTTCCAGGTCATCCGCATGCGCTCGGCTTCCAGCTTCAGCGGGCCGTGTTCGACCACCGTCTCCGTCGCCGCCGGCGTCTTCTGCGACTCCGCACGCCGGAACAACGCGCCGATCCGCGCGGCGAGCTGGTGGAAACTGATGTCCTTGCTGAGGTAATCGTCGGCGCCGAGGCGCAGGCCCGAGATCACGTCGAAATCGGAATCGCGCGCGGTCAGGAAGATGATCGGCAAGGTGGCCGAGCGGGCGCGCAGTTCGCGGCACAGGTCGAAGCCGCCCTCGGGCTCGTCGCCCAGTCCGATGTCGATGATCACGAGCTCCGGCATCCGGTTGGCGAAGGCGCCGGAGGCTTCCCCGCGCGACGCGAAGCCGCGCACGTCGTAGCCGATGCGCGACAGCGCCTCGACGTAATTGGCGCGGATGGACGGTTCGTCCTCGACAATGGCAATGGCGCGGGCCATCTGCTTCTCCACCCAATCCGGGAACCCCCGGCCAATCGAACCCGACCGCGCTGCGATCGCCAGGATCCTTGCAGCATGTCACGAAAACGGTTGCCGCACGAAGTCCGCTCCGCAACCTTGACCCGGTGCGGCACCGCTGGTCCGCGCTCCAACCCGAGACGCGAGCGTGCGCCATGCGGGGGCGACGCGCAACCCATTCAGGACGGCTGCCCGCGTTTTGCCATAAATTGCCCGCCCGCCGCCCTTGACGCGCCACCCAGGCGGCGTCCGCCTGGCGCCTAATGGAGGGCGTCGGGACTCCTGCCGTGGATAACGACCGTGGAATACCTCCGCGCTGGCACCGGAGACGCAACCGGTGGTTGACACCGGAAGGTGCCCAGCGCGGCGGACCACCACGTGAAGTTCGGAGCGATTCCCCTTCGCTCCGGTTTTGTCTTGATTCCTCTCCTGGTCGACCGCGGCTCCGATGCGAAAGCGTCGGAGCCGTTGGTTGTTGTTCATTGGCGGACCGAATTGCTTTACCCGACTGCCGCGCGCATGGCCGCGATGGTCTTGAGGTAATCGCCGCTGCCGAAAATGGCGGAGCCGGCGACGAAGGTGTCGGCGCCGGCGCGTGCGATCCCGCCGATATTGTCGGTCTTGACGCCACCGTCGACTTCCAGACGGATCGGCCGGCCGCTGCGATCGATGATGTCCCGCGCGCGCTTCAGTTTTTCCAGCGCCGCGGGAATGAATTGCTGGCCGCCGAACCCCGGGTTGACCGACATCACCAGCACGATGTCGACCTTCTCCAGCACGTAGTCCAGCCAGTCCAGCGGGGTCGCCGGATTGAACACCAGGCCGGCGTTGCAGCCGTGCTCGCGGATCAGGGACAGGGTGCGGTCGACGTGCCGCGTGGCCTCCGGATGGAAACTGATCGAGGTTGCCCCCGCCCTGGCGAAATCCGGCACGATCCGGTCCACCGGCTCGACCATCAGGTGCACGTCCATCGGCGCCGTGACGCCGTAATCGCGCAGCGCCTTCAACACCATCGGGCCGATGGTGAGGTTGGGCACGTAGTGATTGTCCATCACGTCGAAATGGATCCAGTCGGCGCCCGCGTCGATCACGGCGTCGACTTCCGCGCCGAGCTTCGCGAAATTTGCCGACAGGATGGATGGGGCAATAACACAAGGTTGTTTGCTCATGACAATCCCCTCGAATACGCGCACGACAAGATGATTGGAACCCCTCTCTCTCCGGGAGAGGGGCAGGGGTGAGGGCACGAATCCGGGCAATGTTGAACATTACGCGAATGCCGAACCCTCACCCGCCCTTCGGGCACCCTCTCCCGGAGGGAGAGGGAAAGCAGCTTCAAGCTCCTACCTGAAACCTCGTTCGGATTGTATGCGTTCCCACGCCGCATTGATCTCGCTGGCGCGCGCGCCGGCGCGCCGACGCAGGTCCTCGGGCATGTTGCCGAGCCGGTCCGGATGGTATTCGCTGATCAACTTGCGGTACGCGCGCTTGATGGTGCGCTCGTCGGCATCCCGCGCCACGCCGAGCACGACGTAGGGGTCGGGACCGGTGCTGCGCGGCGGCGTGGCCCGGTATCCCGAATAATCCCCTGCGCGCGCATGGTCGCCGGGGCGCGGGCCGCGCGCGCCGTGCCACGCAAAACCCTTCATCGCGAGCAGTGCCACCAACTGCAATTCGCTGACGCGCAGGGAAAACGCCACGCGCTTCAGCACCTGCAGTTTCCCGTCCGACAACGGGCCGTCGGCCAGCGCCACGTCGCACAGCATGTCGAGGAACGGCATGACGGAACTGCGCCGCGGCTGGCACCATGCGCGCAGGGCGACCAGCGTTTGGGCCAGGTCGAAACCCGGCGCCTTGCCCTGGTTGAAGGCATCGATCGCGCGACGCCGCCACAACGCGTCCAGCTCCAGCCGGGACATCAGCTTCTCGGCAATCGAGACTTCGGCCTCCGACACGCGGCCGTCGCTCTTGGCCAATGCGCCCATCAGTGCGAACAGCGGTTCGACGTAGCCGTTCCTGCCACCGGTCTGGGTAAGCCCACCGAGCCAGCCGCTGTCGAGCAGCAGGTGTCCGATCACCATGCCCAGCACGGCGGCGCCGAAACTTCCGCCCGTAATCCACAAGCCGACCACGAAACCGATCAGCTTGCCCCAGATCCTCACAGGCTCCCTGCCTGTGGCGATTTGCACGGCGACTGTGCCGCATACCAGCGCGCCAGCTCCTGGGTGTCCTTGTCGGTGAGCGGCCCCGTCGCCGCGCGCATCACCGGCGCGCTGCGCTGGCCCGAGCGGTATTCGTGCAGGGCCTGGAGCAGGTATCGGTACGGTTGCCCGGCGAGATTGGGCGCGCCCGGAATCCGCGCGTGGCCGTCCTCGCCGTGGCATGCGGCGCACAGGCCCAACCGCGCCGGGCGCTCCGGCGCGGACGTTTCGGCCGGCGCCACACCCGGCGCGAACCCAGCCAGTATCAAGGTCAAAACGAGCAACTTCCGCATCCCGCCAGTTTATCAGCCGGGCTTCCATCGGCGCGCAACCGGAAGCCACGGCCGGATTACAATCGCATCTTCGCCATCGCCTCGGGAGCACCATGTCCACCACCCTGCTGCAAGCGGACTTGCCCGGGCTGGAGTTGCTCCACCGCGGCAAGGTACGCGACGTCTACGCGTTGTCCGGGGATCGCCTGCTGATCGTTGCGTCCGACCGCCTGTCGGCGTTTGACGTCGTATTGCCCGACCCGATCCCCGGCAAGGGCGAGATGCTGACGCAGATTTCGAACTTCTGGTTCGGCAAGACCGCGCATCTCGTGCCCAACCACCTGACCGGCACGCCGGCGGCCGAAGTTCTTCCGGGGGGCGTCGATGCCGGGCTGTACGAAAAACGCGCGGTGGTGGTGAAGCGGCTGAAGGCGGTGCCTGTCGAGGCCATTGCGCGCGGGTACCTGATTGGCTCGGGGTGGAAGGACTACCAGGCCACGGGCGCGCTGTGCGGCATCGAGCTGCCGCGCGGCCTGGAGCAGGCGCAGCAGCTTCCGGAACCGATCTTCACCCCGTCCACCAAGGCGCCCAAGGGCACCCACGACGAAAACATCGGGTTCGACGAGGTGGTCGCGCAGATCGGCGCGAACCTCGCCGGGCAGGTGCGCGATGCGACGCTTGCGATCTACCGTTTCGCCGCCGCCTACGCCGCCGAACGCGGCATCATCATCGCCGACACCAAGTTCGAGTTCGGCACCGACGCGGACGGCAAGCTGTACGTGATGGACGAGATGCTCACGCCGGATTCCTCGCGCTTCTGGCCGGCCGACCAGTACCGGACCGGCATCAGCCCGCCGTCCTACGACAAGCAGTTCGTGCGCGACTACCTGGAAACGCTGGACTGGAACAAGCGTGCGCCCGGCCCGAAGCTGCCGCAATCGGTGATCGATGGCACGGCGGCGAAGTATGCCGAGGCCCTCAGCAAGTTGGCGGGGATTGCGGTCCGGTGAATCGTCGGGCCGTGCAGGCGGCATCATCGCCTCGCCGCCAGGACGGGAGAACCTCATGAAATTCTTCCTCTACAAACTGGTTCCGCCGCGACCGAATTTCATCGCCGACATCAGTACCGACGAAACCAGGCTGATGCACGAGCATGGCCTCTACTGGCGGGAATTGATGGGCCAGGGCATGGTCGTCGCGTTCGGCCCGGTGGCCGACCCGAAGGGGGGTTATGGCATCGCCATCCTGCGGCTGGGTGACGGGGTCGACCCACAGCCCCTGGCCGCTGGCGACCCGGCCATCGAGGCGGGCGCAGGTTTCGCGTTCGAAGTGCATCCGATGCCGCAAGTGGTGCTTCCGGACGACGACTGACGATCCGTCGGGCGCAGCATCACGCAGGAGACCATCAGCATGCGCGACATCCACCAATGGTTCGGCAGCTACGCCGCCGATCATCGAAACCCGACCAATCGCGCAATCCATTGGGTATGCGTGCCGGTGATCATGTGGGCGGTGATCGCCGCGTTGTGGACGATCCCATCGGTGTCGGCGTGGACGCGCCCGGGGCTGTGGGCCGTCGTCGCGATGTTCGCGGCCTACCTTTTCTATCACCGGCTGTCGCGCAACCTTGGTTATGCAATGGCGCTGGTGTTCCTGGTGAGCGGCCTGATTGCATGGGCGCTGTACGGCGCTCTCGGCCCGCGTGGATTGCTGATCCTCGCCATCGCGTTGTTCGTGCTGGCCTGGATCGGGCAGTTCGTCGGTCACGCGATCGAGGGGCGCCGTCCGGCGTTCTTCGACAACATCGTGCAGTTGCTGATCGGGCCGGCATGGCTGATGGGCAAGCTGATGCGGCGGCTCGGTATCGCGTATTGACGTAGCCTTGGCTGGGCAACGCGAAGCCCGACGGCAATCACATCATGGACGTTGGGCTTCCCGCGATGAAGCCGCGGTCAACCCAACCTACGGACTTCGCCGGATCAACCCGACCTGCGAGCCTCCGTGTAGGTTGGGTTGAGCAAAGCGAAGCCCAACGGTAATCACACCACGGACGTTGGGCTTCCCGCGATGAAGCCGCGGTCAACCCAACCTACAAATGCGCCCGGGTCAGCCCAACCTACCTGCTGCCCAGGTCGCGATTGAGCAACGCTGCCAATCGCGCGCCGGCCTGCCGCAGGCGGCGCTCGGCGATCGGTCGTTCGCGCTGCATGTAGGCTTCGTCGATGACATGCGACGACGGATACACGCCCTCGTCGCGATCGATCCGGCAGGATTCCTCGGCCCATTCCGCGGGCGTGCCGCCGGTCGCCATGGGCGTGCGTTCGGCCAGCAGCCGGCGCGTGTACTGCGCGGTCGAAAGATGCGCATCGTCCAGCATCGCCGAATCCCAGATGCGGTGCAGGTTCGTCCCTTGACCTTGCCAGCGGACCTGGAAATCGTTGCCGCCGGCGTCGTGACGGTAACCGGCGTGCAACGGCTGGTGCACGTCGCCGATGAAATGCACGACGAAGGCCAGCGCCTGGGCGCGCCCGGCGGGACTGTTCGAGCGGTCGGCCAGGATCGACGAATACTTCGCGATCGCGGCCACCACGCAGTCACCGTTGCGGCAGTCGCGCGGGGGATCGTAAAGGCAATCGCCGGACTGGAAGTTGAGGTAATGCAGCTTCCTGGTGCGCCGGTAGAGCACCGGATCGGTATCGCGCAAATCATCGGCCCAGTTCGCGACCTGGTCCAGATAACGCTCGCCACGCACTGCCAGCAACTTGTCCACTTCAGCCTTGGCCCGCGGCGTCAATTGCGCCTCGGCCAGCCGCGCGACGATGCGGTGCCCGAGCGGTCCCCACGCGAGCGCGGCAGGCGCGCAAGACAGCGCGGAGACCAGCACGAAAACAGCCGCGTACACACGGCGCGGCAGTGGAACCCGCAGGTGCATGGCAGTCACCAGTGAAAACGCCAGTTTGCCACGACTTCGGTGCCGGCCAGCCATGAAGAAACCCGCGAAAGGCGCTAAAATTGCCTATTCCAACCAATGCTTCGGGCAAAGGACACACCATGGCCATCAAGGTCGCGATCAACGGCTACGGCCGCATCGGCCGCAACATCCTGCGTGCGCTGTACGAATCCAATCGCACCGATGCGATGCACATCGTCGCGGTCAACGATCTCGGCGACGCCGAAACCAACGCCCACCTGACGCGGCATGACACGGCCCACGGGAAGTTCCCGGGTACGGTCAACGTCGAAGGCGGCGATCTCGTGGTCAATGGCGATCGCATCAAGGTCTGCGCCGAGCGCGATCCGTCGAAGCTGCCGTGGAAGGACCTCGGCGTCGATATCGTGATCGAATCGACGGGCTTGTTCACCCAGCGCGACAAGGCCGCCGCGCATATCGCGGCCGGCGCGAAAAAAGTGGTCATCTCGGCGCCCGGCAAGGACGTGGATGGAACCTTCGTGTACGGCGTCAACCACGACCAGATCAAGCCGTCGGACACCATCATCTCCAACGCCTCGTGCACCACCAATTGCCTGGCGCCGCTGGCCAAGGTGCTGCACGAGAAGATCGGGATCGTGCACGGCCTGATGACCACGATCCACGCCTATACCAACGACCAGGTCCTGACCGACGTTTATCACAAGGACCTGCGCCGCGCCCGCTCGGCCACGATGTCGCAGATCCCGACCAAGACCGGCGCGGCCGTCGCGGTGGGACTGGTGCTGCCGGAACTGAATGGCCGTCTCGACGGCTTCTCGATGCGCATCCCGACCATCAACGTGTCGGCGGTCGACCTGACCTTCGTGGCCGCGCGCGAGACCAGCAAGGAAGAAATCGACGCGGCGATCGACGAAGCGGCAGGCGGTCCGATGAAGGGCGTCATGGCGGTCAACACCCAACCGCTGGTGTCGGTGGATTTCAACCACAACCCTGCATCGTGCACCTACGACGCCACCCAGACCCGCGTGATGGGCGGCACCCTGGTCAAGGTTCTGGGCTGGTACGACAACGAGTGGGGCTTCTCCAACCGCATGCTCGACATCACGGAAGCGTTCGCGAACGCGGGGTGAGCGGGACGACGTTGATTGCCTGCCCCTTAGGGGACGAGGGCAGAGCGAGGGCGAACGCGCGCGCAGCGCGACGAGGGGGACGGCTTTTGAACGTCGGGCATCCCCCCGCGCCTGTGGCGCGACCCCCTTCGTTCCGAAGGGGGTAAATGAGGCGTCAGCCGAGCGCCTTCAGCGCCGCGTCGTAGTCGGGCTCGTGGGTGATCTCGTCGACCAGTTGCGTGTAGATCACCTTGTCGTGCTCGTCCAGGACCACCACCGCGCGTGCGGCGAGGCCGGCCAACGGGCCATCGGTCATCGCGACGCCGTAGTCGTTCAGGAACCTGCGGCCGCGCATCATCGACAGCATGACGACGTTCTCGATGCCTTCGGCACCGCAGAAGCGCGCCTGCGCGAACGGCAGGTCGGCGGAGATGCACAGCACCACCGCGTTGTCCAGGGCCGCGGCGCTCTTGTTGAAGTGCCGCACCGAGGCCGCGCACACGCCGGTATCGACGCTCGGGAAGATGTTCAACACCTTCCGCTTGCCGGCGAAATCGGCGAGCGTCTTTTCGGAAAGGTCACTGGCGATCAGCTTGAACGCCGGGGCCTTGTCGCCGACTTTCGGAAAGGTTCCATCGACGTGGACGGGTTTGTCATGGAATTTGACGCTGGACATGGAAAATCTCCTTGGACGTGTGAATGACGCGAGCCGCTGCGACCGCTGTCGTGCAATCGGCCCAGTCTAGCCCACGCCGGCCAACGACGATCACGCTGCGTTGGACTTGCCCGCGCCGCGATCGAGCAACGGCAACTTGTCGGGAATGCCGTCCCACAGGTCCGCGCCTTCCATCGCCGGGATCCTGCTGGCGATGACGGGCCAGTCTTTCGCGAGATCGGCGTTGATCCCGAGATAGTGTTCCTGCCCCGCCGGTACGTCCATCTCCGGAAAAATCGCATTGACCGGGCATTCGGCCACGCACAAGGTGCAATCGATGCACTCGTCGGGGTCGATCACGAGGAAGTTCGGCCCTTCGTGGAAACAATCGACCGGGCACACCTCAACGCAGTCGGTGTACTTGCAGTTGATGCAGTTGTCGGTGACGACGTGGGTCATCGGGATGCCTTCATGGCTCGTGCACGGCCACTTTGCACCGCCTGCCCGGCCGCGGCATTGATGCGCGTCATTGATGCAAGTCATGGCTGCGACGAGGACAACGGACGACGCTGGCGCCATGCCCAACATCATTCCCGCCAACCTCGACGAGTCGCAACTCGCCGCACTGGTCGACCGTTTCTACGACAAGGTCCGCATCGACCCGCTGCTCGGCCCCGTGTTCAACGCGGTGGTCGACGACTGGGATGCGCACAAGGTGCTGATGACCTCGTTCTGGGCGACGGTCGCACTTCGCAGCGGCCACTACCGCGGCAATCCGCTCGCGAAGCACCAGCCGCTGCCGATCGGCGTCGAACACTTCCGGCGTTGGCTGGCCTTGTGGCGCGAAACCGCCATGGAACTGCTCGACGACGAATCCGCGGCATTGGTGACCGGCTACGCCGAACGCATCGGTTACGGCATGCGCGTCGGAATGGGGCTGTCCGGCCACCAGCGCGGACGCGAGTCCGGCATCCCGATCCGCGCGCGCCAACGCGTCGAAACCGGTACCCGACCGAGCTCCACGTGAAGCCTGCAGCACGTTGGGGCAATGAACGGGCGTCAAACCGGACCCGTTCGCGTTGAGCGCTTCGACAGCTCGGGACAGGCTACGCGACGGCAGCC
>DASUKQ010000079.1:0-7727 GCA_036278635.1 Rhodanobacteraceae bacterium
CATCGCTCGGCGCGCTGCCCGCAGCCGCGCCGCGCCCTGCCGCCGCTAGAATTCGTCGGATGAGGATCGGATCCGTTCCCATCGACCCGCCGGTTGCGCTGGCCCCAATGGCCGGCGTCACCGACAAGCCGTTCCGCCGGCTCTGCAAGCGGCTGGGCGCGGGACTGGCCGTGTCCGAGATGACCACGTCCGATCCACGCCTGTGGCACACCCGCAAGTCGCTGCACCGGATGGACCACGCGGGTGAGCCCGACCCGGTCGCGGTGCAGATCGCCGGCTCCAACCCGGTCATGCTGGCGGAAGCCGCACGGTACAACGTCGATCACGGCGCACAATTGATCGATATCAACATGGGCTGTCCGGCCAAGAAGGTTTGCAGTGCCTGGGCCGGTTCGGCGCTGCTCGCCGACGAGCCGCTGGTGGCGAGGATCTGCGAGGCAGTGGTGCGCGCGGTGGAGGTGCCCGTGACGCTCAAGATCCGCACCGGACAGTTTCCCGGGCAGCGCAACGCCCTCGCCATCGCCCGCATCGCCGCAGGCGCCGGCATCGCAGCGCTGGCGGTGCACGGCCGCACCCGCGCCGAGAAATACACCGGCCACGCCGAATACGACACGATCGCCGCGGTCAAGGCGAGCGTTGCGATCCCGGTGTTCGCCAACGGCGACATCGACACGCCGGAGAAGGCGCGCGCGGTGTTGGACTACACCCGCGCCGACGCGCTGATGATCGGCCGACCCGCGCAGGGACGGCCGTGGATCTTCCGCGAGATCGCACATTTCCTCGCCACCGGCGAACGGCTGCCTGCGCCCGGCCTCGCCGAAGTCCGCGACATCCTGCTCGGTCACCTCGACGATCTCCACGCGTTCTACGGCGAGCCGATGGGCGTACGGATCGCGCGCAAGCATCTTGGCTGGTACGCGAAGGAGCGCCCCGAGAACGCAGCGTTTCGGGCCGTCGTCAACGCCGCCGAAAGCGCAGCCGAGCAACGGCGACTGACCCGCGATTATTTCGATGCGCTGGCCGCCGGCGTGCCGGGCGAGTTTGCCGTCGCCGCATGAAGTGCCGCCGAACGCGTACCGAAGGCGGGTTGTCACCCGCCCCATGATCGCTGAATCGCGCGCAGCGCGCTCCTGCCAAGCTGCTTTTGCAGGAGCGCGCCTGCGCCCGATCAAGCTCGACGCTGACCAACCCGGCAGCGCAAAGCGCCTGCCCACCGCTGAACGCGTTACGCTGCCCGGTGCAGCGGGCGACGCTTCCCTGTATCATCCCCAATTTGTTTCATCTTTCCATCCGCATCGAAGGATACAAGCCACGATGAGCCGTTACCTGTTCACCTCCGAATCGGTCTCCGAAGGCCACCCGGACAAGGTCGCCGACCGGATTTCCGATGCCGTGCTGGATGCCATCCTGGCCCAGGACAAGCGCGCGCACGTGGCCTGCGAGACCATGGTCAAGACCGGTGTCGCGATCGTTTCCGGCGAAGTGACCACCGATGCCTGGGTGGACATCGAGTCGCTGGCGCGCAAGGTAATCCTCGACATCGGTTACGACTCCTCGACGGTGGGCTTCGACGGCGCGACCTGCGGCGTGCTGAACCTGATCGGCAAGCAGTCGCCCGACATCAACCAGGGCGTCGCGCGCAAGAGTCCCGAAAAACAGGGCGCCGGCGACCAGGGCCTGATGTTCGGCTACGCCTGCAACGAGGCCCCGGAGTTCATGCCGGCGCCGATCTACTACTCGCACCGCCTGGTCGAGCAACAGTCGAAGGTCCGCAAGAGCGGCAAGTTGACGTGGTTGCGCCCCGACGCCAAGTCGCAGGTGACGTTGCTGTACAACGAGGACAACACGGTCGCCGGCCTCGACGCCGTGGTGCTGTCCACGCAGCACGACCCGTCGGTGAAGCAGGCCGATCTTGTCGAAGGCGTGCGTGAGCACATCCTCAAGCCCGTGCTGCCGAAAAAGTGGCTGGCCGCGCTGCCGAAGAACAAGGTCCACATCAACCCGACCGGCAAATTCGTGATTGGCGGCCCGGTCGGCGATTGCGGCCTCACCGGCCGCAAGATCATCGTCGACACCTACGGCGGCATGGCCCGCCATGGCGGCGGCGCGTTCTCGGGCAAGGATCCGTCCAAGGTCGATCGCTCGGCCAGCTACGCCGCGCGCTACGTCGCCAAGAACATCGTGGCCGCCGGCATCGCCGAGCGCTGCGAAGTCCAGGTGTCCTACGCGATCGGCGTGGCCGAGCCGACCTCGATCTCGGTAACGACCTTCGGTACCGGCAAGATCTCCGACGACAAGATCGAGAAGCTGATCCGCAAGCACTTCGACCTGCGCCCGTACGGCATCATCAAGATGCTCGACCTGATCCATCCGATCTACCAGTCCACCGCCGCCTACGGCCACTTCGGCCGCAAACCCTTCCAGCTCACCTACAAGTGGGAAGACCGCGAGGCCGGCAAGCTGGTGAAGAAGTCCGAAACCGCCACGGCGTTCTCGTGGGAAAAGACCGACCGCGCCGACGAATTGCGCAAGGCGGCGAAACTGTAGGAGCCTGCGCGCAGGCGACCCGCTCGATCGCTCCTGCAGGAAATGGTGTCAGGGACAATTTTTCGGCGAGGAATCTGTCTCCCAGGCACGACTGCGATCGAAAATTGTCCCTGACACCATTTCTCCCTGACACCATTTCTTCAGCCGGTGTTTTGCAGCCCACGCGAGACACCGTTGACGCAGGTGGCCAGCGCGCGCAGCAGGGCGTCGTCGCGGCGGTCGGTGGCGCGCCAGCGGCGCAGCAGGTCGACCTGCAGCAGGCTCATCGGATCGACATAGGGGTTGCGCAGGCGGATCGACAGCGCCAGCCGGCGATCGCCGGCGAGCAACCGGTCCTGACCCTTGAGGCGCAACAATCCGTCGCGGGTGCGCACGAATTCATCATGGAGGCGCGGGAAAAAGCGCGCATGCAGGTCACCCGAAAGCCCCGAAAACGCGCCGGCGATATCCATGTCCGCCTTGGCCAGCACCATTTCGACGTCGTCGAGAAGCGTCGCCAGGAACGGCCAGTCGCGGGCCATTTCGGCCATCGCCTTCTCTCCGAATTCCTCCACGCCGCGCGCCAGCGCGGTGCCCAGTCCGTACCAGCCCGTCATGATCGCTCGGCATTGGGTCCACGCGAACACCCACGGGATCGCGCGCAGGTCCTCGATGCCATGCATGGCACGCCGGCTGGGTGGACGCGAGCCGATGGTCATGCGTTCGATCACGTCGATCGGCGTCGCGGCGCGAAAGTAGTCCACGAAGCCCGACGCGCTGACGAGTTCGCGGTACGCGTCGCGACTGCAACCGGCCAGCCTTTCCATCCGCTCGCGCCAGACCGCCTCGCGCGGTTCGGGATCGCGCGGCCGCAAGCTGGCCCTGAGTACCGCGCCGACGGTTTGTTCCATGTTGCGCAGCGCCAGCGCCCGGATGCCGTACTTGCGATGGATCACCTCGCCCTGTTCGGTGATCCGCAGCCTGCCCGCGATCGCGCCACGCGGTGACGCCATCAGGGCCGGCGTGGTGCGCGATCCGCCGCGGCTGGCCGAGCCGCCCCGGCCGTGGAAGAAGGCCAACGCGATACCGGCGTCCTTCGCCACGCCCAGCAATTCGACCTGGGCACGCTGCAGCGCCCAGCGGGCGGCGAGGATGCCGCCGAACTTGGCACTGTCGGAGTAACCGAGCATGATCCACTGGCGATCGCCGCGCGACGCGAGGTGCGCGCGGTACACCGGATCCGCCAACAGTGCGCGCAGGGTAGCCGCACCGTGCTCGAGGTCGTCGACGGTCTCGAACAGCGGCGCGACGTCGAGCGGGACGCCGTGATTCGCGTCGGCCAGGCCGCCGTAACGCGCGAGTGCCAGCACCGCCAGTACATCGGCGGCCGAGCGTGCCATGGAAATGACGTACAGTCCGATGGCGTCACCGTCGTAATGCTGGTGGGCTTCCGCGATCGTTGCGAACACGGCGCGCAGGCGTTCCACGGAAGGATCGTCATGCGGATCGAATGGCCGCTCGCCGGCAGCACGGGGACGCAGCACTTCGGCGCGCCGGGCGGGATCACGCGAGGACCAATCGGCATCATCCAGCAACAGCGCCAGCACGTCGTCGTGGGCGCGCGAATCCTGGCGCACGTCGAGCCGCGCCAGGTGGAATCCAAAGGTGCGTACACGCCAACCCAGGCGGCGCACGGCAAACAGTCCGGCGTGGCCACCCTTGTGCGCCGCGAGGCTGACCGCGATCAGGGACACGTCGTCGGCGAATTCGCGGGCGCTCCGGTAGGCACCGGGCACCTCCGCAACGGTGGCCTGCAAGCGCGCACGCATCAGTGTGAGCAGGCAACGGTAGGGCATGTCGGCATGGCGCGGCCGGATCGCGGCCGCCGCGTCGGGCATCAGCCGGCGGTACTCGCCAAGCTGTTGCCGCAGCGCGTCGGAAACCGACACGCGATCGTCGGTCTGGCTGAGCAGCCGCTCCAGGCGCACGCATTCGGCAACATAGCGTTGCAGCACCAGCCCGCGCTGCGCGCGCAGGGTCTCGTCGATCGTGTCGGCGCCGACGTTGGGATTGCCGTCCATGTCGCCGCCAACCCAGGAACCGAAGCGCAACACCCGCGCCAGCTCCGGCTCGATGCCATAGACCTCCTCCAGCGCCTGCGCGAATGTCTCGTAGAACACCGGCAGCACCTGGTAGATCGGGTCGGACAGATAAAACCCGATGTGCTCGAATTCATCGTGCACGTCGGGGCGCACACGCGCGGCTTCCGCGGTTTGCCACGATGCGGTGATCGCATTCCGGATCAGCTCGTGGCCGACGGCCCGCTCGCGCGGCGTGCGCGCGGGGTCGAAATCCTCGATCAGCGCCCGCACGATCGTCTGTTCCTTTTCCAGCAACGAGCGGCGCACGGCTTCGGTCGGATGCGCAGTGAACACCGGCTCGACATCGAGACGCCCGATCCACGCCAGCAATTCGTCGACCGCGACGCCGCGCGCCTTCAACGTTGCGAGCACGTCGGCCAGCGACTCCGGCTGCGGCGCCGCGCCCGCCAATTGGTAATCGCGCCGACGGCGGATGCGATGGACGCGTTCGGCAAGATTGACCACCTGGAAATAGGCCGCGAACGCGCGCCCCATCGCCTCGGCATCCTGCGCCTCGAGGTCATCGAGCTGCCGCGCCAACTCGGCGCCGTCCGCGCCGCTTTCGCGCCGACGGATGGCCGCCGTGCGCACCGCCTCGACCCGTTCGAACAACGCTTCGCCGCCCTGCTCGGCCAGCATCCGTCCCACCAGCGCGCCGAGCCGGCGGACATCGTCCCGCAACGGCTCGTCCTGCGGCGGGAACACGATGTCGCGCAAGGCGTCTGTATCGGCGGGTGGCGTCATGCGATGCTCCGGGGCGGAATGCATCCATCATACGCGGCCTCCCCGGTCGCCCCGGTGCGCATGGGTGGGCAGGAGCGCGCCTGCGCGCGCCTCCAAGAACATCATTCGCGAGCAGCTTTTCGCAAGAGCGCGCCTGCGCGCGATCGAATGGGCCAATCCCGATGATCGTTCCGGTCGCCTGCAGGCAGGCTCCTACGAAAGGCATGCGTCATGGCGCGATGCGGTCACGAATATGCACAATTGCCTGCAACAGCGACGCAATCGCGATCCTTCCGGCAAGGCGTCCTCTTCCCACGGCACACACGTTCTTCGCAGGAGCGCGCCTGCGCGCGATCGAATGGGCCAATCCCGATGATCGTTCCGGCCGCCTGCAGGCAGGCTCCTACGAATGGCATGCGTCATGGCGCGCTGTGGCCACAAAAGTGTGCGATCGTCGGGGCGCCGCGATTCGGCGCGGGGAACGGTTCAGCGCCATTCATCCTTTCATCGCGACGAAAGGATATATAATGGTCGTTCGCCCGCCGAGGGGCGCTGCGACTCCGTGCGAACCGGAGCCAGGCTCGGTGCGGCGCCCTTCTCCAACCGCGCCCGTCGAAGCGAGTCCGCCGGACTCACCAAACGGAGCCAATCCATGAACGCTGTCGCCAAAGATTCCGTGAAGCACGATTACAAGGTGCGGGACATCGCACTGGCCGACCTCGGCCGCAAGCGCATCACCATGGCCGAGCAGGAAATGCCGGGCCTGATGTCGATCCGCGCCAAGTACGCGCCGCAAAAGCCGCTGAAGGGCGTGCGGGTCACCGGCTCGCTGCACATGACCAAGGAAACCGCGGTGCTGATCGAAACGCTCGTCGCACTGGGCGCTTCGGTACGCTGGGCCTCGTGCAACATTTTCTCCACCCAGGACGACTGCGCCGCCGCGATCGCGGCCGAGGGCATCCCGGTGTTCGCCTGGAAGGGCGAGACGCTGGAGGAATACTGGCAGTGCACGCTGGACGCGATCACGCATCCGGACATGCATGGTCCCGAACTCATCGTGGACGACGGCGGCGACGCCACCTTGCTGATCCACAAGGGCGTCGAGATGGAAGACGGTGCGAAGTGGGTGGACGAGAAAGGCGCCAACCACGAGGAGCAGGTCATCAAGGACCTGTTGAAGAAGACCCGCACGGAACGCCCGGGTTTCTGGAAGAAGGTCGCGAGCGAATGGCGCGGCGTGTCCGAGGAAACCACCACCGGCGTGCACCGACTGTACCAGCTCGCCGAAGCCGGCAAGCTGCTGGTGCCCGCGATCAATGTCAACGACTCGGTCACCAAGTCCAAGTTCGACAACCTTTACGGCTGCCGCGAGTCGCTGGCCGACGGCATCAAGCGCGCGACCGACCTGATGGTCGCGGGCAAGGTTGCCGTGGTGTGCGGCTACGGCGACGTCGGCAAGGGCTGCGCGCACTCGCTGAAGGGTTTCGGCGCACGCGTGATCGTGACCGAGATCGACCCGATCTGCGCCCTGCAGGCCGCAATGGAAGGCTTCCAGGTCGCGACCGTCGAGGACACGCTGGGTGAAGGCGACATCTACGTCACCACCACCGGCAACCGCGATGTGATCACGCTCGAGCACATGCAGCGCATGAAGGACCACGCGCTGGTATGCAACATCGGCCACTTCGACAACGAGATCCAGGTCGAACGCCTGCAGAAGGCGACGAAGCATTTGAACATCAAACCGCAGGTCGACCTGTACACGTTCGAGGGCGGCAACTCGATCTACCTGCTCGCCGAAGGGCGCCTGGTCAACCTCGGTTGCGCGCATGGCCACCCGAGCTTCGTGATGTCCAACTCGTTCTCCAACCAGACGCTGGCGCAGATCGACCTGTGGGCCAACAAGGACAAATACGGGAAGAAGGTCTACCGCCTGTCCAAGCAACTGGACGAGGAAGTCGCGCGGCTGCACCTCGACCAGATCGGCGTCAAGCTCACGAAGATGACCCAGGAACAGGCCGACTACCTCGGCGTGCCGGTGGAAGGCCCGTACAAGGCGGATCACTACCGGTATTGAGTCCATCGCGCGCAGGCGCGCTCCTACGAAGAGCGTCTTGGAAAAGCTTTTTGCAGGAGCCTGCCTGCAGGCGATCCCGGAAAGATTGGCCACGGGCGGCGCACCCGTCGCGCGCAGGCACCTTAGTGCAAAACCCATCGCGCGCCGGCGCGCTCCTACGAAGAGCGTCTTGGAAAAGCTTTTCGTAGGAGCCTGCCTGCAGGCGACCCGAGCTGCCATTGCGCCGCGTTGCGCGCAAAGGGCGGCAAGGGCCTCCGCGC
>DASUKQ010000080.1:0-5037 GCA_036278635.1 Rhodanobacteraceae bacterium
ATCCGGAGTGTTGATCAACTCTGCCGCACTCTCGAAAGGGGCAGCGATTACCGGCGTGCCACAGGCCAGGGATTCCAGCACTACGTTGGGCATGCCCTCACGGCTCGACGCGAGCACCATCGCATCGGCCGCGTTGTAGTATTCGTGCAGTTCGGCATGGGGAACCGTGCCAAGGAACCGCACGCGCGCTGCGACTTCCAGATCATCCGCCATTCGTCGCAAGCGCGCTTCCTCAGGGCCTTGTCCCGCAATCAACAACGTCACGTCGGTCACGCTGGCAAGAGCCTCAAAAGTGACGTGCACCCCTTTCAACTCCACCAGATTACCGACCGCCAGCCAGACCGGACCGGCAAGTCCCAACCTTGCACGGATGGCTTCACGATCGCGCGGTCCAAACCGATCGAGATCGACACCGTTGCGCAGCACCGTGACCTTGCCGGGATCGACACCCAGCTTTGCGAGCTTGCCCTTGAGTGCCTGCGACACCGCCACGATGGCCGAAGCGTGCGCTGCCGCCCATTGGATCTGCCGCCGCGCGCGACGATAGCGGGGTATCCAGGTCACGTCGGAACCACGCGCCGAGATGACAACCGGTTTGCCGAGGGCCATGCCGAGCCGCATGGCCGCCACGCCATCCGGATAAAAGTAATGCGCATCGACCAGATCGAAGTCGTTTGTCTTGACCAACTTCCGCATCGACGGCAGAAGTGCACGGTACATCAGTGATGGCGCGATATTCATGCCCAGCTTCGGGATTACCGGGTAACGCGGGTGCAGGATCCGGATGCCGTAACGGTCTTCGTGTCTGGGCACCCGGGCGAATCTCGCGTAGGCGCCGAAGCGCGAATGCTGGAACGGAAACCACGGCACCGGAACCACGACGGTCGCCGTAATCCGGCCCGATTGGACGAGCTGGCGCAGCCGCTCCTCGACGAATATGCCGTGGCGCGGCTGCACGGCATTCGGGTAGAGGCTGGTGAAAACCAGCAAATGGATCCTGTGCTGGTCGTTCCCCTCGGGGTGCACGCCCCCCGCGCGCCGCGCGGCAGGGTACCCACTGCCCGTCGTTGGCGTGACATCTTCGCCCGCGTGATCGACGGCCGCGGCGCTCACATCAAGACCCCGGACCGCGCCGCGGGTACTTGCACGTCGTCGGCGTAGAAACGCGACATTGGACTATTGCGGAGCACCGCGAGGATGCGTTCGATGACGTCGGGCGCGAGCTCCGAGCGCCAGCGTTCCGCAGACGCCTGTGGCGGCTTGAAGACGCTGTAATAGTCGGTGTCCGCGGCGCGTTTCGTCGTCTCGGTGCTCGCACGCACGAATCCTTCGGTTTGCGGCTGCCAGTCCAGGCCGGCAAATTCGAACATCCGCCGGGTCATCTCGATGGGGCCGGCGCAAACATCTTCGTAGTGCACCGTAAGGACACGTTCGCAGTCCGCAATGTCGGCGAGGATCTTTTCGTGGGCCAATACCCACCGCCATGCCAACCGCTCCTCGGGCGAAAGCCGCGCGACTTCCTCCAGGCTGAGCCCATGGGCTTTCCCGGTGGGGGTAGCCAGCAATATCTTGAACCGCCACAAATCATCGGCGCTCGGTTTCGCGTCGCCGAACCGTCCTGCCGCTTCGCCACGCAAGCGGGACGCCACGCAACCACAAGGGTGCCGCATCACGTGAATGGCGCGGGCCCCGGGCAATGCCTCCATGAATACGCCGAGCCGTCCCGAGGATTCGATGGATTTCCATACGACGCGGGCTTGCGCACAGCCCGCGGCGGTGGGCCGGTACAAGCACGGAAAGTTTCGCCGGACGCGACTTGTCGCCTTGGCGATGGTGACGCTTGCACGGTAGGCGCCAAGACCTGCGACGGACAGGTAGCGTTTGGGGAACAACGGCTGCTTGCCCACTACCTTGGGGCTGCGCATGCCGGGTAGCGAGGCGACGAACTGCTCCAGCTCCGCACGGTATCGGGACGCGGATCCCACTTCGGGGTACAGCGGCAGGCTCAGCCGTCGCACGCTGTCCGGCTCGTGGCGATACAGCGTATAGGGATGGCTGTCGAACAGCTTGCCGATCCAGGTGGTCCCTGAGCGCGGCATCCCGAAAACCAGAATGCAGTCATTCATGACACTGCCCCGGCAGCCTGTACCGTGCCCACCGACCTGGCAGCGGCCTGGGCGACTACGGGCTCCTGCATCTGACGCAGGAACCCGTCGAGCATCAAGAGACTCCACAACGTCGCACTGTGGTCGCGCCGGCCAACCGCATGTTGCTGCAACAACCGATCGAGCATGGCCGGCTCGAAGTATCCGCATCCGGCGACGGCGCCAGAAAGCAAGGCCCCCCGAACACGGATCGCGAGTGGTCCACGTAACCAGGTCGACAACGGAACCCTGAATCCCATCTTGGATCGGTAGAGCACCTCGTGGGGCAAATCCGGTTCCAGCGTTCTCTTGAAGATGTACTTGCCTGTTCCCCCGCGCAGCTTCAAATTGGGCGGCAGCGAGGACGCCCATTCGACCAGACGGTGATCGAGGAGCGGTACACGCACCTCGAGGCTGTGGGCCATGCTGGCGCGGTCCACCTTGGTCAGGATATCGCCAGGCAGCCAGGTCTTGAAGTCGAGGTACTGCGCCAGCGACAGCGGGTGGTCGGTCGGCGCGCGCGCCGCGTGGGCGCGAAATACTTCGAGCGCACTATAGCCTTGGAGCTCGCGCTTGAAGGCTTTACTGTAGAGCTGTCGGCGCAGCGCCGACGGCGTCGTGCTGACGGTGTGGAAATACGCAGCTACATCGTCGCGGGCTAGTGCCTGCAGCGTGGTCTTGGCACGCAGCGGGCGTGGTGCCCAGTCGGCCTTGGGATAGACGCTGCCCAGCACGCCGAATACCGGTTTCCGCAACGATGACGGCACGCTTGCGCGCAGCCCGCTTTCCCATGCATGCAAGCGGTAGCGGCGATAGCCGGCGAAGTTCTCGTCGCCGCCGTCCCCGGACAGTGCGACGGTCACCTGGGTGCGTGCGAGCTCGCACACGCGATAGGTCGGCAACGCCGAGCTGTCGGAAAACGGTTCGTCGTACATCGCGGCCAGCGTGTCGAGCAACGCGTAGTCATCGGCACCGACCCGACGCTCGAAATGTCGCGTGCGCAGATGTTCGGCGACCTGTCGTGCATACCCGGTCTCGTCGAACTCGCCGTGATCGAACCCGATCGAGCACGTGCGCACAGGATCGCGTGACACCCGGCTCATGCTCGACACCACCGCGCTGGAATCGACACCCCCGGAAAGGAATGCGCCGAGTGGGACGTCCGCGATCATCTGGCTTGCCACCGATCGATCCAGCCACCCGCGCAGTTCCACCATGGCGTCGTCCAGAGCCATGTTGGCAACAGGCTGGAACGGCAGGTCCCAATACTGGCGGGGCGCCGGGCCTGATTCTCTGGCACGCCAGGTCAGCCAGTGACCGGCTGGCAATTTTCGGATATCGCGGTAAATGCTTTTCGGATCCGGCACGTAGCCAAGCGCCAGATAGTCTTCCAGGGCCTGTGGATCGATCGTCCGATCCACGCCCGGGTGTGCCAGCAGCCCCTTCAACTCGGAAGCGAACACCATGTCGCCATTTCGCGTGAAGCCGTAATAAAGCGGCTTGATGCCGATGGGATCGCGGGCCAGGTGAATGCGCTTCGCGCGCATGTCCCAGACCGCGAACGCGAACATGCCAACCAGGCGGGTGAGGCACGCCTCGCCCCAGTGCTGCCAGGCACGCAGCAGCACCTCCGTATCGCTGCGGCTGTGGAAGACCAGGCCTTCTGCTTCCAGCGCAGCCTTCAATTCCTGGAAGTTGTACAACTCGCCGTTGTAGATCAATGCCAGACCGGCCGCTTCATCGACCATCGGTTGCTGTCCATGGCTCAGGTCGATGATGGACAGGCGACGATGGCCGAATCCCACACCCTCGCCGACATACAAACCGGCCTCGTCTGGTCCGCGGTGCAATTGCACATCGCGCATGGCGAGCAGGATTTTTTCGCTCGCGGCATCGCCACTTTGCGCCGATACGATGCCGGCAAGCCCGCACATGTCAGTTCTCCTTGCGCTCTGCCAGGCCCGGCATTACGCGCGGCTTGGCGACGTATGCCGGTCGGCCCAGCAATTCATCGTAAAGCGCCACATAGGCGGACACCATCGATCCCAGGCTGAATTGCGTCGTGACACGGGCACGTCCCGCTTCTCCCTGCCGACGCCGCAGCGCTTCATCCACCACAAAGATACCCAGGGTCTCGGCGAGCACGTGCGGATCACCGGGAGGCACCAGAGCGCCCGTCACGCCGTCCTCGACCACCGAGGCCACGCCCCCGACATCGGTCGCGATCACCGGCAGCCCGACGGCCATGGCCTCCAGCAAGGTGACCGGCATGCCTTCGGCAATTGAAGACAGGACAAACAGATCGCACTCCGCCAGCAGCTCCGCCACATCATCACGGTGGCCGAGCAGCCGCACCGTCTCCTGCAGGTCAAGATCGGCAATCTGCTTTTCCAGCTGTTCACGCTGCGGGCCATCGCCGACGATGATCAAGCGCGTATTGCCGTGTCTGGCTCGATCGCGCATGATCTTGAACGCAGCGATCAACGCGGCGTGGTCCTTGACTCGATCCAGGCGTGCAACATTGCCGACGAGCACGGTGCCGGGGGGAGCAAAATCTCCCAATCGTCTGCGTGGTGCAGGCCGGTCGTGCTCAATATCGAACTTCGCCAAGTCGACGCCGTTCGGGATGTACACGACCTTCGACTGCCGGACGCCCACGCGGTCCACAAGCCAATCCCGCAACTCCGTCGACACCACCACATACCGCGCGACCAACGGCGCCATCCAGCGTCGCAGGCGATGGTATTTGAGAAAGTTTCCTTGCGGATCCGTGGCATCGCGCCCGTGCTCGGCGTGCACCAGTCTGCGCACGCCCGCCAATCGCACCATCGGCGCCAGATCCAGCGTTCCGATGTTGTAGGTCTGCACCAGATCGGGCTTCAACGCCCGCAGG
>DASUKQ010000081.1:0-7907 GCA_036278635.1 Rhodanobacteraceae bacterium
GCACACGTTGACCAGTACGACGTATTCCTGTTGCAGGGAATCGGGCGACGGCGCTGGTCGATCGACACGCGCCCGAACCCTTCGACTGCATTCCGCGACGACGTCGAACTGAAACTGCTGCGCGAATTCCACCCGACCCGCGAGTGGACGCTGGATCCGGGCGACATGCTGTACCTGCCCCCGGGGGTTCCGCACGATGGCGTGGCGGTCGGCGAATGCATGACGTTTTCGGTCGGCATGCGGGCGCCGGCAGCATCGGAATTGCTGCTCGACTTCAGCGAGAACCTCGCGGCAACGCTGCCGGAGTCACGACGCTACGCCGACCCCGACCTCGCTCCCGCCACGGCAGCCGGCGAGATCGACGGCGCGGCGGTCGGGCGCGCACGCCGCGCGCTCGGCCCGATTGCGGCCATGTTCGACGACGATGCCTTCTCCGACTGGTTCGGGTGCTTCATCACGCGTTACCGCTCTGCGCAGGCATCGATGCCACGACGGCGTCCGGTCGACCGTGCGGCGCTTGCAAGGCGGCTGTCGCAATCGACCTTCAGGCGCGACCCGTGGTGCCGCTTGGCCTGGCGCCGCACGGGTCGCGATGCGCGGTTCTATGCTGCCGGCACGGTGCTGGATGCGCCGATCGCGTGGGCGCGGACGCTGGCCTCGGGCGCGCGCACGTTCGACGGTGCGAATCTTGCGGAATTGCCGCAGCCCGCCCGTGGTATCGCACTCCTGTCCGAACTGATCAATGCCGGTCACGTCACATACAGGCGTCGCTGACCACACTTACAATCGCGTGTGTACGAAGCAGCCAAATGCCCGGAGGGGGCAACAAGGCATGGCGATTCCGGCGGACTTCCACGTCGAAGTGTGCGACTGGGCAAACGTTCCCGACCGGGAGGCGCTGCTCGGCGTTCGCGAGGACGTATTCATCCGCGAGCAGCGCGTTCCCCGCGACCTCGATCGCGACGACGACGACCCGCGCTGCACGCACGTCCTGACCCGGTCGCTGGACGGTACCGCGATCGGCACCGGGCGCCTGGCACCCGATGGCCGGATCGGCCGGATGGCCGTCCTGCGCGACTGGCGCGGACGCGGCGTCGGCAAGATGCTGTTGCACGCCCTTCTCGATCTGGCGCGGACGCGCAAACTCGACGCGGTGACATTGCACGCGCAGCGCGATGCGGTGCCCTTCTACCTGCACCAGGGGTTCGAGGAAGAAGGCGAAGAGTTCGAGGAAGCCGGGATCCCGCATTTGCTCATGCGGCGCAAACTCGACGCGTGGGTCGAACCGGAACGCCCGGTACGGCCTGTACCGAAGCCGGCCCCCCTCCAGGCCAGCACCCGCGAGGAGTTGATTGCAGTCACCAAGACGCTGCTGCAGGGCGCCCGGCACAGCATGTGCGTGCTGGTGCGCGAGCTTCATCCGTTGCTGCTCAACGACACCGCCTGTCTGGTCGAGTTGCGGCGACTGGCGATCTCCGGCCGCGGTTCGTCGATTCGCGTGCTGGCCCAGGACCTCTCCCGCGCGCTCAACGAGGGCACGCGCCTGCTCGAACTCGCCCAGCGACTTTCCAGCGTGATCGAAATCCGCCGGCCCGTCGAGCCAGCAGACCAGAATTTCCCGTCCGCGTTCATGTGCGTCGATACCCAGGGCTACCTTTTCCGCCCGGTCGAATTCGAAATGGTCGCGATGGGCTCGACCTACGCACCCGGTCGCCACGCCGAACTGATGCGGATTTTCGAGGACATCTGGAACCGCTCGGAGCCGTGGCCGGAACTGCGCACGCTCGGCATCTGAATCGCCGCCCGCCCGACCGCCTGGAATCCCGCACTGCAACATGAAACCGTTATAATTCGGTGTTCGCGGGCACCTCGCGACCTTTGCCGCGCCCGCATCCAGCCCTTTTCGTGGTGACAATCGTGAGCGACGGCGGCAGTTTGTTGCAGCAATTGGCGGAAACGTCCCTGTTCGGCGGCGGCAGCACCGCCTATCTCGACCACCTGTACGACGAGTGGCTGCACGACCCGCAGTCCGTCGCGCCAGCGTGGCGGACCTGGTTCCAGAGCCTGCACGGCGTCGGCGACGTGTCGCATGCGGACGCCATCGCCCGCATCGTCGAGGCACAGCGGCGCGGCGGCCGGCGCGCCGCGGCGACCGTCGACGACGTGCACGCCCGCAAGCAGGCCGGCGTATTGCGCTTCCTGACCGCCTACCGCTCGCGCGGGCACCTTGCCGCCGACCTCGATCCGCTGGCGATCGCACCCAAGCAGCCCGCGCCGGATCTGGACCTGTCCTTCCACGGCTTGTCCGACGCCGACCTCGACACCGAATTCGACTGCGGCACCTTCGCGGGCGGCGGCAAGCGCATGCCACTGCGGGACCTGCGCGAACGCCTGCAGCGCACCTACGTCGGAAGCATCGGCGCAGAATTCATGCACATCAGCGACCACACGCAGCGGCGCTGGATCTACGATCGGCTCGAACAGGCCAGCGGCGATGCGGGCCTCGACGAGGAAACCCGCAAGCGGGTGCTGGCCAAGCTCACTTCCGCCGATGGGCTGGAACGGTACCTCCACACGAAATACGTCGGCCAGAAGCGTTTCTCGCTGGAGGGCGGCGACAGCCTCATCCCGTTGCTGGACGACCTGGTGCGCCGCGCGGCCGACGACGGCGTGCACGAACTGGTGATCGGCATGGCCCACCGTGGCCGCCTCAACGTGCTGGTCAACATCCTCGGCAAGCCGCCACAGCAATTGTTCGCGGAGTTCGAAGGCAAGCTCGACCTTCCGGACGACCCGGCGTACTCGGGCGACGTGAAGTACCACATGGGCTTTTCCGCCGACATCGACGCACCGGCGGGCAACATCCACGTCGCGCTCGCGTTCAATCCGTCGCATCTGGAAATCGTCAATCCCGTGGTCGAAGGATCGGTGCGCGCGCGCCAGATCCGCGCCCACGACGGCTCGCACGAACACGTCCTGCCGGTCCTGATCCACGGCGACGCGGCGCTCTCCGGGCAGGGCGTCAACATGGAACTGCTCAACATGTCGCAGACGCGCGGGTTCGGCGTCGGCGGCACCGTCCACATCGTGATCAACAACCAGATCGGCTTCACCACCGATGCCGACGACGGCCGCAGCACGCTGTACTGCACCGACGTCGCCAAGATGGTGAACGCGCCAGTGCTGCACGTGAACGGCGACGACCCCGAGGCCGTGCTGCAATGCGAACGGCTGGCGTTCGATTTCCGCCAGCAGTTCCACAAGGACGTGGTCGTCGACCTGGTGTGCTACCGGCGCCACGGCCACAACGAGGCCGACGAACCCTCTGCCACGCAGCCGATCATGTACGACGTGATCAAGCAGTTGCGGCCGACGCGTGAACTCTACGCCGGGACATTGGCCGAACGCGGCATGATCGGAGACGGAGACGCCCGGAAGCTGTTCGAGGACTATCGCGCCCTGCTCGATGCCGGCAAGCCGGTCACCGAGCTGGCCGCACCCGGCACCCAGAAATTCGCCGTCGACTGGAGCCGGTTCACCAACGGCAGCCTCGCGCAATCGGTCGATACCGGTGTCGCGCGCAAGCGATTGAACGAACTCGCGGCACGAATCCTTGTTTGGCCCGACAACGTCGTCCTGCAATCCCGCGTCGCCAAGATCTACGGCGACCGCCGCAAGATGGCCGAGGGCGAACTCCCGCTCGACTGGGGCTACGCAGAGAACCTCGCCTACGCCACGCTGATCGACCAGGGCTGCGCGCTGCGCCTGGTCGGCCAGGACACGCCGCGCGGCACCTTCTTCCACCGCCATGCGGAACTCCACGACCAGAAGACCGGGGAGGTCTACACCCCGCTCGCGCACGTACGCGAAGACGTCGCGGTGGAAGTGATCGACTCGCTGCTGTCGGAGCTGGCGGTGATGGCGTTCGAATACGGGTTCGCCACCGCCGATCCCGACACGCTGACGGTCTGGGAAGCCCAGTTCGGCGACTTCGCCAACGGCGCGCAGGTCGTGATCGACCAGTTCATTTCCTCGGGCGAAGCGAAGTGGGGCCGGCTGTGCGGACTGGTGCTGCTGCTGCCGCATGGCTACGAAGGCCAGGGCCCCGAACATTCCTCCGCGCGACTGGAACGCTACCTGCAACTTTGCGCGCTGGACAACATGCAGGTGTGCGTGCCGACCACCCCATCGCAGATGTTCCACATGCTGCGCCGGCAGATGTTGCGCGATTGTCGCAAACCGCTGGTGGCTTTGACGCCGAAGTCGCTGCTGCGCCACAAGCTGGCCGTATCCTCGCTGGACGATCTCGAACACGGGGCGTTCCAGGTCGTGATCCCGGACCAGCGCATCAAGAGCGCCGGCAAGGTCAAGCGCGTGGTGTTGTGCTCGGGCAAGGTCTACTACGACCTGTTCGAAGAAGCGAACAAGCAGCAGATCGACGACGTCGCAATCGTGCGGGTCGAGCAGTTGTATCCGTTCCCCCGCGCCGAAGTCAGCGCGGAACTCGACAAGTATCCATCGTCGAAGGAAGTGATCTGGTGCCAGGAAGAGCCCATGAACCAGGGCGCGTGGTTCCAGATCCGCCATCATTTGCAGGCCTGCGCGGACGGCCACCATAGCCTGCACTACGCGGGCCGGGTCCGTTCGCCCGCGCCGGCTGCGGGCCACTACAACACCCACGTCTCCGAGCAACGCGCACTGGTGCAACAGGCGCTGGTCGAGGCGGCGGGCGACAATCATTCGGTGGAATGAACATCCAGCGCGCCGCAGGGTTGTACTCCTCCCCCTTCAAGGAGGAGGCCGGGAGGGGGATGGGGTAGCCGGGCGAACCGCCAACACCATCCCCACCCCATCTTCCCCTTGAAGGGGAGGGCCTGCAGCAAAACCAACAATCGAGACGCAACCCCAAGGACAAACCATGTCGACCGAAGTCAAGGTTCCGGTACTTCCAGAATCCGTCAGTGACGCCACCATAGCCGCGTGGCACAAGAAGCCCGGTGACGCGGTCAAACGCGATGAAAACCTGGTCGACCTGGAGACCGACAAGGTCGTGCTGGAGGTGCCCGCCCCCGCCGACGGCGTGCTCAAGGAAATCCGTCACGACACCGGCGATACCGTCAACAGCCAGGACGTGATCGCGATCCTCGAGGAAGGCGGCGCGGCGGCGCAGCCCAAGGCCGGTGCGAATGACGTGGAGTCCGGACAATCGGAATCGCAGAAGAGTGAAGCCAGGAAAGCCGACAAGGATTCGCGCCCGGTCATGAGCAAGGACGAGGCGAGCAAGGCCGAATCCGCCAAATCGGGAAAAGACGAGTCGCCCGCGAAATCCGAAACGCCCGCGGCAGCGACGGGACCCGGAAGCCGGGACCCGGGACCCGCAAAAGCAGCATCCGACAATCTGTCGCCCTCGGCACGGCGCTTGGCAACCGAAGAAAAAATCGACACCTCGAAAGTCGAGGGCACCGGCCGTGGCGGCCAGGTCACGAAGGAAGACTTGGTGAATTTCACCAAGGGCGAGGCGCCCACGAAAGCGCCTGCTGCTGCGCAATCTTCGGGTCCCGGGTCCCCGGTCCCGGGTCCCGGATCTTCAGGCTCCCGCCCCGAAGAGCGCGTCCCCATGACGCGCATGCGGGCCCGCATCGCCGAACGCCTGATGCAGTCGAAGAATTCGACCGCGATGTTGACCTCGTCCAACGAAGTCAACCTCGCGAAGGTCGTCGCGATGCGCAAGCAGCTCGGCGAAGCGTTCCAGCAAGCCCACGGCATCAAGCTCGGCTACATGAGTTTTTTCGTCAAGGCGGTCTGCGAAGCACTGAAGCATTATCCGGTCGTCAACGCCTCCGTCGACGGCAATGACATCATCTACCACGGTTATCAGGACATCTCGATCGCGGTCTCGACAGAGCGCGGCCTGGTGACGCCGGTCCTGCGCGACGCGCAGGACATGAGCTTCGCGGATGTCGAGAAGGCCATCGCGGATTTCGCCAAGCGGGCGCGCGACGGCAAGCTGACCCTCGACGAACTGCAGGGCGGCACCTTCACCATCACCAACGGCGGCACCTTCGGCTCGTTGTTCTCGACGCCGATCGTGAACCCCCCGCAGAGCGGAATCCTCGGCATGCACACGATCAAGGAACGCGCAGTGGTCGAGGACGGCCAGGTGGTGGCGGCACCGATGATGTACATCGCGATCAGTTACGACCATCGCATCGTCGACGGCAAGGATGCCGTGCTGTTCCTCGTCGACATCAAGAACCAGTTGGAAAATCCGCACAGGATGCTGCTGGGTATCTGATCAAACTGTCGGGACCCGGGACTCGGGACCCGGTACCCGGCAAAAACAACCATCGCAGGGACTTCCGACTCGATCCCGCCGGCGTGTATCCATTTGCGTGAAGCACTCCATCCGGCGGCCATTTCGAGTCCCGAGTCCCGGGTCCCGAGTCCCGCTCTACAAGGACTCTTGCAATGTCTGACGCAAAAAAATTCGACATCATCATCATCGGCGCGGGCCCGGCCGGCTACGTCTGCGCGATCCGCGCGGCACAACTGGGTCTCAAGGTCGCGTGTGTCGACGCGTTCAAGGGCAAGGACGGCAAGCAGGCGCTGGGCGGGACCTGCCTCAACGTCGGCTGCATTCCCTCCAAGGCGTTGCTGGATTCGTCCAGGCAGTTCTGGAATCTCGCGCACAATCTTCCGACCCATGGCATCACGGTCGAAAATCCGAAGGTGGACATGGCCGCGTTCATCGGCCGCAAGGACAAGATCGTCAAGCAGTTCACCGGGGGTGTCGCGCTGCTGTTCAAGTCCAACAAGGTCACGCCGTTCTTTGGCACCGGCAAGTTGCTGAAGGGCAACAAGGTCGAGGTCAGCGGCGACGATGGGGGCAAACAAACGCTCGAAGCCGCGAACGTGATCATCGCAACGGGTTCCGTGCCCATCGAGCTGCCGTTCGCGAAGTTCGACGGCAAGACGATCATAGACAACGCCGGTGCGCTCGACCTGGACAAACTGCCGAAGCGCCTCGGCGTGATCGGCGCAGGCGTGATCGGGCTGGAGCTGGGCTCGGTGTGGAAGCGTCTCGGTTCCGAGGTGACGATCCTGGAGGCGCTGCCGGATTTCCTCGGCGCCGCCGACGCCGACATCGCCAAGGCGGCCGCGCGCGAATTCAAGAAGCAGGGCCTGGATATCCATCTCGGCGCGAAGGTCACCAAGGCCGACGTCAAGAAGAACGCGGTCGAAGTCACCTACTCGGACAAGGACGGCGACCACAAGCTCACGGTGGACAAACTGTTGGTCGCGGTCGGCCGCCGTGCCTACACGAACGATCTGCTGGGCGAAGGCACCGGCGTGAAAGCCGACGACCGCGGCCGCATCGAAGTCGACGAACATTGCTGGACGGGCGTCGACGGCGTGTGGGCGATAGGCGACTGCGTGCGCGGCCCAATGTTGGCGCACAAGGGCTCCGAGGAGGGCGTGATGGTCGCCGAATTGATCGCGGGCAAGGCCGGCCACGTCGATTACGGCGTGATCCCGTGGGTCATTTACACCGAACCCGAAATCGCCTGGGCCGGCAAGACCGAGAAGCAGTGCAAGGACGACGGCATCCCGTACAAGACGGGGGCATTCCCGTTCGCTGCCAACGGCCGCGCGGTGGCGATGAACGAGCCAGCAGGCCTCGTGAAGCTCATCGCGCACGCGGAAACCGACCGCATCCTCGGCGTGCACATGTGCGGCCCGGTCGTGTCCGAACTGATCGCCGAAGCCGTGGTCGCGATGGAATTCAAGGGCGCCGCCGAAGATCTCGCCCGCATCGTCCACGCCCATCCGACCTTGTCCGAGGTCGTGCACGAAGCAGCACTGTCGGTCGACAAGCGCGCCATCCACAAGGCCAATTGAGTTCAGGA
>DASUKQ010000082.1:0-21207 GCA_036278635.1 Rhodanobacteraceae bacterium
CGATGAACGCGACCACCGGCTTGGTGACGTTTTCCTCGATGAACTCGGCCGCCTCTTCCTCGGCGCTGCCGCCGATCTCGCCGACCATGATGATGCCTTCGGTCTGCGCGTCGTCCTGGAACAGCTTCAGGCAGTCGATGAAGTTGAGGCCGTTGATCGGGTCGCCGCCGATGCCGATCACGGTGGACTGGCCGAGGCCGACATTGGTGGTCTGGAACACGGCCTCGTAGGTCAGCGTGCCCGAGCGCGACACGATCGCGACCTTGCCGGGCTTGTGGATGTGGCCAGGCATGATGCCGATCTTTCACTCGCCAGGGGTGATGATGCCGGGGCAGTTGGGGCCGATCAGCACGGTATCGGGGTAGTCCTTCAGCACGTTCTTGACGCGCAGCATGTCCAGCACCGGAATGCCCTCGGTGATCGCGACGATCACCTTGATCCCGGCGGCGGCCGCTTCCAGGATCGCGTCGGCCGCGAACGGCGGCGGCACGAAGATCACCGAAGCGTCGGCGCCGGTATCGTCCACGGCATCGCGCACGGTATTGAAAACCGGCAGGCCGATGTGTTCGCTGCCGCCCTTGCCCGGCGTGACGCCGCCGACCAGTTTGGTGCCGTATTCCAGCGCCTGTTCGGAATGGAAGGTGCCCTGGTGGCCGGTGAAGCCCTGGCAGATGACCTTGGTGTTCTTGTTGACCAACACGCTCATGTTCGTTCCTTATCTTCACAGCGTAGGAGCCTGCGTGCAGGCGACCATGGAGCTCTATGCCATGGATGGCGCCACAGTCGCGACCACGGTCGCTCCTACGCAGCCTTGGCTGCGGCGACCGCTTTCTGCGCGGCGTCGTTCAAATCGTCCGCCGGCGTGATCTTGAGACCGGAGTTGCGCAGCAACTCGCGGCCCTTCTCGACGTTGGTGCCTTCGAGGCGCACCACCACCGGAATCTTCAGGCCCACTTCCTTGACCGCCGCGATGATGCCCTCGGCAATCAGGTCGCAACGCACGATGCCGCCGAAGATGTTGACCAGGATGCAGCGCACCTTGTCCGAGGACAGGATCAGCTTGAACGCCGCGGTGACGCGCTCGGTGGTCGCGCCGCCGCCAACGTCGAGAAAGTTGGCGGGTTCGCCGCCGGCCAGCTTGATCACGTCCATGGTCGCCATCGCCAGGCCGGCGCCGTTGACCATGCAACCGATCGAACCGTCCATCGTGACGTAGTTGAGGTGGTCGGCCGCCGCTTCGGCCTCGGCCGGATCTTCCTGCGACACGTCGCGCATCGCCGCCAGCTCCGGATGCCGGAACTCGGCGTTGTCGTCGGAATTGACCTTGCCGTCCAGCGCCATCAGGTCGCCGGATTTCACGATCGCGAGCGGATTCAGTTCGATCAGTGACAGGTCCTTCGCGTTGAACAGCCTGTACATGCCCAGCATGATCTTCGAAAGCTGGTTGACCTGCTTGGCGGTGAGGCCCAGCGCGAATCCGAGCTCGCGGCATTGATAGGGTTGCAAGCCTTCGGTGAAGTTCACCGTGACGGTATGGATGTCTTCCGGCGTTTCACGCGCGACCTGTTCGATGTCCACCCCACCGCGCGCCGAGGCAATGAAGGTGACCGCCTTCTCGCCGCGGTCGACCAGGGTCGAGAGATACAACTCCTTGGCGATGTCGCTGGCTTCGGTAACCAGTACCAGGTTCACCGGCAACGCGCGGCCGCCGGACTGGTAGGTTTCCATTTTCTTGCCGAGCATCCCGCTCGCGGCGGCCTTCACCTCGTCCGGCGACTTGCAGAACTTGACGCCGCCCGCCTTGCCGCGGCCACCGGCGTGGATCTGCGCCTTGACCATCCATTGCTCGCCGCCCAGCGCGCGCGCCATCTCGACCGCTTCGGCCGGCGTCGACGCTACCTTGCCCGGCGGCACCGCGATGCCGAATTCGGCGAACAATTGCTTGGCCTGATATTCGTGGAAATTCATGGATGAGCCTCGTGATTCCGGAAAATGCCGGCGGCGGCAAGCGCCGTCGTCACGTGCCGCGGGCAGGGCTCACGCAGGCACGACAGCCGCCTATTGTTGCGGGAGACGGCTTGCGTGTCCAATCCCCGTGTGTGTATTCGTGCGATCGTCCATGATCGCGGCGTCGCCGAAGCATCTGTCGAAAGTCAGCCGCTTCGACGATGAAACCCCGGAACGGCCATCAAGCCGCCATCCATGGCCGAGAGCTCCGTGGCCTGACTTTTCACAACAGCCGCTTCGTATGGGATTTCACGGCTGGCTGGTTTGCTTCCCGAACAACCCGAACACGATGAGCAGTACCGCGCCGATGGTGATCGCCGAATCTGCGAGGTTGAAGGTCGGGTAGGCCCAGGTGCGCCAATAGACCTGGATGAAGTCGGTGACGTGGCCATGCACGACCCGGTCGATCAGGTTGCCGAGCGCACCGCCAATGATCAGCGCGACCGGCAGCGCGGTGCGCCAGTCGCCGCGCCGCGTGCGCGCCAGCCACACGATCAGGCCGATGCTGACCACCACTGCGAGGATGCCGAACAACCACGTCTGCCAGCCGCCGCCGTCCGCGAGGAAGCTGAAGGCGGCACCGCGATTGAACGCCAATGTCCAGTTGAGGAAATGCGGGATTACCGTGTGCGGCATGTAAGGCACCAGCGTGCCCAACACGATCGCCTTGGTGAGCTGGTCGAGCACGATCACCAGGCCGGACACGACCAGCCAGACCAATGCATTGGGTTTGGGAACGCTCAAGACGGATTTCCTGGCGGCGGTCGCGGCACCCCGCGACCCGATGCAGCGCGCATGATAGCGGGACAGCGCGTGCTAACCGACACCAAGCGCATGACGCGCGAACGGCAAAATCGCATCGACCCAGCACGTGTACTGTCGCGTCGAAGGATGCAGGCCGTCCGCCGCCAGCCACTCGCGCGTTCCGGGCGCACGCGAAATCGCGGTCACATCGACCCAGCGTGCGCCGGCGCTTGCAGTTGCCGCGCGCGCCGAGGCGTTGAAAGCGTCGATCCCGTGCGCGGTCCGTGTCGCGTCCCGCCCTTCCGCGCGCGCGAACGGCGTGACGCCCCAATCCGGGATCGACACCACGACGACGCGCGAGGGGTCGCCGCCAGCCAGAGCGATCGCACGTTGAAGCAACATCCGAACCTGGACGCGATATTCGTCCAGCGGCGACCCGCGATACTGGTTGTTGACGCCGATCGAGAGCGTCACCAGCGCATACGGCGGTGCAAGTCCTGCCGTATCCATCGCCGCCGACAATTCGCCGGTGGTCCAGCCGGTGGTCGCGATGATGTGCGGTCCGCCAACATCGATGCCTTCGCCCTGCAGGCGTGCCGCCAGTTGGGCCGGCCAGCTCGCTTCGCGCGGCACGCCCTCGCCGAAGGTGTAGGAGTCGCCCAATGCAAGAAACTTCGCAGGCATGGGTCAGGCCGCGCCCGTGCCGACGCCCCATGCCGGGGCGCCGCAGGGCGTGTGCCCCACAACGGCAACCCACAAGCCGGGATGAATGACGGAGATGCGGCGGGCTGCAAACGATCGCATGATCGGGCATGCTAACGGGACGCGGCGCCCTGAAATACCCATCGACCCCATCCTTCGATCCCCGAAACCGGCGATTTCCCGCCATGGCAACCGTTTCCTCGCAATCGGTATCGGCGCTGCAGCGCATCGGATGGCGCGGCGAACTTCCGGCAATCGCCGGCCCGGGCCGTCTGGCCCGCGTCTCGGCCCAGCACCGAGCCGGCTATGAAGTCCACGACGGCGTACACACCTTCAACGCACAACCGGCGCCGAAATTCCTGAAGCGCAATCTGGATCCCGCCGAACGTCCCGCGGTCGGCGATTTCGTCGTGGTCGAACCGGGCGCGCCACCGCATATCGTGGAAGTGCTGCCACGCCGCAGCGTGCTCGCGCGCGCCGCCGCCGGCGAGCGCTACGCACGCCAGATCATCGCCGCCAACATCGACATCGTGCTGGTGTTGACCGGACTCGATGATGACTTCAACGCGGCGCGTATCGAACGTTACCTGGCGTTGATCGAGGATTCCGGCGCGCACGCCGCGGTGATCCTGACCAAGCTCGACAAGGTTGATCAGGCCGATGCCGACGAGGCCGTCGCGACGCTGCGCAAGCGCCTGCCCGCGGACACCCCGATCCACGCCATCAACGGCAAGAGCGCCGCAAGCATCGCGGCGCTGGCGCCGCATCTCGGGCCGGGTACCACCGCGGCGCTGGTCGGATCCTCCGGTGCCGGCAAATCCACCCTCACCAACACCCTGCTCGGCGAAGCGCGCATGGCCACCGCCGCGACCCGTGCCGGCGACGACCACGGTCGCCACACCACCACCCACCGCGCCCTGTTGCCGCTGCCCGGCGGCGCCTGCCTGATCGACACCCCCGGCATGCGTGAGCTGAAGCTGACCGGCGACGAAGACCTCGAACTGTTCGCCGACATCGACGATTTGACCGGCCAATGCCGTTTTGCCGACTGCAGCCACGGCAACGAACCGGGCTGCGCGGTGCGCGATGCGCTGGACAATGGCGAGCTGGACCCGGAACGCTGGCGGCATTACCGGAAGCTGCACGAGGAACGCGAGCTGCAGGCCGCGAGGTTCGAAGACCGGACGCGAAGTTCGCATGAACCCATCCGCGCGCACCGCCGTCGCGATCGCGACGAGCGCGAATAGTCGGCGACGGTCTGCAGTACCCGACGCTACGGTTTCCCCCCTGCCGGGGCGCGTCTCCGCCCGCATGACGGTGCTGCGGCAGCGGCTGCCCCACTTTCCAGGCCGACACCAGGCGCCGTACCTCCTCGCGTTGCGCGTTGGACAAGTCCGGGATCAACCTCGCCGAAGGTTGATAAACCGAATGGGGTCCGTCGCCAATCGGCTGGCCGGACAGTTCGAACAACGTGACGGCGATCACCGGGTCGCGCGGCACGCCGATTCCGACGGCATACATGTCGGCGAGTTTTTCCAGTGCCGCCGGATTCGCCTGTTCGGCCGATTTTCGCAACCAACGGATTCCCTCGGCCAGGTCGTGCTGGTGCACCAGCGTGCTCCCGAGCCGCAATTGGGCAATGGCGTTGCCCGCCGCGGCCAGCTTGCGCAGACAGGCACGGCCGACCGGGCCGAAATCCTCGAGTTGCATGATGGCATTGAAGGCGGTGGCACCGTGGCCCCACCCGGCCGCCCGGCACTTCCAGTTTGCAGCGGCGGACAGATCTGCCGAGACGCCCTTGCCCGCGCGGTACATGATCGACAACCAGTCGGCCGCGTCGGTGTTGCCCTGCGCATCGGCACGCCGCAGCCATTGCAGCGCCTGCGGGTAATCCCTGTGGACTCCGTCACCACTCTCGTACAGGAAACCCAGCAGCCACTGGGCATGGGCAACGCCCTGTCGGGCGGGCCCGCGCATCCAGCGCGCCGCCGACGCAAGCTCGTTCGCCGCGTAGTACAGATCCGCCAGTTTCATCTGGTACAGGGGATTGCCCGAGGCGGCAGCCTTGCGCAACCAGTAGGCTGCCTGCTCGCGCACGGAAAAACCGCTTCCGGGCTCGGCCTGGATCATCAGTCCCAGATTGAATTGTGCCTCGGGCAGACCCTGCCGGGCCGCCTTGAAATACCACTGCTCGGCCTGGTCGCGGTTGCGCTGCAGGCCCCAGCCGTGCTGATACATGCGACCCAACTGGTATTCGGCTTTGGCAAGACCCTGACCGGCGGCCTGGCGAAACCAGCCCGCCGCAACATGGTCATCGCGCGCCACTTCCAGGCCACCGTGGTAGATCAGGCCGAGGTAATACTGGCTCCACGCGTCGCCGTGGCGCGCATGGGGAGCAAATTCGCGCAGCGCAGACCGGTAGCGCTCGGTGCGGAAGTCGTCGACGCCAGCCGCGAACTCGGGCTCGAATCTCGCCGACAGCCGGGTCGCCCGGACGCTCGGATCAAGGTGCACGACCAGGGGAGAGGTATCGCGCGTATCGCGCGTCTGCGCATGGACCAACACGGGTACAACTGCCAACCAGGCGACCGACAACAGGTTACGCAACATGCTTCCTCCTCGATCAGCGTGATGATGGCGCGCCTGCCGTGCCCGCGAGCATGACGCCGCGATCGGGGCGATCCCGATGGTTGGAACCGGGCATTGCGACAATGCCTGGCGAATCCGCGCACGCCAGATGCGAAGCGGACGCGAGCGCCGCCCGACCGTCGCTGCGGCTCGCCTGCGCCGGGGCTGCCCTCCAAGGCCGCGGCATCCGCGAGGCAATGCCTCGACAATCAGTCAACAGCCGACCCGATGTTCGCGTCGAGGAACGCGTCCACCTTCCCGAACAATTCGGCGATGTTCTTCTCGTCGTAGAAGCCGTGCCATTCGTTGGCCTTGTACAGCCATTCGTGCTGGATGCCGCGTTTCAGCAGGGCCGCATGCAACTCCTCGCCCTGCACCGGCGGCACGCGGGTGTCGCGCCCGCCCACGATCAGCATCACCCTGGCCTTCAGGTTGTCGAGCTGGTAGATGGGCGAATGCTGCGCCAGCACCGTCATGTCGGTGCCGAGGACGCGCTTGAGGTAATCCTCGCCGTAAAGGTTTTGCGGGATGTCGCCGCGGGTGTACATCAGCCGCAGGTTGTAAACGCCGACGTAGCCGATCGCACACCGGTACAGGTCGGGCTGCTTGACCGCGCCTTCGAGCGCCGCGTAGCCGCCATAGCTGCCGCCGTAGATGCAGATGCGGTTCTTGTCGGCGATGCCCTGCGCGATCGCCCAGCGCGTGGCGTCGGTGACGTCGTCCTGCATCGCGCCGCCCCACTGTTTCCAGCCGGCCTTGATGAAGTCGTGTCCGTAGCCACCCGAGCCACGGTAATTGACCTGCAGCACGGCGTACCCGCGCGTCGCCATCGCCTGCACGTACGGATCGTATTCCCACCAGTCGCGGATGCCGTAGGGCCCTCCGTGCACGAACACCACCATCGGCAGGTTCCTGGCGTTCTCCTTGCCGGGCGGATAAGTGACATAGCCCTGTTCGCTGAGCCCGTCGCGGGTGGTAAAGGTGAACGGCGTCGCGCGGCCGAGTTGGTTGGGGTCGATCCACGCCGCACGTTGCAGCAGCGGAGTGAACTTGTTGGAGGCGCGGTCGTAAAGGAAAAACGTACCCGGATCGACGTCGGCTTCGACCAGCGCGATCGCCTTGCTGCCGTCATCGGTTCCGGACACGAAATGCACATCCTCGCCGGGGTATTGCTGCATCAATTCGATCAGCGCTTTCACGCCCGGCGCCTGGTTGTCGAATACCGAAATCGCGGGGCGCCCGTCGGTGAACTCCACACCGATCACCGAATCTTCCGCCAACCCCTGCGCCAGCGCCGTCACCTCGACGTGCGGATTGCTCCACACGTTCACCAGCTTCCGCGTGACGGGATCGAACCTGCACACGCCGAAGCCCGGCGAACCCGGGCACGTGAACCACACGGTCCGGTCATCGGCACTGAACGCGATGGGCCAGTCGCGATCGTCGCTGGCCTGCTTCAGCAATTCCCAGTCGCCGCCGTCGGCCGGACGCATGTAGATCACGCGATTGCCCGAGAGATCGTTGCCCATCGCGAACCGCACGTGGCCGTGATGGTCGGCGAGGAAATCGGCTTCGCGCATCGGGGCGCCGGTGACGCGCACCTTGTTGCCGTTGCGGACGTCCAGCTTGTAAACCTCGGTGAGCGCGCCGGCGGACCCGGCCGCCGACCATTGGGCAACCACGATCAACACGTGGTCCGGGTCGCCGTCGATCCGCGAGAGAAACGTCGCGCTGCCGCGTTCCGGCGTCACGCGCTGGATGTGCGTGCCCGCTTGCATGCCGCCGGCGCGGTACCCGTACAACATCGTCGGGCTGCCGCCGTCCGCCTCGACGCTGAACAACTCGCCGGTCGCGATCGGCGCGTCCCAGCCGCCCTGGTGCTCGGCCTCGCTGTAGACCACGTATTGTGGCGACGCCCACCAGAAGTCCATGACGTCGTCGCCCTGGCGCGGCTGGACGTTGATACCCTTCTTCGTGACCAGGTTGATCAGCGAAAGAACCGTCTGGCCATTGGCAAGCACCACCGTCGCGGCGATATGCGTGCCATCCGGCGAGATCTTCACCATCCTGTACTGCGCGTGACGCGCAAGGTCGGTGAATGAAACCGGTGTGGCCGCCATGGCTGCCACGGCCAATCCGCACAACAACACTCCCACCGCGCAACGGAGTCCCCGCTTCATCTCGTACCCCCGGCTTCTGGTTTCCCCATCCGGCGCGATCTGCCGCCGCGGCCGGTCCCGCCCCGATACTAAACCACATTCAGAACCAGCGACGCGCTTCGCCCGTGCCGTCACCTTCGAACGCGGCGACGTTCCCGACGCAGCGGCCGCACAGCTCGGGGTGACCCGCGTGCCGGCCGACATCCTCACGGTGGTGCCAGCAGCGCACGCACTTCGGCGCCCCGCTCACCTGCGCCGACACCCACACGTTGGCGCCTTCGAGCTCGGTCAGCACCGCATCGGCCGGTGCATCGCCCACGTCCAGGCGCAGATCGGACACGATGAAGAAAAAACGCAATTCGTCGGCGACCTGCTTGTAGCGCTCCACGATCGCGGGATCGGCATGGATCGTGAGCGTCGCGTCGAGCGACGATCCGATCCTGCCGTCCTTGCGCATGCCTTCCAGCACCCGCGCCGCGGTCTCGCGGATCGCCAGCAGGTCGCCCCACCAGCGCCGCTGGTCGGGATCGTTCTGGGTCTCGCGCAAGCCCTGGTACCAGGTTTCGAACAGCACCGAGGCATCACGCACGGTGAAGCCACCGCGGATTTCGGTCGGCATGTGCATGTGTCGCGGCATCTGTTGCCAGATTTCCTCGGACGTGAACGCCAGCAACGGCGCCAGCCAGCGCACCATGGCCTCCAGGATCCGGAACATCGCGGACTGCGCGCTGCGTCGGCCGTGGCTCGCGGTCGGCATGGTGTACAAGCGGTCCTTGGTGATGTCGAGGTACAGCGCACCCATTTCGTTGGTGCAAAAGTTCTGCACCCGCTGCACCACTTCCGGGAAGTCGTAGCGCGCGTAGGCGTCCACAACGGCTTCCTGGACATCGCGCGCGCAGCGCACCGCCCACTGGTCAAGCAGCAGGCAGCGATCGACCAGCAGCAGGTCCGAGGCCGGGTCGAAACCGTCGAGGTTGCCGAGCAGGAACCGGCAGGTGTTGCGGATGCGGCGGTAGCTGTCGGCGACGCGTTTCAGGATTTCGTCCGACAACGCCATTTCGTTGCGGTAGTCCGCCGACGCAATCCACAGGCGCAGGATGTCGGCGCCGTAGCGGTTCATCACGTCCTGTGGCTCGATGCCGTTGCCGAGCGACTTCGACATCTTGCGTCCATGCGCGTCCACGGTGAATCCGTGGGTCAGCACCTCTTCGAAGGGCGCGCGGCCGTGCATCGCGCAACTCGTGAGCAGCGACGACTGGAACCAGCCACGATGCTGGTCCGAGCCCTCCAGGTACATCACCCGGTCGCCTTTGTTGCGATGCAGCTCCGGGCGCCGGTCCAGCACGCAGAAATGGGTCACGCCGGAATCGAACCACACATCGAGGATGTCGCCGACCTTGGCGTAATCCTTGCTCTCGTTGCCCAGCAATTCGACGGGATCGAGCGCGTACCAGGCCTCCACTCCAGCCGTTTCGACGCGCCGCGCGATCTGTTCCAGCAATTCCGCGCTGCGCGGATGCGGCTCGCCCGTGACCTTGTGGACGAACAGCGCGATCGGCACGCCCCAGGCGCGCTGGCGGCTGATGCACCAGTCGGGGCGTCCATCGACCATGCCGGCGATGCGCTCTTCGCCCCACGCCGGGAAGAACGCGACGTCGTGGTGGACCGCGTGCAGCGCGTTGGCGCGCAGGCCCTTGGCGTCCATCGCGATGAACCACTGTGGCGTGGTGCGGAACACGATGGGCGTCCGATGCCGCCAGCAGTGCGGATAGCTGTGGGTGATCGTCGCCGCGGCAAGCAGCACGCCGCGCTCGCGCAACAGTTCGATGATCGCGTCGTTGGCCTTCCAGATGTGCTGGCCCTCGAAGACCGGGGTGCCCGGCAGATACACCCCGTTCGGCCCGACCGGATTCAACACGTTGGCGGGCGTGTCCGCGACGATGCCGTATTGCTGGCCCACCACGAAGTCGTCGGCGCCGTGGCCGGGCGCGGTATGCACCGCGCCGGTGCCTTCCTCGGCGGACACGTGGTCGCCGAGGATCAACGGGATCTCGCGATCGTAGAAGGGATGCTTCAGCGTTGAAGCCCTCCCCTGAGACGAACCGTGCTCTGAAGCCCTCCCCTTCAGGGGGAGGGTTTGGGTGGGGGTGGGTTCGCTTACGCCGAAACCAACACCATCCCCACCCCGGCCCTCCCCTTGAAGGGGAGGGAGAAGAGCGAGCGCAGCGCCGTTCGCACGTCCGAGCACCGTCGGGCTATCGATGCCGTAGCGGGCCAGTGCCTGGTCCACCAACGCCTCGGCCACGACCAGCAATACCCGCTTGCCGTGGCGCGGCGGGCCTTCGACCAGCGCGTAGTCCAGCTTCGGTCCCAGCGTGACCGCCATGCTCGCCGGCAGCGTCCACGGCGTGGTCGTCCAGATCGGCACCGCGACGATCGCGTCGGCGTCGACGGTGGCGCCGAACTTCGCCGCCAACGCTTGCGGATCGATCGCATCGTAGGCCACGTCGACCGCGGGCGACTGCTTGTCGGCGTATTCGATTTCGGCCTCGGCCAGCGCCGAGCCGCAATCGAAACACCAGTGCACCGGCTTGAAGCCACGCGTCACGTGGCCATTCGCATAGACCCCGGCCAGTGCGCGCAGGATATCGGCCTCGTAGCTGAAATCCATCGTGCGGTAGGGATGTTCCCAGTCACCGAGCACGCCGAGCCGCTTGAAGTCCTTGCGCTGCAGATCGATCTGCGCCGCTGCGTACTCGCGGCAATGCCTGCGGAAGGTTTCGGCATCGATCTTGTGTCCGACCTTGCCGTATTTCTTCTCGACCGCGATCTCGATGGGCAGGCCGTGGCAATCCCAGCCCGGCACGTAGGGCGAACGGAATCCCGCCATCAGCTTCGACCGCACCACGACGTCTTTCAGGATCTTGTTGACCGCGTGACCGAGGTGGATCTTGCCATTCGCGTAGGGCGGCCCGTCGTGCAGGATGAAACCCCGGTCACGCTGCGCGGTATGACGCTGCAGCTCGGCGTAACGACCGCTGGCTTCCCATTCGGCCAGCATCGCGGGCTCGCGTTTGGCGAGGTCGGCCTTCATCGCGAAGCCGGTACGGGGAAGATTGATGGTGGCTTTGTAATCGGCTGGCATGGAATGATGGGAAATGTAGGGAATCGGGAATCGGGAAAAGGTAACAACCGTTGTCGTCATTCCGGACGCCGCCCAGCGGCGATCAGGAATCCAGCTTCAGGAAAACCCGAAAATGGCTGGGTTCCGCGTTCCGTCTGGGCCTGACCCGGACTCCGGTCCAGTTGCGGCCCCGGAACGACGACTTTCAACACCCAGAACGTCCCTGGCCTGCGCCGCATCACGGTCCATCTGCGCGCGAAGCGCATCCAGATCGCCGAATTTTTCCTCATCGCGCAATTTGGCGACGAATTCCACCTCGATGCGCCGGCCATACAGGTCGCCATCGAAATCGAACACGTGAACCTCCAGCAGCGGCTCGCCGTTGTCCGTGAGCGTCGGGCGTACGCCGAGACTCGCAACCCCCGGCAGCGGCCGGGCCGTGACACCATGCACGCGAACGGCGAAAATTCCCGAGACCGGCGCGACGCGCTTGCCGAGCCGGATGTTGGCGGTGGGATAGCCGAGCTCGTGGCCCTTGCGCCGGCCGCGCACCACGCGCCCGCCGATCGTGAAGGGCCGCCCCAGCAGCCGCGACGCGTGCGCGAAGTCCCCCGCAGCCAACGCGCCGCGGACCCGCGAAGCCGACACCCGCTCGCCGTCGCCGGTCGAAACGGCATCGAGCACGCGCACCTGGTAAGGGCCCTCGCCCTGCATCGTGCGCAGGAGTTCCACGTCGCCGACGCGGTTGTGGCCGAAACGGAAATCCGCGCCCACCCAGATTTCACGTGCCCCCATGCGGGCGACAACCACGTCGCGCACGAAATCCCCGGCACTCATCACGACCAGGCGCGCATCGAAACGCAGCAACAGGAGACGCTCGATCCCCGCGTCGGCGAAGCCGCACAACTTCTCGCGCAGCGACGAGAGGCGTCGCAATGGCGCGCGCGAAAAATAGCCGCGGGGCAACGGTTCGAAACTGATCGCCGCCGCGGTCAGGCCCAGCGTGTCCGCACGTTCTCGAACCCGGGTGAGCAACGCCTCGTGCCCGCGATGGAGGCCATCGAACGCCCCGATCGTGAGCACACTGCCGTTCGGCGCCAGGCTTGGCCCCGCAATGTCCCGGTGGATCTCGAGCATCGGCGCAGTATATCGGGGAATTTTTGTGCGATCGTCCCTGATCGCCGCGCGCCGTCACGACTCGGAGGAGCCGACCCGCGATACAACATGCATCAGGGCGGCCATCAAGGCCGCCATCCGTGGCAAAGAGCTCCGTGGCCCGACTTCTCACAACAGCCGCTCCGCAGGGATATCAATCGAGTGGTGTACAGCCGCTGGCATCCATGCACGCCAGCAGGTCGGCCACACACCCGTGTCCGGGCACTTCGAGGTCGGCCGCGAGGTCGGCCAGCGGCAGCAATACGAAGGGACGTTCGTGCAGGCGCGGATGCGGGATGTCCAGACCGGGCTCGTGCAACTCGGCATCGTCATACAGCAGCAGGTCGAGATCCAGCACGCGCGGACCGTAGCGGATGTCACGCACCCGCCCGGCGCGCGATTCGATCGCGAGCAAGGCTTCGAGCAGGTCGCGCGGCGCCAGTGCGGTTTCGAGCGCGGCCACCGCATTGACGAAATCGGGTTGCTCGGTGACGCCCCATGGCAGGGTCTGGTACAGGCGCGAGCGGGCGCGCAGCGCGGTGCGCGGCAACGCCGCCAGCGCATCGAAACCGCGCTCGACCTGGGCGCGCGGATCGTCGAGATTGCTGCCGAGCGCCACGTACGCTTCAGGCATGCATCATTCCTGCGTGCCGGGGTGCGCGTCGGGGGTCTTGCCACGCCGGCCGCCGCGCCGCCGGCGCCGCTTCGGTCTGGCGGCGGCCTCACCGGCGGCTGCGCCAGGCGGACGCGGCCCCAGCGATGCGGAAAGTTCTTCCGGCGTCAGCTCCTGCGCCCGGGTCCACCACTCGCCCGATTCGCGCAACGCATCGGATTCATCCGCGCGCATCAGCAGGAAGTCGTAGGCGGCGCGGAAACGCGGGTGCGCCATCAGCCGGAACACCCGTTTGCGGGTACGCTCGGCAAAGCGCGGCTGAAGCGCCCAGATCTCCTCGATCGCGTAACCGAAACGACGCGGGATCGCGACCCGCTTGCCCTGCTCGGCCATGACCCGGTGCGCGGCGCGTTGCCAGGCGAGCGAGCGCACCGCACCTTCGGCCTGCAGCTTCGCGGCCAACGTCGCGACCTCGCCCCACAGCAACACCGCGAACAGGAACGCCGGCGTCACCGGGCGGCCCTCGGCGACGCGGGTATCGGTGCCCGCAAGACCACGCTCGATCATCGCCCGCAACGCGCCGGAGTCGTCCTGCGCGAGCGCGCGCGCGGTGCCGGGAAACAATTGCTTCATCAGGCCATAGCGCACCAGGGTGCGGAAACTCGCAAGGCCGTAGCCGGCGAGGAACATCTTCTGGCATTCGTCGAACAGCCGTGCCGCGGGTGCATCCGCCAGCAGGGAGCCGAGCTCGTCGAAAGGCGCCGCGGCCACGGGGTCGATCGTGAACCCGAGCTTCGCCGCGAGCCGCGCCGCGCGCAGCATCCGCACCGGATCCTCGCGATAGCGGGTGGCCGCATCGCCGATCAGCCGCAGGCGCTTCTGTTCGAGGTCCTCGATGCCGCCGACGAAGTCGATCACGCTGAAATCGGCGATGTCGTAGTACAGCGCGTTGACGCGGAAGTCGCGGCGCAACGCATCTTCCTCGATGGTGCCCCAGACGTTGTCGCGCAGGATCCGGCCGTCGACCACGTGGCGATCACCGGTGCCGTCATCGTCGCCATTCCCGGTACCACGGAAGGTGGCGACTTCGACGATCTCGGGCCCGAAGATCACGTGCGCGAGCCGGAAGCGCCGCCCGATCAGGCGGCAGTTTCGAAACAGCTTGCGGACTTCCTCGGGCGTCGCGCTGGTGGCGACGTCGAAATCCTTGGGCCGCCGTTCGAGCAGCAAGTCGCGCACCGCGCCACCCACGAGGCAGGCCCGGAATCCGGCGTCCTTCAGGCCGTACAACACGCGCAGCGCGCCACGGCTGATCTGCTTGCGGGAAAGATTGTGCTGGTCGCGCGGAATCACGCGCGGCAACGGTCCGGTGCGATCGGATGCTGAAGAATCGGAACTCAAGCGAAGGACGTCCATGCGGCGTCGTGCCGACGATCCAGGCACGAAGTCCGCTATACTAGCGCGCTGCGCGGCCCCACGCTCCCTTCGTCTAGTGGCCCAGGACATCGCCCTCTCACGGCGGCAACGCGGGTTCGAGTCCCGCAGGGAGCGCCATGTTGAAAGATCAACGCACGCAAAAGCGCCGCCCGAGGGCGGCGCTTTTGCTTCCGGCTCAACGCTCCAGCAACGGCAACTTGTCGGGTTTGCCGTCCCAGTCCTTGGCGTCGGGCGGCGGGTCCTTGCGTTCCGTGAGCACCGGCCAATCCTTGGCCAACTCCGCGTTCAACGCGATGTAGTGTTCCTGGCCTGCCGGTACGTCGTCTTCGGGGAAAATCGCGTTGGCCGGGCATTCCGGCTCGCACAGTGTGCAATCGATGCACTCGTCGGGATCGATCGCGAGGAAGTTGGGCCCTTCGTGGAAACAATCGACCGGACACACCTCCACGCAGTCGGTGTATTTGCACTTCACGCAATTGTCGGTAACGACGAAGGTCATGGTTCGGGCCTGGATGCAAGACGGGGAAAGAAACCAGCTGCAATCCCGAATGATTGCATAAACGGGCCTGGCTCAGCCTCCGCCCAGTCGCTGGGTCAGCAGTGCGATGACGCGCGCCGCCGCATCCGGATTCCCGCTCGCCTCGACCACGCTGCCGCTGCCCTGCGCCGCCACGCGGACGGTGACGTTGCCGGTCACGGTCTCGCTCTGGCTGCGATGGAACAACCGATGGAAAAAACCACCTTCGGACTTCGTGGTCACCACGGTATCGACGGCAACCTGGTAGCTGTGCGCCGCATCGTCGTGCGCGGTCACCTTGCCGACACCGCCACGCTCCAGCGCCAGACCGACCCGGTGATAGGCGCTGTCTGGCGTATCGGACAAGGCCAGGCTGGTACTCCCCGTGGCCGTCGCCGCAGCCGCGGGTTCCGACGACGTCGACGGGGTCTGGACGCCAGGCGGGACGGTCGTTGCGGGTTGCGTTCCGGAAGCCGTACCGTTGCCTGCATCGGGGATCCCCAACGCTTCGCTGGTCGGCGGCTGGTCCATGCCAGGCGGCATTTCCAGCGGCCGCTCCTGCTGCGCCGATTTGTAGGGGGGCTCCTTGTGCCGGAACGGATTGTGGGCCTTGATGGTCTGGCAGCCGGCCAGCGCGATCGGGGCGAGCAGCAGGAGCGTCAGTGTGAGTCGTTTCATGGGCGCATTGTGCATGATCAAGGCGCGGCGGCGCCAGCCGGAGCCCGGGCGCCTTCCCCCGTCCACGCTCCCAGGGACAAAAGCGTTTCACGCAGCCGCGTACGGGCCGGGCCGGGTGTCAGCTCGACGAGCGGCAAGCGCAGGGCCGCCTCGCAAAGGCCGAGTTCGGCCAGGCCGGCCTTGACCGGGATCGGATTGGGCGCGCAATCGAGTGCATCCAGCAGGGGTTCGAGAGATGCCGCATGTTCTGCCGTAGCGGCACGATCGCCGCGACGGGCCGCATCGCACAGCGCACGAAACAGCCCGGGAACCAGATTGTTGACCACGGATACCACGCCTCCCGCGCCGGCCAGCATCGCTTCTGCCGCGCTGCCATCGTCACCGGACAGGTAGACAAACCCGGGGCGCTGAAGTTGCACGATGGCCTCGATCCGTCCGGGGGTACCCACCGCTTCCTTGATACCGACGATACCGGCCGTGTCGCGCAAGGCGGCGACCGTTTCCGGTTGCATGTCGCAGGCTGTGCGCGAGGGCACGTTGTACATCACCACCGGAATGTCGCAATGCCCGGCGACCTCGCCGAAGTGGCGGCGCAGGCCATCCTGGGTCGGACGCACGTAGTACGGCGTGACGACCAGCGCCGCGTCGGCGCCCAGCGCCCTGGCCCGCCGGGTCAGCGCGATGGTTTTCGATGTCGCGGCCTCGCCGGTCCCCGCGATGACCGGCACCCGCTGCGCAACCCGCTCGACCGCGAACGCAAGCAGGCGCTCGTAGTCGGGTTCATCCAGCATGTGGGCCTCGCCGGTCGAACCGGCGATGACGATGCCCTGGGTACCGCCATCGAGCTGGCGATCCAGCAGCCGCCCGAACGCCGTCAGATCGAGCGAACCGTTCACATCGAACGGCGTCACGATTGCACACAGGCTGCCGGCAAGTTCCACATTCACCTCCACGGTTCCTCAAGACCTTGCATCATAAGCCAACCGTATGGGAGCAGCCCCGTTCGAAGCGGCTTTTGTGAAAGGTCGGGGCAGGGATGCCCGTTCCGGTGCTTCAGGACCGACGGGTCTTCCGCTCGCGGCGCCGTCAGATGAAGCAGCGGCCATTCCATGGACGACCGCACAAAAGCAGCCATGCACTTCGAGCCCGGCCCCATTATGCTGGCCCACTGTGACCGTCAAGCCCGTCACCACCTTGAACCGCTCCAGCACACGTCCTGCCGCCGATCACCAGTTGTTGATCCAGGCGGTCGCGCCCTCCCGGGATTCGCCGCTGTTGGTGTTGTCGCGGCGGATCGCCGACGCCGGTTGCAATCTGGCGGAGTCGCGCGTGGCCACGGTCGGCGCCGACGTGTCGGTCCTGCTGCTCGCGAAGGGGGCGTGGGACGCCATCGCCAAACTGGAAACCGCACTCGGCCGGATCGGGCGCGACGACAACCTGCACCTGCTCAGCTATCGAACCCAGGCGCGCGACCAGCAAAGCCACCTGCTGCCGTACATGGTCGAAGTCGTCGCCGCCGACAAGCCGGGCGTACTGGTCGAGTTGATCGATTTCTTCAATCGCCGCAAGATCAGCATCGAGCAGATGTCCTCGATGCGCTACCAGGCCATGCAGACTGGCGCCGACATGTTCCAGGCGCAGATCACCGTGGGGATCCCGTCGGACACCCGCATCGCCGAGCTGCGCGACGAATTCATGGAAATGTGCGACGGCCTCAACCTCGACGCGATCATGGATCCCGTCAAATTCTGATGTAGGAGCCTGCGTGCAGGCGACGCTTCTGCAACCACGGTCGCGAGCACGCTCGCTCCTACAGTTCCGACACGATGCGACATACATGAAAATCGGCAACAAGGTCCCCAGGCTCTCCGGCACCACCCAGTCGGGCGACACGCTGGCGCTCGCCGATCTGCGCGGGCAATGGCTGGTGTTGTATTTCTATCCGAAGGACAACACCAGCGGTTGTACGCGCGAAGCCGGCGATTTCCGCGACCTGTACACGAAATTCAGGCGGCGCGGCGCCACGATCGTCGGCGTGTCGCGCGACAGCGCACGTTCGCACCACGGCTTCAAGGAAAAACTGGGCCTGCCGTTCGCGCTCGTCGCCGACACCGACGAGGCCTGGTGCAAGGCCTTCGACGTCATCCGCAAGAAGAAGCTGTACGGCCGCGAATACCTCGGGGTCGAGCGCAGCACCTTCCTGATCGATCCCGAAGGCAGGCTGGTACAGGAATGGCGCGGCGTGAAGGTTCCGGGCCACGCGCAAGCCGTCCTGGATACGATCCCCGCGTAGGAGCGCGCCTGCGCGCGACCGACACGATTTCCCCTCGAGCAAGCCATCGGATGCCCCAGCACACACATCACCAGCGTACCTACGCGCTCGATACCAACGTCCTGTTGCACGACCCGACCGCACTGTTCCGCTTCGAGGAACACGACGTGTTCATCCCGATGACCGTGCTGGAGGAACTCGACGAAAAGAAACAGGGTGTGTCCGAGGTGGCGCGCAATGCGCGCCAGGCCAGCCGCTTCCTCAACGAACTGATCGAGCGCAACAACAGCCACGGCATTGCCGACGGCGTGCCGCTGGCGCAACCCGACGGTGTCAGGCTCAGGTCCGGTGGGGCAAACGGGCGCCTTTACTTCCAGACCCGCAGCGGCAATGGCCAGGGCAAGGCCGACAACCGGATCCTCGCCGCGATCCTGGACTTCAACGAACACCGCCCGGAAGCGGCGGTGGCGCTGGTGTCCAAGGACATCAACCTGCGGATCAAGGCGACCATCTTCGGGGTCCCTGCCGAGGACTACGAGAACGACCGCGCGCTGGACGACTTCTCGTTGCTGTACACCGGCTCGACCGAACTGCCCGCCGACTTCTGGGACCGGCATCCGGAGTTGCGCTCGTGGTCCGAACGCGGCCATACCTTCTACGCATTGAAGCCGCGCGAGGACGAGACCTGGCAACCCAACCAGTGCCTGTACCTGCCGGGCGAGAACAGCGTCGAACTGCGGGTGCTCGAATCCTCGGGTGACAAGGCGAAGCTGGCGCTGCTCGGCGACTACACCGGCGCCGCGCACGGCGTCTGGGGTATCACCGCGCGCAACCGCGAACAGAATTTCGCGCTCAACATGTTGATGGATCCGGATATCGATTTCGTGACCCTGCTCGGCACCGCCGGCACCGGCAAGACCCTGCTGGCGCTCGCCGCGGGTCTCGCCCAGGTGATGGACCAGCAGCGCTACCGCGAGATCATCACGACCCGCGCGACCGTGTCCGTGGGCGAGGACATCGGTTTCCTGCCGGGCACGGAAGAGGAAAAGATGACGCCATGGATGGGGGCACTCACCGACAACCTGGAAGTGCTGGCCAACCCCGAGGACGGTGGCTCGTGGGGCCGCCAGGCCACCAACGACCTGCTGGCCTCGCGCATCAAGATCCGCTCGCTGAACTTCATGCGGGGGCGCACTTTCCTGTCCCGTTACCTCATCATCGACGAAGCCCAGAACCTGACGCCCAAGCAGATGAAGACCCTCGTCACCCGCGCCGGCCCCGGCACCAAGATCGTGTGCCTCGGCAACGTCGAGCAGATCGATACGCCGTACCTCACCGAAACGACTTCGGGGCTGACCTATGCGGTGGACCGGTTCAAGAGCTGGCCGCACGCCGCGCACATCACGCTCCGTCGCGGCGAGCGCTCGCGGCTGGCGGATTTTGCGTCGGAGGCTTTATAGGTGCGATCGTCCGTGATCGCCGCTTCGGCGAATGACCCCGTGCACACCGAACGCATTGGCCATGGCACATCAGAACGGACATCCCTGTCCTGACTTTTCACAAAAGCGGTGCGATCGTCCGTGATCGCCGCTTCGGCGCGTGACCCCGTGCACATCGAACGCATTGGCCATGGCACATCAGAACGGACATCCCTGTCCTGACTTTTCACAAAAGCCGCTTCGAACGGAGCATTTGCAAAGCACATCGTCATTCCGGGGCATCGCCGGCTTCATCGGCGATGAACCCGGAATCCATTTTGACTTTTCCCGGGACCGTATGAAACTGGATTCCCGCTTACGTGGGAATGACGAAAATATTCCATGACGAAGCCGATTTCCGATCCCCGGTCCCGGGTCCCGGGTCCCGTTTGTTGCCTCGCCATCGCCGGGTCCGACAGCGGCGGCGGCGCGGGCATCCAGGCGGACCTGAAAACCTTTGCGGCGCTGGGCGTGCACGGCACCAGCGCGATCACCGCGCTGACGGCGCAGAACACGCAGGGCGTCACGGCGGTGCACCCGGTGCCGGTGAGACACCTCACCGCCGAGATCGATGCGGTGTTCGATGATTTCCGGATCGCGGCCGTCAAGACCGGAATGCTGGGCGACGCCCGCACGGTGAGTTGCGTGGTGCGTGAACTCGCACGCCGCAAGCCGCGCTGGCTGGTCGTCGATCCGGTGATGATCGCAACCAGCGGCGCACGACTGCTCGACCGGGATGCCGTGCGCGTGTTGATCGAGCGCCTGATCCCCCTCGCGGACGTGCTGACACCCAATCTTCCTGAAGCCGAAGCGCTCACCGGCATCGCGATCCGCAACGCGCGCGACGGCGAACGCGCCGCCGCGATCCTGCTCGGATTTGGCGCGGGTGCCGTGCTGCTGAAGGGCGGCCACGGGCGCGGGCGCGAAGTCGTCGACCGCTGGTTCGACGCCCGCGGTTCGTTCGAGGCCCGCAATCCCAGGCTGCCGTTCGAAGCGCACGGCACCGGCTGCACCTTGTCTTCGGCGCTGGCCGCGGAACTGGCAAGGGGCCGTACGCCCCGCACGGCTGCGCGCCGCGCGATCGCCTTCGTGCAGCGCGCGTTGGCTTGCGCCTACAGGCCGGGCAAGACGCAACTCCGGGTATTGGCGCAACGCGCACGCTAGAATCCGCGCAACATCACACGTTTCCCGTCATGTCCACGCTGCTGATCCTCCGCTTCGTCCTGCTCGGCCTCATCGCGCTGTTCCTGTTGAGCGCGCTGGCGGTCCACCTGCGCTCGCGCGTGCGCCTGAAACTCGGCAAGCAACTCGCGGGACACGCGATGATGTTCGCGCCGTACAACCTCCTGATGTATGCGTTCTCGGCGGTTCCCGCCGGCGCCTTCCCCGATCGCAAGCGTTTCAAGGCCGTCGACGCGCTGCGCGAGAACTGGCAGATCATCCGTGACGAAGCCGCGGGGCTTTCCGATCGGGGCCACATCCGCGCGGCGCTCAAGGACGACGACGCAAGTTTCAGCTCGTTCCTCAAGGTCGGCTGGAAACGCTTCTACGTGAAGTGGTATGGCGAACCATTGCCGTCGGCGCAGAAGCTGTGCCCGAAAACGGTGGAACTGGTGGACCGGATACCGGGCGTGAAAGCCGCGATGTTCGCGCTGCTGCCGCCCGGCGTGACGCTGAATCCGCACCGCGACCC
>DASUKQ010000083.1:0-6960 GCA_036278635.1 Rhodanobacteraceae bacterium
ATCGCGGTGACGATGGGCGGACCCGACATGAATGCCGCGACCACCGGCGACGAGGCCCTGCTCAACTGGGGCTTCAACTTCTACCGCACCCACGAGCTGTACGCCGCGGGCCAGGTGCTGGCCACGCCGCGGCTGTGGAAGAGCGACGCCGACACGCTGGAACTCGGCATCGCCGAGGACGCTTCGGTGACAATTCCTCGTGATCGCTACGATCAGCTCAAGGCCACGCTGGAGATCCCCGCCACCCTGGTCGCACCGTTCAAGAAGGGCCAGCAGGTCGGCACGCTGAAGGTCACGTTCGAGGACAAGCCGGTGCTCAGCGAGCCACTGGTGGTATTGAAGGACGCGCCGCAGGGCGGCTTCTTCGCGCGCCTGTGGGATGCGATTCTGCTGTGGTTCCACCACGGCAAGGGCACCACCACCACGCCGGCGCCGACCGTGTCGGTGTCGCCCGCGTCGAGCGTCGCCGCGCCGGCCGCAACGAAATAGGGACCGCCATGCGCGAGCTCCACGACATCGAGAAAAAGGACGGCCAGGGATTCCAGTTTCCCGGCAGTTTCGAAATCACCGCGATGGGCAATGCGAACGCGAACCTGCGCGAACGCGTCCCGGAGATCCTGCACGGGCTCGGCCTGTCGGTGATGGAAGCCAGCTTGCGCGAGCGCCCCTCGCGCGAAGGCAACTACGTGTCGGTGAGCGTGATGTTTACCTGTCCGTCGCGCGAGAAATACGATGCTGCGCACGCCGCGCTGCGCGCCGATGCGGATATTCGGTACACCTTGTAACGAGACCCGGGACCCAGGACCCGTAAAAGCATCATGCGAACGATCGCTCCCGCAAGACCCTCACCATTTCCCGCCAGACGGGAGAGCTTGATGATCTCGGATGTTGTCGGTCAAACATCCATCCCATTGGCATGATCGCGCCACCCGACATGACAGCCGGCGCCAGCCAAGTCGGGTCCCGGGTCCCCGGTCCCCGGTCCCGGCTTTTCGTCCGCCACCTCGGCCGCCAGCCGTACGAGCCCGTCTGGCGCGCGATGCAGGCCTTCACCGACGCGCGCGACGCGACCACGCCGGACGAACTGTGGCTCGTCGAGCACGACCCGGTTTTCACCCTGGGCCAGGCCGGCAAGCCCGAGCACGTGCTGGCGCCCGGCGCGATTCCGGTGGTCCACGTCGACCGCGGCGGCCAAGTCACCTATCACGGGCCCGGCCAGGTCGTCGCCTACCCGCTGCTGGACCTGCGACGGCTGCACGTCGGGGTACGCGAGCTGGTGCGCCGGATCGAACAGGCAATCATCGATACGCTGGCTGAATGGAACATCCAGGCGCAACGCCACGAAGGCGCCCCCGGGGTGTATGTTGCGGATGCCAAGATCGCGGCGCTGGGCCTTCGGGTCCGGCACGGCCGCTGCTTTCACGGCCTGGCCTTCAACGTGGCGATGGACCTGGAGCCGTTCCAGCGCATCAACCCCTGTGGCCATGCGGGTCTCAGGGTGACGCAAATGCTAGACTTGGGTGGCCCGTCACGGCTGGCGGACGTCGAGGAAATGCTGATTGCCGAGCTGGGTCGACAATTCGGACTGTCACCGCAGGATGCGGACCCCGCCCTGCCGCGCGCTGCCGCGTGACTTGCGGCCGTATCCGGCCACCGCATTTTCCGCTACCTTGGCATCGGGCCGCGCCCGGGCCAGCCTCGCCCACCCGAACCACATAGCCGAACGCGCCGGCGACCAGCGGCGCACCATTTCACTCCCCGATTGCGCCCCGGCGCACGCGACCGACTGACCCGGCCGCCCAAGGAATATCCATGTTGCAGCGTGTCCTCGTTGTCCTGATCACCGTCTTCGTTTCGTTCGGCGCACGCGCCGAAACCGTCGCGCCCGCATCGGCGGCTTGCCCGGCCGGGTCCGCGAGTGCGTTGACCACGCCGGTCGCGCAATACAAGTCGGTACCGGCCAAGGTAGTCAAGCCCACCGCCGCGCAGGGCCAGGCGGCGATCCTCTCCGCGCGTCTGCTGACACGCTTCCAGTACGAGGCGTTGCCGCTCGACGACGCGATGTCGCAGAAGATCTTCAAGGCCTACTTCAAGGCCCTGGACGGCGGCAAGCTGTTTTTCACCCAGGCCGACCTCGACCAGTTCGCCCCCGATCGCGACAAGCTCGACGACGCGATCTGGAACGGCGACATGACGATTCCGTTCCGGATCTTCAATCTCTACCAGAAGCGCGCCGGCGAGCGTACCGACTATGCGCTGGCGTTGCTGGAAAAGGGCCCCGACCTCGACACCGACGCGACCTATACGTTCGACCGCGACAAGGCCACGTGGGCGCCCGATACGGTCGCCCTCGACCATTTGTGGAAGGAGCGCGTCGAGAATGACTGGATCCGCCTCAAGCTTGCGGGCAAGGACGACGCAGAAATCCGCAAGACCCTGTCGCGCCGCTACGAGAACTACCTGAACCGCGTGCACCAGCTCGACAGCGAAGACGTGTTCCAGACCTTCATGAACGCGTACGCGATGGCGATCGACCCGCACACCAATTATTTCGGGCCGCGCGCCAGCGCGAACTTCGACCTCGCGATGAGCCTGTCGCTGGAGGGCATCGGCGCGGTGCTGCAGGAACACGATGAGTACACCGTGATCCGCGAAGTCGTGCCTGGCGGTCCGGCCGCCAAATCCGGCAAGCTCGAGGTCGGCGACAAGATCGTCGGCGTCGGCCAGGGCGAATGCGGCGCCATCGTCGACACCGTCGGCTGGCGTATCGACGACGTGGTCGCCAAGATCCGTGGCCACAAGGGCACCGTGGTGCGGCTGGAAGTCCTTCCGGCCGAAGGCGGTCCGGACGCCAAGCCGATGGTCGTCACGATGGTGCGCAAGAAGGTGACCATCGCTGAACAGGCCGCCAAGAAGAAGGTCATCGACGTCAAGGAAGGCGACCGTACCCTCAAGGTCGGGATCATCGACCTGCCGAGTTTCTACGAGGACTTCGATGCGCGCCGCCGCGGCGATCCCGACTACAAGAGCGCCTCGCGCGACGTGGCCAAGCTGCTGACCGAGCTCAAGCAGGACGGTGTCTCGGCGGTGATCGTGGACCTGCGCGACAACGGCGGCGGTTCGCTCTCCGAGGCCGTGAACCTGACCGGCCTGTTCATCGGCAAGGGCCCGGTGGTGCAGGTCCGCGACAACCGCGGGCAGGTCGAGGAACAGGATTCGGACGAGACCATGCGCTGGGCGGGCCCCATGGCGGTGCTGGTGAACCGCGGCTCGGCCTCGGCGAGCGAGATCTTCACCGCGGCAATCCAGGACTACGGTCGCGGCCTGGTGATCGGCGAGCAGACCTTCGGCAAGGGCACGGTGCAGAACCTCACCAGCCTCGACCGGCTCGCGATGAACGAGAAGCCGAACTTCGGCGAACTCAAGATGACCATCGCCGAGTTCTTCCGCGTGAACGGCGACTCGACGCAGCTGCATGGCGTCACGCCCGACATCGCGTTCCCGCACTCGATCGGCTACAAGGATTATGGCGAATCGAGTTACGACAACGCGCTGAAGTGGACGCAGATCCCGTCGGCGGAATACACCCCGGTCGCCGACCAGAAGCCGCTGATCGCACCGCTGACGGCCGAGCATGATGCGCGCGCCAAAACCGATCCCGCCTGGCAGTTGTTGCTGGACGAACTGGCCAGCGCGCGCGCGCTGCACGACAAGAAGACGGTGTCGCTCAACTACAAGGTCCGTCAGGCCGAACGCAAGCAGCAGGACGAGCAGGACGCCACGTTCAAGAAGCGCCGCGAGGCGCTCGGCGATGTATCCGCGATCAGCCTCGAACCCGATGACGGCCTGACGCCGGGCGAGCGCAACGTCAAGAAGTCCGTCGCCCGCGAAAAGGCCGCCAAACAGGCGAAGGACATCGAACTGGAAGAGGCCGCGCACATCATGGCCGACCAGGTGGCGTTGCTCGCCACGCAAACCACCCTCGCGCACGAGGTCCTGCCGAAGCAGGCATTCACCCGCTCGCTGTCGCTGACCCGCGCGAACCACCCGGCGGCGACCCCTCCGCCCGCGGATTCCCCGGCACCCCCATCGGCTCCCACGACCACGCCGCCAGTCACCGCACCTGCCGCGGTGCCCGCCAGCGCCGGCAGTTCGCGTTAGCCCGGCGACGCGCCCCAATCATCATGCCGTTCGTCGCGAACGGCAGGATCGTTCATGCAACATCTCCCGCAGACAATGCCGGGGGATCGATCCGCTGTCGCCGCCGGCTCGACGGCCTGGACGACATCACACGTACCGACTGCGTCGGCCACACACGCCCGCCCACGCACCAACAAGCCGCTGCGTGAGGACAGTTTGGTTGCAAGATCGATCTGGTACCCGGCAGCGACGCGGCGATGGAGAAAATGCTGCGTCCCGCGGTCCGCTGGGCGCGAGCGAATCAAGCATTCGATGTGCCTGATCCACTGCCGGCCATCCCTGGCTTGCGCAAGCTGCTCAGGCGGAAATCGCCAACCGTTCCGATCGATAGACCATCGCCGTGATCACGCCGAGGACCAGCGCCACCGCAAAGCCGCACACCAGCGCGAGCCCGATGTCGGCGGGGTGCACCGGCGTGCCGCGCAGCAGGTCGCTGACGCCGATCTGCTGGCCGAGCAGGGGTACCGCGTACATCCAGTGCGCGGGTTTCACCGGCATGAAGGTCATCAGCAGCGACGGCAGGATCGGCAGGATCATCAGCAGGCCGAGGTAGGTCTGCGCTTCGCGATAGCTCTTCGCGAACGCGGCAACCAGGGTTTCGAGCACGGCGAACAACGCGATCAACGGCAGTTCCAGCAGGATCGCGCCGGCAATGAACGCCGGGCCGAGGTCGAACACCATGCCCAACTTTTCCGCGGGCATGAACTTGCCGGCAATCGAGAACGCCACCGCGGTCAATACCAGGCTGGCAAGCGAGAATGCGCCGATCGCACCCAGCTTGCCGACCAGGATCCTCCAGCGCGCCACCGGATTGGCGAACAACGGTTCCAGCGATTGCCGTTCGCGTTCGCCCGCGGTCAGGTCGATGGCCAGGTACATGCCGCCGATGTAGATCGCGATCACGAAGAAGTACGGGAGGATCCCGAGCGCAAGGCCCGCGCGCGATTGCGGCGTGGACTGGTCGCGCTTGCTGACCGTGACCGGCGCCGCGATTCCCGGCGAAAGCCCGCGGGCCAGCAACCGCAACGCCCCCTGCTGGCGGCTGTAGTTCTTCAGCATGCCCTCGAGGCGTTCACGCGGCGTGCTGCTGCCCATCTGCGAGGCATCGTAGATCAACTCGACCTGCGCCGGTTCGCCCTTGGTCCATGCCTCGCCGAAGCCGGGGGGAATGCGCAACACGACGTCGGTGTCGCGCTCGCGCACGGCCTTGTCCGGATTGGCGACAGGCGGCTGCGTCACCAGCCCCTGCTGCTTCAAGGCACCGATCAGGTTGGGCGCGTACTCGGCCCCGATGACCGGCACCTTCAGCGGACCCTCGGCCTTCTTCATTTCGCGGCCGACCATGGTGTTCATCAGCACCACGAACAGGACCGGCCCGATCAGCGGCCCGTAGACCAGCGCACTGAACACCGTGCGCTTGTCGCGCAGGTTTTCCCGCACTTCCTTCCACAGGACCGTCAGCATCGCCTTCATGCGGCACCCTCCGATTGTCGCGATATTTCGTGGGTCGTCGTGTTCATGCCGCGAGCCCTTCTTCGCTGCCGATCAATTTCACGAACGCATCCTCCAGGTTCGACTCGCCGGTTTGCGCGCGCAGCGCATCGGGCGATTCGTCGGCCACCACGCGGCCGGCCGCGATCACCACGATGCGGTCGCACAGCATCGCGACCTCCTGCATGATGTGGCTGGAAAACAGCACGCAGCGACCCTCGGCCTTCAGGTTGCGCATGAACGCACGCAGCCCGCGCGTCGCCATCACGTCGAGGCCATTGGTGGGTTCGTCGAGGATCACGTTCTTCGGATCGTGCACCAGCGCGCGCGCGATGGCGGTCTTGACCCGCTGGCCCTGCGAGAATCCCTCGGTGCGGCGATCGAGGATGTCGCGCATCTCCAGCGCGGTGATCAGCGCCTCGCGGCGCTTGTGCATCAGCGCCGTGTCGATGCCGTGCAGGCGTGCGAAGTAGTCGATGTTCTCGCGTGCGGTCAGACGCTTGTAGAGGCCACGCGCATCCGGCAGCACGCCCAGCCTGCGCCGCACCGCGAGCGGGTCGGCCGCGGCATCGATGCCATCGACCAGCACCCGTCCGGCGTCGGGTTTCATCAAGGTGTACAGCATGCGCAGGGTGGTGGTCTTGCCGGCGCCGTTGGGGCCGAGCAGCCCGGTGATCTCGCCATCGCGGGCGGTGAAGGTGACGCCGTCGACGGCCTTGACCTTGCCGAAGGCTTTGTGCAGGTCGCTTACTTCGATCATTGCGGACTCCCTTTCGTGCAGGAACCTACATGCAGGCAAACCGATCGCGCGCAGGGCGCGCTCCTACAAAATGGCATGCGGCGCCTTTCGTAGGAGCCTGCCTGCAGGCGACCACCGCGCGGTGGTTTGGTCATGGCGTGGCTCCATTGAAATTCACGAATGCCGGAATCGGCCCCAGTCGGTCGAGGCATTTCGCATCGAGCTGTTTCGGTTGGCGCTTGTCGATGAACTGCTCGACCAGATCCGGCATGCAGCCGGCGTTGATGGCCTCGGCGTGGCCCATGCCCTTGACCACCAGCGAGCGGCCGTCCGACAAACCCTTCAGCACCTCGGCGGCATCGCTCGGCGGGGTGACCGGATCGCGTTCACCCGAAATCAGCAGGGTCGGGATCGACGACTTGAACGGCGCGTGGAAACCCTCCGGCATCGGTCCGTGCGGCCAGACCTTGCACGCGGCCAGGGAAGCCTCGATCAACTGTTCGCCAAGCAGCGTATCGGCGTCCTGCGGA
>DASUKQ010000084.1:0-42979 GCA_036278635.1 Rhodanobacteraceae bacterium
ACCAGGCCGCAATACAGCCCTTCGATCGCGAAATCGCAATCCGGGTCCACCTCGATCGGTGCATGGGCACGATTGCGCGGCAACAAGTGGATTCCGCGCCGGTCGCGCCTGAACACCTTCACCGTGAAAGCGTCATCCACGCGCGCCACCACGATCTGGCCGTTGCGCGCCTCGGGGGTTTGCCGCACCGCGATCAGATCGCCATCGAGGATTCCGGCGTCCACCATCGAATCGCCGTCGACCCGCAACAGATAATCCGGCTGCGGTTTGAACAATGCGCAATCGACACGCAGGGTCCGCTCGACATTCGCCTCGACCAGGATCGGCGCACCGGCGGCAACCTTGCCGATCAGCGGAAGGTTGAAGGCACTCGTGTCGGCAATGGAACCGCCACCCACCAACCGGATTCCGCGTGCGGTACGCACCGGCAGTTCGATCAGGCCCTGGGCTTCGAGGGCCTGGAGGTGCTTGGCGGCGGAGCGGGGCGAAGCGAACCCGAACGCGCGCTGGATGTCGCGCACGCTGGGCGGATAGCCGTGGCGGGCGAGGTACTCGCGCACGAACCGCAGGATCCGCAATTGGGTCGTAGTGGGTGCCATGGGTATACAAATGTATACCCATTTCGGGTCTCGCGGATCGAGACGCGGCTAATCAAGCAGATGGAAGTGGAGTCGGCCAACCGACTTGAAATCGGTTCAGGCGCATCAAGCAAATCGAGACCTGGCTCGCTCCATCCCGGTCATTCCATTTCGGGACACTCGCGCTGTTTGCGAGCGCAATCGCCGATGAAGCCGGCGATGGCCCCGGAATGACGAACCAGGAGCCATCACGGATCAGGTGTCTCGAACGGAATCGCGTCGAGATCGACGTTGCCGCCGGTCAGCACCAGCCCCACGCGCTTGCCCGCGAACCGTTCGCGCGATTGCAACACCGCGGCCAGCACGATGGCCGAAGAGGGCTCGACCGTTTGTTTCAACTCTGCCCAGACGAGGCGCATCGCGGCCAGCGTGTCGGCGTCGTCCACCGGGATCACCTCGACCCGGTGCGCCTGCAGCAACTCGAGGTTCGGCGCGCCGATCGTGGCACGCAAGCCGTCGCAAACCGTGTGCGGCACGACGTCGGTGACGCGCTCGCCGCGCTGCAACGATCGATACGCGTCGTCCGCGCCGGCGGGTTCCGCCGCGACCCTTTGCACCTGTGGCGCCAGCGCGTGCAACGCGATCGCACACCCCGACGACAGGCCGCCCCCACCGACCGGTGCGATCACGACATCCAGATCCGGAACCTGCTGCAGCAATTCCAGCGCGATCGTGCCCTGGCCGGCGATCACGCGCGGATCGGTATATGGATGCACCAGCGTCGCGCCGGTTTCGCGCTGCACGCGCGCGCAGGCTTCCTCGCGTGCGGCCTGGGTCGGCGCACAGCGGTGCAGGATCCCGCCGGCGCGTTCGATGTTGGCGAGTTTGGTGGCAACCGCGCCCTCGGGCACCACGACATGCGCGGGAATGCCGCGGGTTGCGGCGGCCAGTGCCAACGCCGCGCCGTGGTTGCCGGACGAGTGCGTCACCACCCCAAGTCCGGCTTCGTCGTCGGATAACGACCACACCGCGTTGCAAGCGCCACGGAACTTGAACGCGCCGCCGCGCTGCAGGTGTTCGCACTTGAAAAACAGCATTGCGCCGGCGCGTGCGTCGAGCTCCGGCGAATCCAGCACCGGCGTCATCCGCGCATGCGTCGCGATGCGGGCGGCCGCGGCGCGGATATCGTCGAGAGCGGGGGTCTTGAAATCGTTCATGGGGCAATCCGCACGGTTCGGAACCGGGCCATTGTTGCACCGCCGCTTCCAATCCCGCTGATAAAATGGCCGGATGGATACCGAAACCCGCGTCGAGTCACCAGCCGCACCCGCCACGATCCGTCTTGCCGATTACCGTCCGCCCGCCTGGCGCGTCACCGCGGTCGAACTGGTGTTCGACCTCGGCATCGATGAGACCCGTGTGCACTCGCGCCTGACCCTGGCGCGCGATCGCGACGAGCCCTTGCGTCTGGATGGCGAAGACGTGGAACTGGTCAAGGCCCGACTCGACGGCCGCACGCTGGAGGCATCCGAATACCAGCTCGACGCTCGGACCCTGACCATCCACGGCGCACGCGACGGCAGCGTGCTGGAACTCGACGTCCGCATCGACCCGGCGCGCAACAGCCAGTTGTGCGGGTTGTACCTGTCCGGTTCACGCCGCCACGGATTCCTGCTGACCCAGTGCGAAGCCGAAGGGTTTCGTCGCATCACCTTTTTCCCCGACCGCCCCGACGTGCTGGCGCGCTACGACGTGACCCTGCGTGCGGACCGCGCGCGTTTCCCGGTGTTGCTGGCGGGCGGCGAGGAAGTCGAAGCGGGCGACCTGCCGGACGGACGCCACTACGCGCGTTTCGTCGACCCGCATCCCAAACCCAGCTACCTGTTCGCGCTGGTGGCCGGTCACCTGGAGAAAATCGAACGTGCCTACCGCACCGCCGACGGCCACGACGTCACCTTGCGCCTGTGGGCGGAAGCCGACGCGATCGGACGCTGCCATTACGCGATGGATGCGCTGGAACGCGCGATGCGCTGGGACGAGCGTGCTTATGGCCGCAACTACGACCTGCCGGTGTTCAACGTGGTCGCGACCCACGACTTCAACATGGGTGCGATGGAAAACAAGGGCCTCAACATCTTCAACAGCAAGTACCTGCTGGCCGATCCGGATACCACCACCGACGACGAATACCGCCGCATCGAGGCGGTGATCGGCCACGAGTACTTCCACAACTGGAGCGGCAACCGCGTCACCTGCCGCGACTGGTTCCAGTTGTCGCTGAAGGAAGGCTTCACGGTGTTCCGGGAACACAGTTTCTGCGAAGACATGCATTCGGCCGCGCTGAAGCGCATCGAGGACGTCGCCGCCCTGCGCCGCGTGCAGTTCGCCGAAGACGCGGGCCCATTGGCGCACCCGGTGCGTACGGCCGAATACCAGGCGGTCGACAATTTCTACACCGCGACGGTGTACGAAAAGGGCGCCGAACTGATCCGCATGTTGGCGGGCAAACTGGGCCGGGAAGGATTCCGTCGCGGCACCGATCTGTACTTCGCGCGCTTCGACGGCCAGGCCGTCACCATCGAGGACCTGCTGGCGGCGCTGGGCGAAGCCAACGACGTCGATCTGTCGCCGTGCCTCGCCTGGTACGCGCAGGCCGGCACCCCGGAGGTCCGGGCAAGCGGAAAGTACGACCCCGCGGCAAAGCGCTACACGTTGACGCTGAAGCAACGCACCCCGCCGACCCCCGGACAACCGCACAAACAGCCGCTGCCGATTCCGGTCAACGTCGCGCTGTTCGCGGAATCCGGCACGCCCTTGTCGAGCCGGTTCGACGGCAGCGACGACGACGCGACGACCCACCATGGGCTGGAACTCACCGGAGCCGAACAGCGTTTCGTGTTCACTGACGTCGCGTCGGAACCAACGCCGTCGTTGTGCCGCGGCCTTTCCGCGCCGGTGCGGGTCGCGTTCGACTACACCGCGCAGCAACTTGCAACGCTGTTGCAACACGAAACCGAGGGCTTCGACCGCTGGAATGCCGCGCAGGAATTGGCCGGCCGCGCCTTCGACGAGGGCCTGGCCGGCCTGCCCGAACACCCCGCCACGGACGCATGGCTGGACGCGTTGACGAGTCTGTTTGCCGCGCGCGCACAGGCTGACCCGGCACTGCTGGCCGATTTGCTGACGCCGCCTTCGGAACTCGAACTCGGCGTGCGCCATGCGCCCTTCGATCCGGACGCGGTGCACGCCGCACGCGAAGCGCTCGAGACCGCGCTGGCACGACGGCTCGGCAACGCGTTGTCCGAAACCTTCCGCGAACTGCACGCCGACGAGTCGGGCTCACTCGATCAGGACGCCGCCGCACGCCGCCGGCTGAAGGCGCGCGTACTTGCGTTGCTGATCCGCTTCGATGCGGCGACCGGCGCCGAACTCGCGTTCGCGCAGTTCCGCGACGCGCGTGGCATGACCGATCGCCTCGCCGCGCTGGCCGCCCTTGTGCGCAATGGAGCACCGCAGGCCGGCGACGCCCTGCGCGCGTATCGCGAACGCTTCGACGGGGATGCGCTGACGCTGGACAAGTGGTTCATGTTGCAGGCGACGCAACCCGAGCGCGCCACCCTGGAACACGTGCAGGCGCTGGAAGCCGATCCCGCCTTCACGCTGGCCAATCCGAACCGCGTGCACGCCCTGCTCGGCGCCTTCGCACGCGCCAACCCGGTCGCCTTCCACCGTCCGGATGGCGCGGGCCATCGCTACTTCGCGGGCAAGCTGGCGGAAATCGACGCGAAGAACCCGCAACTCGCCGCGCGCCTCGCCAAGGCCTTCGAGGACTGGCCCCGGCTGGAACCCGGCCGCCGCGCGTCGGCGGAGTCGACGCTGCACGCCCTGTCCGCGCAGGGAGGCCATTCGCCCGATCTCGCCGAAATCCTGACCCGGATGCTTGCCGCGGGCAACAGCGCAAGCTGAACAAGTCACGCCGCAAACCTGCACGCCGGCATCCAAAGGTGTACCATCGGGTACAGCAATTGGTGGCGTGATCGGAGGTGCGGCATGCGCAAGATGAATCGAAGGCGGGCCTGGACCCGCCTGGCGCGTGGCGCGGTACTCGGTGCAGGCGTCCTGCTGCTGGCCGGCTGCGCGACGGGCTATTCGTTCGTGCAGCCCGACGTGGCGGGCGGTGGCGGTTACTACACCAGCGAGGGTCCGTATTCGGGCCGAGGCTATTACGACGACTACGGCACCGGCCCCTACTATTCCGGCACCAGCGGCTGGGGCTATTACAACGGCAGTTATCCGTATTCCAGCCGGTACGGATATTACGGCGGCAACTACTATGGCTACGGGTCGCCGTGGATCTTCAATCTCGGCATTTCCAATGTGTGGAACTTCCCGGGCTACTGGGGTCCGTGGTACACGCTGGGTTATCCCTCGTGGGGGTGCCACGAACGGCGCTGCGGCAATCACCGCCACCATGGCCACCAGCACGGGGACAAGCATGACCAGGGCTCCGATCGCGGCGATCACCTCGCTTCGGAGCGACCCTTGAATCCCGACCTTCCACCACGTCTGTCTCCCGGCACGCCGCCGGTCCAGATCCGTTCACTTCCGGCCACGCAACGGCCCCAGGCGGATTTCGCGAACCGCCGGCCCGCGGACATCAACGCATTTCGGCACGACCGGTTCGTGCAGGCCCCACGGCAACGTGTCGGTGGACGCGCGCCCGGAGTCCCGGCGCGCCTCGAGGCGATGGAAACCCGCGCACCGGCGCCACCCGCATTCGTCAATCGGCCCACAAGGTCGATGGCGCCGGTAGCGGCCATGCCGCCGGCGGCCAGTCGCGCACCCCGCGTCATGCCGCGCCCGGCGGTCCGGCCAGCGGCGCCCACACGCGCAGCGCCGATGGCGTCCCCTGCGCCGCGCCACGGCGTCAGCCGCAAGACCAAGATCCAGTAAGCGACCCGGTGCGGTTCGCGGTCCCGGACCCTCATCCGGCCCGTTGGGCACAAGCAAGAGCAGCGCGTTGCACCCTTCTACCGGAGGGGAGAAGGGATCTGCTCCCCCTCTCCCCCCGGGGAGGGGCGGGGGGGTGAGGGTTCGGGCTTGCGATATGCCGGACTGCGCGCTCGGGCTTGCGAAATGTTGCCTTGCGCGACGCCCGAGCCCCTTCCGGCCCGCTGAGCCACACCTTCTCCCGAGTGCAGAAGAAAAATGCGGTCGGGGCTGGCCGGCAAGCAGGCAAAAAAAGGCGGGGAACGCGGCACGCCGCATTCCCCGCCCTACCCCCGAACCGGTGTTCAGTGGGAGATGCCGACGATCGTGTCGTTCAGCTCTTCCAGCGCCCGCTCCGCCCCCGGTCGCGAAGCATTGTCGGGGCGATGTTCACGGATCTCCTCGGATTGCAGCTCGAGGGTTCCCATTTGAACCAGGGCGTCATGGTGCCTGCGCACCTCTTCCCATTCCTCATTGGTCATGTTGACTAAGTTCATCTCGCCAGTCCTCCTGTTTGTGCGAAGCCACGCCCTTGCCTCAATCAAGCTGAAATCTTCAAGTAGCGTTCATCCGCAGCCGCTGATACTCTTCGCCAAAAGGGGCAGTTGCGGTTCGAACCACCACTTCGGCGCCTTGTGTTTTTCCCCAATCTGGCGCCCGGAACTCGGTTATTCTGGATTCCCCCTGTTCCTGATGACCGCCGGGCGCCAGTTCTTTCATTGCAGCCTTCCTGGCTGCTTCCCGCCGACACGAAACCGGATCCTGTTTGCCGATCCCTTGTCGCTCGCAATGGCTGTTTCGGCGGGAGCGCAGAGAGTATTTCTGCACGTCGCGTGCCAAACCATCGGCAATTCCCGCTGAAATTTGCAAGAGAATGTGACGCCGACGGGTCGGTGCGGGATTACGTGCGACGTGTATCGCAGTTGTAACAATTCGCAACGATTGACAACGTTATTTCCGAGTCCGAATGCGGTTTTCCGGCACGCCATCGGCCCGGCCGTGCGTTGCAATTGGAAACAAGTGACGCGTCGTGACGCCGTCCTGACCGTGCCGCGTCAGGCGTGACCGACCCACGACATCGATTGAGACGGGGAAAGACGCAGTGATGCACTACGACGTGATTGTTGTCGGAGGCGGCCATGCGGGCACCGAAGCCGCACTCGCATCGGCGCGCTGCGGCGCGCGCACGTTGCTGCTCACCCACAACATCGAAACCATCGGCCAGATGAGTTGCAACCCCGCGATCGGCGGGATCGGCAAGGGTCATCTGGTCAAGGAAATCGACGCGCTGGGTGGCGCGATGGCGCACGCGGCCGATCTGGCCGGCATCCAGTGGCGCACGCTCAATGCATCGAAAGGGCCGGCCGTGCGCGCCACGCGCTGCCAGGCCGATCGCGGGTTGTACAAGGCCGCGGTGCGGCGCATCGTCGAGTCGCAACCCAATCTTGAAATCTTCCAGCAGGCCGTCGACGACTTCGTGATCGAATCCGGACGCATCACCGGCGTGGTCACGCAAATGGGCTTGACGGTCCACGCACCGCGCGTGGTGCTGACCGTCGGTACCTTCCTTGCGGGCAAGATCCACATCGGTCTCGAAAATCATGCTGGCGGACGCGCCGGCGATCCGCCCGCCACCACGCTCGCGATGCGTTTGCGCGAATTGCCGTTGGGCACCGATCGGCTGAAGACCGGCACGCCGCCGCGCATCGATGCGCGCACGCTGGACTATTCCGCGTTTGCCGAACAACCGGGTGACGTTCCCGCACCAGTATTTTCGTACCTCGGTTCGCGCGGGGAACATCCGCGCCAGGTGTCGTGCTGGATCACCCACACCCGCGAGCGCACCCACGACATCATCCGCGCGGGACTCGATCGTTCGCCGCTTTATACGGGCAAGATCGAAGGCACCGGCCCGCGTTACTGTCCGTCGATCGAAGACAAGGTGGTACGTTTCGCGGACAAGGCATCGCACCAGATCTTCATCGAGCCGGAAGGCCTGGACGCCGTCGAGATCTATCCGAACGGCATTTCGACATCCTTGCCGTTCGACGTGCAACTGGAACTGGTGCACTCGATCCCCGGTTTCGAACGCGCACACATCACCCGACCGGGTTACGCGATCGAATACGACTTCTTCGATCCGCGCGGGTTGCATCCGTGGCTCGAAACCAAAGCCATCGCGGGACTGTACTTCGCGGGCCAGATCAACGGCACCACCGGTTACGAGGAAGCCGCCGCGCAGGGACTGGTCGCCGGCCTGAACGCGGCACGCGCAACACGCGACGCTGAGCCATGGTGGCCGCGGCGCGACGAAGCCTACATCGGCGTGTTGATCGACGACCTCACCACCAACGGCACCCTCGAGCCGTACCGGATGTTCACGTCGCGCGCAGAATATCGATTGCACCTGCGCGAGGACAACGCGGACCTGCGCCTCACCGAAACAGGTTTCGAACTCGGCGTGGTCCCGCAGGCACGCTTCGACGCGATGCGTGGCAAGCGCGATGCAGTCGCGCTCGAAACCGCACGATTGAAGGCGCTGTGGGCGAGCCCGAACAACGCGCTCGGCGCGGCACTGCAAGAGCAACGCGGTATCGCACTCACGCACGAGGCCAATGCGCTGGATTTGTTGCGGCGCCCCGAACTCGACTATTCCGCGCTCGTTGCGACGGCGGGTTTCGGTCCTGCCGTCGAGCACGACGACGTCGCGTTGCAGGTCGAGGTGCAGGCGAAATACGCGGGATATCTCGACCGCCAGCGCGACGAGATCGACCGCCAGCGTCGCCACGAATCCACGCCGATCCCCGACACTTTCGACTACGATCATGTGCGCGGGCTGTCGGCCGAGGTTTCGGCGAAACTGAAGCGGGTCCGCCCGGCGACCCTCGGACAGGCACGGCGGATCAGCGGCGTCACGCCCGCGGCCGTTTCCCTGCTGCTGGTGCACCTGCACCGACAGCGCGGCCAGCACGGGGCATTTGTGCGATCGTCCCTGATCGCCGCACCGCTGGATGACCGTGCAAACGGGACGGTCTCGAGTTCATGATGATCAGAATGGCCATCCCTGGCCTGACTTTTCACAAAAGCCGCTCCGATTGCTGATTTTCACGGTTTTCGGCGACAAGATTGCAGATCACGCCGATCGCGTTGGGCCACGTTAACGCGGTTCCCGCAATCATGTTTTTAGCGTGCAGCGCACGCTTGGGTCGCGCGCTGCCCCAAATCCATTCTTGACAACAGGGTATCCACCGGCCGCTGTGGCGGTGATGTCGAACGAAACAGGAGCGACACGCGCGGATGATCCGCGAATCAGGCGCCAACTGGACACAAACTGTTTACCGTCCGCTGCGCCGCGCCGGACGGCGCGTTGCGCGCCAGCTGGCACCGACAAACGCGTCACGCCCCTCGCGAAGACCCGAACGTTACGTCGCGCTGGACAATGCGCGCTTCATGCTGATCGCCCTGGTCGTGGTCGGCCATCTGCTGGAACAACTGGTCGACGCGGGTCCGTTCGCCGCCGCGCTGTACCGCTGGATTTACCTGTTTCACATGCCGGCCTTCGTGCTGATTTCCGGCGCGTTGTCCAAACGGATCCTGACCCGTCGCCGCGCAATGGGTCTGGCAACCGGCCTGCTGGTTCCGTATCTCGTATTCCAGACGCTCTACCCCGCGTGGAATGCGTGGCTCTTCCAGACCGGCGACGCGTGGCAGGGATACCTCACACCGTATTGGTTGCTCTGGTACCTGCCGAGCCTCGTGTGCTGGCGACTGCTGCTGCCGCTGTTCGCGCACCGCTGGGCATTGCCGATCGCGGTCGCGATTGCGCTGGCGGCGGGCGCCGCGCCCTGGATCGGGTACCCGTTTTCGCTGTCCCGCACCCTGGTGTTCTTTCCGCTGTTCCTGCTCGGTCACCGGATCGGGGCGCAGAAGCTGCAGCGGCTCGGGGCCTTGCGCGTTTTCCGGATCTGCGCCGTGGTGGTGTTGGCCGCCGCCGCCGCCGGCGCCTGGTACCTGCGTGACCTTGATCCGGAATGGCTGTACCACGCGGCTGGCTACGCGACGCTGCACGTGGACGCGCCGACCGGTGCCGCGGTCCGGTTGGCACTGCTGGTCGCGTCCTCGGCGTGCGCGCTGGCGGTCATCGTCCTGATGCCGCGCCGGCCGTACTGGGCCGAATTCGGGCGGCGCAGCCTGACCACGTACCTGACCCACGGTTTTCTCGTGCGCGGCCTGCTCGCCGCCGGGGTCTTCGGCTGGCTTGCCCAGGCCGTGGCGCCGCCGGTGCTGCAGATCGGGTCGTGCCTCGCGGCCGGGGGGCTGATCGCAACGCTGCTGTCCACGCGGCTCGCGGACAAGCTGGTCGCACCGTTGACCCGACCCGTGCGCTGGCTGGCGGCCACCGGGCGGGACCTTGCAAGAGGCCGGCCCCGGTGGCGGGCGCCGGTCCGACCCTCGATGTCCGGACGCTCGCCGTCGGCCGATCTGTCCCCGGAAGACCGCCATCGCGACGCCCCACCCATACGCCGGCGGATGGAATAAAACAAACGTCTGTATTACGCTGGCCGGGTCCCGCCTTCGGCGAATTCGGAGATATCCGCCCATGTTTCGTCCCCGTCATCTTGCCTGCGCCGTGGCGCTGGCGCTTGCGAGTTCGGCTGCGTTCGCGCAATCCGCGCCGCCGCCCGTGCAACCTTCCACGCACGCCGGCCTGTTCGACAGCGTAGTCGTTTTCGGCGACAGCCTGAGCGACGACGGCAACGTGTCGCTGGTGTCGGGGCTGCCGCAGATCATGCGCTGGACCACCAACCCAGGGCAAACCGGACTGGAGAATGTCGCGGACTACTTCGGGGTTCCGATGACGCCGGCGCTCGCGGGCGGGACCGATTTCGCGTTCGGCGGCGCGGGCGTCGTCAACAACTCGCCCGGTACGCCTGCAACCATCCCGACCTTGCCCACCCAGCTCGGCATGTATCTGCAAGCCACCGGTGGCGGCGCCGATCCGGGTGCGCTGTACGCCCTGTGGGGCGGCGCGAACGATATTTTCTACGCCGCCACCTCCGTGGGCGCCGGCGCGACGGCCCAGCAGCTGATCCAGCAAACCATCGCGGCGCAAGTCCAGCAGGCGATCGCCGGGGGCCTGATTCCGAACGATCCCACCGCCATCGCGGCGTTCACCGCGCAGATCACCCCCGCTGTCACCCAACAGGTCACCGCGGCGGTCGCGGCCGGGGCGGGCGTGGCGGCATTGATGACCCCGGAGCAGGCCCAGGCCAGCGTCCAGCAGGCAGCCGTGGCCGAACTGGGGATGATCCAGCAACTCGGGCAGGCCGGCGCGCGCTACGTGATGGTGTTCAACCTGCCCAACATCGGTCTCACGCCATCCGGACTGGCCCAGGGGCCGACCGGCTCGGCGCAACTTTCTGGCCTGACCCTCACCTACAACAACACCTTGAATGCGGGACTGGCCGACGCCGGGGTCAACATCATTCCGGTGAATACGTTCGCGATGCTCAACGAGCTCGTGGCCGACCCGAGTCGCTACGGGTTCACCAACGTCACCCAGCCCGCCTGCAGCGGCGGCAGCGGCAGTTCGTTCGAATGCGTTCCGGCGGGAACGCCGGGCGCGACGGTGACCTACCAGCCCGGCACCGAGAGCACCTATCTGTTCGCGGACGGTGTGCATCCGACCACCGCCGCGCACGCGATGCTGGCGCAATACGCGGAATCGATCATCGTCGCGCCAGGCCAGATGTCGCTGCTGGGCGAGGCGCCCTTGCAGATCAATCACAGCCTCAACCGCTCCGTGCTCGACCAGGCCACGGCGAGCCTCGCGAATGCGCCCGACAACGGCTTGCGGGTATGGGCCAATTACGACTACGCGCGCCAACGCCTCGACGCACAGGTGAATTCACCCAAGAGCCGCAACGACGTCAACACGCTGAGCATCGGCGCGGACATCCATCCGTCCGACGCGGTGACGGCGGGCATGGCGTTCACCGTGGGCCAGCAGAAGGACGACTTCGCCGGCAACCAGGGCGGTTTCAAGCTGCAGGATCTGCTGGCCACCGGTTACGTGGTGTGGGGCTGGCAGCAAGGCTATTTCGGCGCGATCGGCAGCTTCGGGCACCTCGGCTACACCAGTATTCACCGCAACATTCCGATCGGACCGACCGTGCGCCACGAGAGCGGCAGCACCTCGGGTTCGCACGCCGCCTTCGCGCTGACCGGCGGCTGGTGGCTGGACTTCGGCAACTGGCGCACCGGTCCGTTCGCCGATGTGTCCTGGCAGCACATCCACGTCGATGGCTTTGGCGAGGACGGCAACGACGCGACCGCGATGACCTTCGGCAGACAGGACCGCCACGCATTGATCGGCACGCTGGGTTGGCAGTTGACCGCCAACCTGCAGGCCGGCAGCGCGTTGTTGCATCCGTTCGCACGGGTGGCCTGGAACCACGACGGCGACGCCGATCCGCGCGACGTGTCCGCCGGTCTGGTGACCATGCCGGGAACCTTCGCCCTCCCGGGCTTCGCGCCCGACAGCAACTGGGGCAGCGTCGGAGTTGGCCTCGCCGCCGATTTCTCGCCGAATTTCTCGGGTTGGATCGGCTACGACGGACGCTTCTCGGACTCGAGCCAGCGCGTCGACAGCTTGAACGTGGGCGCGAAGTTCAGGTTCTGAGCCTCGCGACGGACGCAATGAAAAGGCCGCGCAATGCGCGGCCTTTTCTCGCGTGATCCATCACGGGTCAGTGCTGCTTGGCGAACTTCTTGTATTCGGCCTCTGCCTGCTTGTGCAGCGTCCTGGCGTCCGAATCGGACAACGTGGTGGTCTTGCCGCCGCTGACGTGTTGCTTGAGCACCAGCACACCGCTGTCGTTCCAGCCCGCGCGCTTGGTCGAAGTGGCCGGCGCATCCTGCTTGGGCATTTCTTCCTGTGCGACCACCCACGGCAAGCCGTCTTGATAGGCATATTCGGTCTTGGTGAAACCGCCCTTGTCGCCATGGTTCACCTGCACGATGATGAACTGGACGCCGTGGACATCGCTGAACACCTGCCAGCTGCGCGACTCGCCGATCTTGCTGGATGTCCCCGACTTGACCTTCATGGCCCCGGTCTGGCGCTTGGCCTGCTGGAAGTCGGTCAACATCTTTTCCGCGGCCGTCGGCTCGGCCACCAACGTGATGTCGACGTTGGCCGGCTGGCCGTGGGTCAGCACCGGTTGCTGCATCCTGGTCGAATACGTGCGCCCGTTGTCCTGCATCGTGGCCTGCAATACATACAGGTCCTTGTTGTTGATCGCTCCCGGCGAGAACGGAATCCGGAAAGCTTGCGGGAATACGGGCGAATTGAATTCCTGCTTGTTGACCGTGACACCGGGTTGCTGGCTCACGTCCACCAACGACAGTTCCAGTTTGGCCTGCGGCGTGATCGCGGCGGGCGGGTTCTGTACGATCACGGTGCCGGTCACCGCCGTGGCCGCCGGCGCCGGGGCGCCTGCCGCGGCAGAAGATGCAGTCGAACCCGCGTCGGCCGACGTACCGCCGGACTGGTTCGACGTCCCGCAGCCGGCGAGCAGCAGGGATGCCATGAACAAGGATGCAGCAACGAGCTTTTGCATGGGGGTTCCTCGGGAAAATGAAGCCGGCACGTGCCAGGTCCCGGCTGTAGCAGAGGCAGCGGCCTGCGTCGACGCGGGCCAGAACTTCAATGTTACCGCTTGATGTTGCGCAACGAAAGTCGTCGTGCAAAAGCCGCCGTTGGCTGGCGTTTTCACATTCCGCGTGATTGCGTGGTGACTACGACGAGCACGACGCCGAAGTCCATTCGGCCGGGACCATGACGCGCCAGCCTGGCCCCGGGAGTGGAGGGTCGAAACCCGCGACGCCGCCCGCGCAAGCAATCTTTCCGCGACCTTTCCGCGGCCTTTCCGGAAGGTTGCAAAACCGTTAATTCGGCGCTAACGTCAGCCTTGCGTTGAGTGCCGAAGTCCTGTATTTGGCAGGAAGTCTGGTCTACAGGCTGCACGACCCGCAACAATATCGGTTCGTCGACATGCCTACCGGCGCGGCGAACAACAACTTCTGGAATCGGCACACTCTTTGGGGAGTACTCTTGATGAACCGCAAGCTCCTGGCCTCGGCCATTTGCACCAGCCTGCTCGTTGCTGGCACGGCGTTCGCGCAAGACACCACGCCTGCCAACCCGCCGCAGGATCAGACCACGACGGCACCACAAACGGATCAAAGCGACCAGCAGAACCCCCAGACGCTCGAGACGGTCACGGTCACCGGCTCGCTGTTGAAGCGGCCGGAGTACCAGACGATCGTGCCGATCCAGGTCGTCAACGTCCAGGCCCAGAAGGCAGCCGGCGCCTTCAGCACGGCTGACATCCTGCAGACGACGGCAGTCGCCGCCGCGACGACCCAGATCAACAACCAGTTCAGCGGCTTCGTCATCGGCGGCGGCACGGGTATCCAGACGATCGACCTGCGCGGCCTGGGTTCCAACCGCACGCTGGTCCTGCTCGACGGCCAACGTCCGGGACCAGCCGGTACGCAAGGTCAAACCGGTGCCGGCTTCGACCTCAACGTCATTCCCGACGTGATCATCCAGCGCATCGAAATCGTCAAGGACGGTTCGTCCTCGCTCTACGGTTCCGACGCCATCTCCGGCGTCGTCAACATGATCACCAAGAAGAGCCTGGACCATCTGGAACTGAGTGCCGTGGTGGCGGTGCCCCAGCACAGTGGCGGTACGCAGACGACGGCTTCGATCGGGACCGGCTGGAACTTCGACAACGGCAATATCCTGGTCGCGGCGCAATTTTCGGAGCAATTTCCGCTGGCATACGGCGACCGCTCCTTCCTGAGCTGCCCGCAGGACCTGGTCTGGGGCGCGGGCAAGCGCATCGACCGCACGGACAAGTCCATCCTCCAGGGTACCTCGCTGGCCGGCTGCAACAACCTGTACGCCAACACGATCATCGATTACTACGATGCCGGAATCCGTTTCGTGCCAACGGTCGGCGGCGGCACCGTCGGACCGTTTCCGGGCTACCACCCGCGGCCGTTCCCGACGCCCCGCTACGACGATGGCAATCCGAATGGCGCCTATTACGAAGACGTCCTGAACTTCCCGTTCGCCGACGACGCCTGGGCCATCAACCGCAACCGGAACTCCAGCCTGTATGCGAGCAGCCGGTTCACCTTCGGCACCGTGAACTGGACCAACCAGTTCCTGTACAACCACCGCCAGACCGACACCCGTGGCTGGCGTCAGTTCTTTCCGATAGTGCTGGGTCCGACCGATACGGAAAACACCGCCGTCAATCCCTATTACGGGATACCGAACAACCAGCTTCCATTCGGCATATACGAGCCGATCATGCCGTTCCCGTCGAACGGCCAGGTCAAGGTCGACTACTACTACCTGAGAACCGGATTCGATGGGGGCTTCGGGGATTCCAGCTGGTCGTGGCAGGTCAACGCCACCCACAGCCGCTCCGACGGCGACTACAGCCACTTCGGCATCGATGCCAGGAAGAGCGGCGACCTGTCGTATGGCGTCAACGAAGTTCCGCCTGGCTCGGCCCAGATCGATCGGTATTTCACGCCGGGTTACCTGAGCGGCCAGGACATGGGCCAACTGATGCAGGATGTCGGCAGGATGTTCACGGGCAATACGGTCTACACCCAGTCCACTGCCAACGCGATCGCAACCGGCAACCTGTTCGAGTTGCCGGCAGGTCCCGTGACGGCCGCGGTCGGCGCCGAATACCGCCATTACAAGATCAACGACGTGCCCGACGCAGCCAACAGTGCCGGTTACGAGTGGGGGTACAGTTCGGCCCAGGTGACCGAGGGCGCCGACCACGTCACCGAAGAGTTCGGCGAGTTGGGCGTCCCGGTGCTGAGCGGCGTACCGGGCTTCCAGTCGCTGGCCCTCGACCTGTCCGCCCGACGCTTCAAATATGCCACAGTGGGCAGCTCCGACAAGGTCTGGAAGTACGGCTTGAACTGGCAGATCACGGACACCTGGCGCATACGCGGCACCATCGGCACGTCCTACCGCGCACCGGGCCTGTACGAGCTGTACCTCGGCAACCAGAGCGGCTTCCTGGCGCAGACCGCCATCGATCCGTGCATCGACTGGAACAACAGCACCAGCGACTTCATCAAGGCAAACTGCGGCGCAGCCGGAATCCCGGCCAACTACCAGGGCGGCGGTTCCTCCGCGCAGATCTTCACCGGCGGTGGCGCGGGGTTCCTGAAACCGGAGACGTCTAGGGCCAAGTCCATCGGCTTCGTCTGGACGCCGACGTTCGGAAACTTCAACCTGGCGGTGGACTACTTCGACTACAAGATCCTCGGCGAAATCGGATCACTCAGCGCCGGCGCGATCCTCAACAGTTGCTACGGCGTGCCGGTTTATCCGAACGCGTTCTGTGATCTGTTCAACCGCAATCCGCCGAATGCCGCGAACAGCCCGAACGCCATCACGGACGTCTTCGCGACTTTCATCAACATCAACCGCCAGCGTACCCGCGGATACGACGTGCAGGTGAACTACAGCGACGACTTCTCGTTCGGCAGACTGAGCGCCGACCTGCAGTTGACCTACACCATTGAGAACACCCAGCAGTTGTTTGATTCCTCGGTGGCGAGCGGCTTCAACTCCACGGACTTCGTCGGATACATCGGCAGTCCGAGACTGACCGGCCTCGCCCACGTGACACTCGAACACGGCAACTGGACCTGGACCCTGCAGGAACATTACGTCAGCAGCACCGAAGACACGGACCTGACCGACACGTTCAACTACTTCGGGTACCCGGACGCCATTCGTGACATCAAGGCGAAGTACCAGTTCCGGACCGACCTGTCACTGGGCTACGACACCGGGAAATGGGGTGCCATTTTCGGGATCCGCAACCTGTTCGACACGGCGCCCGACCTGGTCTCCACCGGCGTGGGCAACGCGGGCTATTTCGGTACGGGCCGCATCGGCAACATCCCGAGCCAGTCGTCGCAATACGACTGGTTCGGCCGCACGTTCTTCGCGCGCATCAACTACAAGCTCTGACGCGCGGGACGATCGCGGTTTCCCATTGGGGGGCGACGCCACGTCGCCCCCTTTTTTTGGCTTGCGCAACCGCGACGATTGCCGATTCTGCTATCTTGAGGTTTCGTTGCGTTGTTCATCGGGATGCCCTGACGGCACGGGCTGACCACGAATCCAGGTGGAGGACAGATCATGCGGCACACGTTCCATCGTGTTTTGCTCGGCGGCATGCTGGCGGCAGTCATGGGGCTGAGCCCCGCCCACGCATCAGTGCCCATTCCCATCGAGGACCTGGCGCGATTGCCGGCCCTGCAATCGGTTTCGCTGAGCCCGGATGGCAAGCACCTTGTCGGTCTCATCCCCTCGCCCGTCAACAAGAACGAGACGGCGCTGGCCACGTGGGACACCAATTCCTTGTCCAGCGGTCCGACGGTGGTCACGCCTTCCGGTAGCGCCGGGCGCATGCAGTTCATCGCTGCCTTCGCGCTGAAATCCGACAAGATCCTTGCGATTGCCCGGCAGGAATGGACGGGCCAGCTCGGGGGTTGCGGCGAGGGCAAGGTCACGGGTGCGACCCAGACCTTCGTCACCAAGGCCTATCTGACGGGGGACGACCAGAAAAAGTTCGACGAGGCGTTTGCCAGCGACCGGCGCCATATCGGCATGAGCAAGAACACGGAGACTTGCCTTGAACTGGCGGGCACCGCGCGTCTGGTCGACATGCTTCCGCTGGACCCGGACAACGTCATCATTGCAAGGGTGAGCGGCGTCAGCCTGATGACCAATTACTACCTGTACAACCTCAAGACCGGGAATGCGGAACTGCTGCTCAGCGGCGGCGGCCGAAGCGAACCTGCCCTGTTCGACCCGCGTACCGGCAAGGTGCTGGTCAAGTCGGACATCGAGCCGAAGGGGGGCGATTACGAGCAGACGTTCCTCATCCTGGACCCGAAGACCGGCAAGTTCGAGGTGCAGGCCCCCCTGACGACCATGCTCTCCGACCGGCACGAGATGAGCGTGGTCGGCATCGACGATGCCACCGGCAAGTACTACGTGCTCACCGACCAGTTCTCGAACCAGGTCCAGGCACGCCTGTACGACCCGGTCGCGCAGAAGTTCGACCCCGAGCCCGTGGTGGCCGACAAGAACCATTCGATCATGGCCCTGCTGTTCAGCAAGCGGCCCAGCAATTTCAACCAGGTGATCGGCTTCGTCGTCGGTGGGCCCTATCCGGAGACGATTTACGTGGATCCCACGCTGAAGGGCATCCAGGCCGCGCTGAACAAGGCTTTCCTCGGCCAACAGGTCGACATCTCGAGCTACACCAACGACTTTTCCAGGCTGCTGTTCACCACCCAGAGCGCCAGCACGCCGGAAGCCTACCACCTGCTTATCGACAAGACGCGCATCGAGAACATCGGCAGCAGCCGTCCGTGGATCAAGCCGGGCATGACGGGCAAGGAAAGCTGGGTCACCTACAAGGCCCGCGACGGCATGACCATCCCCGCGATCCTGGACCTGCCGGCCGGCTGGAAGCAGGGCGATGCGCCCGCGCCGGCGATCATCATGCCCCACGGCGGTCCCTGGGCCCGCGACTTCATGGGTTGGGATCCAACCGGCTGGGTGCCGATGCTCACTTCGCGCGGCTACGCGGTCCTGCGTCCGCAATATCGCGGATCCGCCGGCCTCGGGCACAAGTTGTGGCTCGCCGGCGACAAGCAGTGGGGCCTCAAGATGTCCGACGACCTCGATGACGGCGCCGCGTGGCTTGTCTCGCAGGGCATCACCAAGCAAGGCGACATCGCGATCTTCGGCTATTCCTACGGCGGCTTTGCCGCCGTGGCCGCGGATGTCCGCTCGCCCTCGCCCTACCAGTGCGCGATCGCGGGTGCGCCGGTGGCCAATCTGGGGCGCCTTGGCACCTCGTGGAGCGACAACCGCATCCAGCGGATCATTCAGGGCTGGACCGTGACAGGCATGGACCCGATGCAGAACACGGCCAAGGCCCACCTTCCCATCCTGATCTTCGATGGCACCCGGGATGTACGAACGCCCCGGCGAATCCACGCCGAGCCGTTCTACAATGCGGTCAAGGACAGGGTTCATGCGAAGTACGTCGAGATCCCCGACATGTCGCACAGCTTGCCGTGGTATCCGAGCCAGCAACGGGAAACGCTCAACCTGATCGCGAACTTCCTGGCCAAGGATTGCGGCCTGCCACCCCCGCAGTAGTGCCTGGACGAAGCACCGCCCACCCGGCGGTGCTTCGCGTTTCGGCTACTGCGAAGATCATATGCGCGCCGCAACCACTGCCGTCCGTACCAACGCGTGGTGAATCGAAACACAGTTGCTTCAAATCGAACGAATGCGTCATGCCTGCCCACGCTGACCTCCCGCCAGTCCAGATGCCGGACAGCCCTCCAAGTTCGCGGTTGTACGGCAAGTTGTTGGCTCGTGCCCAGCACGAATGGGCCCAACAGCGCCTTGCGGATCTGAGGCGGACCGTCGACGCAATGTTCGCGCTGGTGCCCGGGGACCCCGCCGCAATGCGATTGTCGGGAATGGTGGCGCATCGGCTTGGCGATCACGAGCGCGCGGTGGCCGACCTCCGCCGCGCCCTCTCATCGTGGCCGGACGATCCTGATCTTCATATGGATCTTGGCAGGGCTTTGCGCGCCGGCGGGGATGCAGCTGCCGGCATCGCCGCGATGCAACGGGCGTGCGCGGTTGCCCCGGATTGTGCGGAAACCTGGTATCGGTTGGGGGAAGCGCTGACTGCCGACGCCCATGCCGAGCAGGCAGTCGAAGCATTCCAGAAGGCGCGCGATCTGGATCCGGAAAATGCCGCGATCGAAGTGTCGCTCGCACAAGTGCTGGCCGTCGTGGGCCGGGCGGAGGAAGCCATCTCCGCATTACGCAACGTACTGGCGCGCGATCCGGGCAACGCCGATGCGTGGCTGGGTCTGTCGAACATCAATACCCTCCGGTTCGACACTGCCGATGCGCGCCAATTGCAGGCCGCCTGGGAAGACGACAAGCGCATCGACACCGAACGCGAGCGGATCGGGTTCAGCTACGCAAGGGCGCTGGAGGATTGCGGCGACTACGCGGAGGCGTTCGAGGTCTTGTCGGCAGCCAATGCTTCGCGGCATCGGCGCAGCACCTGGCGCGCAGCGTCCGAGCGTCGTCTCGTCGATGCGATCCGCAGCGCATTTGCCGGGGAAGTTCGGGCGTCGGCTGATTCCAATTCAGGGCGCGAAGTAATCTTCATTGCGGGCACGCCGCGCTCGGGAACGACGCTGGTCGAGCAGATCCTCGCCTCGCATCCCGAAGTCGAGGGCGCCAATGAACTCAAGGCGCTGCCCAACCTCATCGGCCAGGAGACAAGGGAAGGGCGAGGCGCGTTCCCGCTGTGGGTTCCCGGCGCCAGCGCGGATGACTGGCGGCGCATGGGACAGGCTTACCTCAAGGAAACAGCGCGTTGGCGCACGGTGAAGCCACGCTCGGTCGACAAGAATCTCACCAACTGGCTGTTGGCGGGCGCCATACTGGCCATGCTGCCGGCAACCCGTGTCGTCATCGTCCGCCGCGATCCGGTCGAGACCTGCCTCGCCTGTTTCCGGCAGCTTTTCGGCGATACCGTCGAGTTTGCCAGCGATCTGCGCGACCTCGCCACGTACTATGCCAACTTCCTCGAACTCACCCGCTTCTGGCGCGAGCGCTATCCCGGGCGCGTGCTGGATCTCGAATACGAGACGCTGGTGGCGCAGCCGGTGGCGACGATTGGTCGCCTCCTGGATTTCTGCGGCTTGCCGCCCAGCGACGCTTGTCTCGAGTTCCACAAGACGCGGCGTGCGGTTTTCAGCGTCCCCAGTGCGATGCAGGTACGCGAGCCCTTGCGCGCAAGGCCTTCCCGCAGCGCCCTCTACGGCAGCAAGCTCGACCCCCTGCGGCAGTATCTCAGGGAAGCCGGTGTGCTGCCGCAGGATCGGTAGTGCACCTTGTGGGGCGGCGTGCATGCGTCGCTGACCGGCCAGTGTTCGCAACTACAACAGCGCGATGTCGGCAATGGCGTCGAACCGCGCCTTGATGCGCGCCAGCAGCGCGACACGGTTGGCGCGCACCGCGGGATCCTCGGCCATCACCAGCACCTCGTCGAAGAAGGTATCGACCGGCACCTGCAACTGCGCCAGCCTTGCCAACGCGCCCGCATAATCGCGTCCGGCCACTTCACCCTCCAGGCGCGCGGCGTTGTCGGCTTCGGCTGCGTGCAACGCTTCGACCAGGCCGCGTTCGGCCGGCTCCCGGAAAGCGTCGGCGTCGATCGGACGAGTCGCTGCGACAACGTCGTCAATCCCTTCCTTGCGCAGTATGTTGGCGACACGCTTGTTGGCGGCGGCCAACTTTTCCGCTTCGGGCTGTTGCGCGAACGCTGCGACCGCGTGCAGGCGCCGGTCGAAATCGGCGAGGCTGTCGGGATGCACCGCCGCCACCGAGTCGAACTGCCGCGCATCAAATCCCTGCTCGGCGTAGTACGCGCGCAGGCGGTCGAGGATGAACCCGCGCAGTTCCTTCGCCACTTCGGCGCGGCGTGTCGTGACGCTTTGCCCGTCTCCCTTCGGGAGAGGGTGGCGCGAAGCGCCGGGCGACGGTTCGGACCCGCTCGATGCCACACTGCGCGAGGCCGGACCCTCACCCCCAACTCCTCTCCCGGAGGGAGAGGGAAGCAAGGCAGCATCGGGAATTTGTGCCAACGCATCACGCAACAACACGCCAAGGTCGAGATCGAGCCGGCCTTCGACCATGGTGCGCGCAAGGCCGAGCGCGGCGCGACGCAAGGCGAACGGATCCTTGTTGCCGGTCGGTTTCATGCCGGCGGCAAAGATGCCCGCAAGCGTATCCAGCTTGTCGGCCAGGGACACGCTTTGTGCCAGCGCTCCCTCTGCGATGCCATCGCCCGCGTGGCGGGGGCGGTAGAACTCATCCAGCGCGCGCGCGATTCCGGCCGGTTCACCTTGCGCCTCGGCATAGTGGCGTCCCATCACGCCCTGCAATTCAGGGAACTCGCCGACCATCCGCGTCAACAGGTCGCAGCGCGACAGTCCGGCCGCACGCGCAGCTTCGGCGGCGTCGACATCGATGCCTTGCGCGAACAGGCGCTCGGCAATCGCGCTGGCCAGTTCGGCGACACGCAGGGTCTTGTCCCACAGGCTGCCCAGTTGCCGCTGCCACACCACCTCGCGCAGGCCCGGCTGGAACGCCGCGAGCGGCGTTTTCAGATCCTCGTCGAAGAAATATTTCGCGTCCGCGAATCGCGGCCGGATCACCCGCTCGTAACCATGCCGGATCTGCGCGGGGTCGCTGGATTCCAGGTTGGCGACGCCGATGAAGTGCTCGGAGAGACGACCCTTGGCGTCGAACATCGGCACGAACTTCTGGTTGGTGCGCATGGTGGTCACCAGCGCCTCGTGCGGTACCGCGAGGTAGGCACGGTCGAAGGTGCACGCGATCGCGACCGGCCACTCGTTGAGGTTGGCCAGTTCCTCCAGCAACGCGTCGTCCAGGCGAGGTGTATCTCCGCTCGCCTGCGCGGCGCGCGCGACTTCTTCCCGAATCCTCTGGCGGCGTTCGGCGGGGTCCGCCAGCACCCTGGCGGCACGCATCGCATCGGCGTAACTGTCGGCGTCGACGAGATGCACGGGCCGCGCGTGCAGGAATCGATGCCCGCGCGATTGTCGACCGCCCTGCATGCCGAGCACCTCGCCTTCGATCACCCGGTCGCCGTGCAGCATCACCAGCCAATGCACGGGCCGCACGAACGTGAAATCGTGGTCGCCCCAGCGCATCGGTTTGGGGATCGGCAGGGATGCAACGGCCTCGCGCACGATGTCGGGTACCAGTTCGGCGGTCCCGCGTCCCGGCGCGACGCTGCGATGCACGAAACGCTCGCCCTTTGCGTCGGCAACCCGTTCGAGTTGAGCCCAATCCACCCCGACCTTGTTGGCGAAGCCGAGCAAGGCCCGGGTCGGCTGGCCTTCCGGATCGAGCGCGATGTTGACGTAGGGGCCGAAGCTTTCGCTGCGCTGTTCGGGTTGCGTCGTGGCCACCGCGGGGATATGTACGGCAAGCCGCCGCGGTGTCGCAAACACGCGCGCGTTTTCGACGTCCGCCGCGATCCCGCGCCCGGTGAGCCCGTCACGGATTCCTTGCGCGAGCGCCTGCGCCAGATCGTCCACCGAATGGACGGGAAGTTCCTCGACCCCGATCTCGATCAGCAGGGATTTGGGCTCGCTCATGGCTGCGCCGTCTCCGCCTGATCGCCTGCCGCGGGATGAAGGACGTCGGAACCGCTCCGCGGTGCCGTCCACGCCCTGGCCACCGCGTGCGCCAACGCGCGCACGCGCAGGATGTAGCGCTGGCGTTCGGTGACCGAAATCGCGCGCCGCGCGTCCAGCAGGTTGAACGCGTGGCTGGCCTTCATCACCTGCTCGTAGGCCGGCAGCGGCAGGTCCAGTTCCACCAGCTTGCCGGCTTCGGCTTCGCAGGCGTCGAAGCGGTGAAACAACTCTTTCGTGTCCGCGTACTCGAAGTTGTACGCGCTCTGCTCGACTTCATTGCGGTGGAAGACGTCGCCATAGCGCACCACGCCGTACGGCGCTTCGGTCCACACCAGGTCGAACACGCTGTCCACGTTCTGCAGGTACATCGCGAGGCGCTCGAGACCATAGGTGATCTCGGCGGTCACGGGGCGACACTCCAGCCCGCCGGCCTGCTGGAAATACGTGAACTGGGTGATCTCCATGCCGTTCAGCCAGACTTCCCAGCCCAGCCCCCAGGCTCCCAGCGTGGGCGATTCCCAGTTGTCTTCGACCAGCCGCAGGTCGTGCACCTTCGGGTCGATGCCGAGTTCGCGCAGGCTGCCGAAATAGCGCTCCAGCACGTCGTCGGGATTGGGCTTCAGGACGACCTGGTACTGGTAGTACTGTTGCAGGCGGTTGGGATTCTCCCCGTAGCGACCGTCGGTCGGTCGCCGACACGGCTGCACGTAGGCGGCGGCCCAGGGCTCGGGGCCGAGTGCGCGCAGGAACGTCGCCGGATGGAAGGTGCCGGCGCCAACTTCCAGGTCCAGCGGCTGCAGCAACACGCAGCCCTGCTCGGCCCAGTATCGGTTCAGGGTCTGGATGACCTGCTGGAAGGTGGGGGCCGCCATCGCCGTTCCGGTACGCAACGCAAAGCGCGTTAGTATAGCCGCGGGGCCCGCAGCATCACGGATTCGGGCCGTTCTCGGAACGCGGGGCCAATGATGTCGGCGATACCCAAATCAGCGGAGGTCCTGGGTCGGCACGGGCGCCTCGAGTTGGGCGAGGTGCTGGCCGCATTGATTGCCGACGGCCTGCTCGCCGCGGAAGACGCCAAGCGCATCCGCACCACCAGCCGCGCCGGGCGCGGCGCGGTCGAGTTGCACCCGTTGGTGGTGATCGCCAGCGCCAAGCCCGAGAACCGCACCGACCCGGGCAAGCCGCTGACGGTGGAATCGTTGACGGTATGGCTGGCCGAAAAGGCCGGTTTGCCTTACCTCAAGATCGACCCGATGAAGATCGATGCGGCGGCCGTGACCCAGGCGATCAGCCAGGCCTACGCGCAACGCCATCGCATCCTGCCGGTGGCGGTCGACCACGGCACGGTCACGTTCGCGACCGCGGAGCCATTCGACACCCGCTGGGCCGCCGACCTGTCGCAAATGCTGCGGCGCGAAGTCAAGCGTGTCGTCGCCAACCCGCTGGACGTCCATCGTTACCTGATGGAGTTCTACGGGGTGCAGCGTTCGATCGCCAAGGCCCGCGAGGCCAAGCAGGACTCGATGGACGGCTCGGCGATCCTGAACTTCGAGCAGTTGCTGGAACTCGGCAAGTCCGGCGAGATCGGCGCGGACGACCGCCACGTGGTCCACATCGTCGACTGGCTGTTGCAGTATGCGTTCGAACAGCGCGCCTCGGACATCCACCTCGAGCCGCGCCGCGAAGTCGGCCACATGCGCTTTCGCATCGACGGCGTGATGCACAAGGTCTTCGAACTTCCACCCGCGGTGATGACCGCGGTGACCGCGCGCATCAAGATCCTCGCGCGCCTCGATGTCGCCGAAAAACGCCGCCCACAGGACGGTCGCATCAAGACCCGCTCGGCGGGCGGGCGCGAAGTGGAACTGCGCATTTCCTCGATGCCGACCGCGTTCGGCGAAAAGATCGTGCTGCGCATCTTCGATCCCGACATCGTGGTCAAGCAATTCGCGCAGCTCGGCTTCTCGGGGGAGGAGGAAAAAACCTGGCGCGGCATGGTCGAGCGCCCGCACGGCATCGTGCTGGTCACGGGGCCCACCGGTTCGGGCAAGACCACCACGCTGTATTCGACGCTGAAACACCTCGCGCGCCCCGAACTCAATGTGTGCACCATCGAAGACCCGATCGAAATGGTGTCTCCGGAGTTCAACCAGTCGCAGGTGCAGCCCGCGATCGATTTCGATTTCGCGGCGGGCGTGCGCACCCTGCTGCGGCAGGATCCCGACATAATCATGGTCGGCGAGGTACGCGATCTCGCGACCGCGCAGATGGCGGTGCAGGCCTCACTGACCGGGCACCTGGTGCTCTCGACCCTGCATACCAACGACGCACCTTCGGCCATCACCCGGCTGCTCGACCTCGGCGTGCCGCATTACCTGATCCAGTCGACGTTGTCCGGCGTGGTCGCGCAACGGCTGGTGCGGACGCTTTGTCCGCACTGCAAGGTGAAGGCGAAGCAGGATCCGCACACCTGGTCGGTGCTGACGCGGGGCTGGGTGTTGCCCCCGCCGGCCGAGGTGTACGAACCCGTCGGCTGCCTCGAATGCCGCAAGACGGGTTTTCTCGGGCGTACCGGCATCTACGAGATGATGCCGATCACGCCCCGGTTGCGCGGAATGATCACCGCCCAGCTCGATCTGGACGGCTTCACCGGCTTCGCGCTCGAAGACGGCCTGCAACCGCTGCGGATCTCGGCCGCGACCCAGGTTCGCCGCGGCGTGACCACCGTCAAGGAAGTGCTGTCGGTGCTGCCCGCGGGCGAGTAGGCCGCATCCCCCAATCAAAACCACATTGAGATGTCGCTTCTCGCAGGAGCCTGCCTGCAGGCGATCGGGCATCGGAGCAGATGGTCCTCCCATCCTCTCGCGACATTTCTCGCGCGCAGGCGCGCTCCTACGAAAATCAAACAACGACACATGCACATCTCTTCGGGTAGAGCCTGCCTGCAGGCGACGCACATGTCGTCACGCGGCGCTATGCTGCGGGTGGCACAACAAACATCGGACCCGTCGTGACACATCCCCTCTTGCTCATCCAGACCGGCGAAGCGCCGGAAGCCATTCGCGCCCGGCTCGGCGGTTTCGCCGAGTGGTTCCGGAAGGCAATGCGGCTCGATGCCACGCGGATGCGCGTCGTTCGCGTGGATGCAGGCGAACCGCTGCCCCCGCAGGCTTGCGTCGCCGGCGCGGTGATCACCGGTTCCGGCGCGATGGTCACCGAGCGGGCGGACTGGAGCGAGCGCACCGCCGACTGGATCCGCGACGCCATGGAGACGGAAACACCACTGTTCGGCGTATGCTACGGCCACCAGTTGATGGCGCACGCGCTGGGCGGCACGGTCGGCTGGCTGCCCGCCGGTCGCGAGATCGGCACCGTCCCCATCACCCGGAACGATCGTCGCGGCGACGATTGGCTTTCCGCACTCCCGATGACCTTTACGGCGCACACCACCCACCGGCAGTCGGTGCTGGAACCGCCGCACCGTGCCGTCGTCCTGGCTGCGTCCGAAAGCGATCCGTACCAATTGCTGCGCTATGCACCCTACGCAGTCTCCACCCAGTTCCATCCCGAATTCAGTGCGGAATCCATGCGCGCCTACATCGACGCGCGCGCCGACGCCTTGCGCGAAGAAGGCTTCGATCCGGACGCGTTGCATGCAGGCGTGCAGGAAACCGAAGCGGCACGTGCGCTGCTGGAACGTTTCGCGCACACAGCACTGGCCGCCAAGGCAGCGCCGCGGCGCGACAAAGCGAGGGCGCTCCAGTCGTAGCGGCTTTTGTAAAAAGTCAGGCCACGGAGCTCTTGGCCATGGACGGCAGCTTTGGCCGTTCTGATACTTCGACGCAGAGCCTTCCACACACTCGCGTGCCATCGTCCAACAGGCTGCGATCAGGGACGATCGCAATCAATACGAGCGTTGGCGCAGCCTGCGCTCTACGGCACCGCGCGAAATCATCGCGAACACGATTCCGAACCCGAAGCCGGCGAGGTGGGCCCACCACACCACGGTGCCGAATCCCGGCCCGGCCCAGGTGAACAGCAGTTGCAGCAGCACCCACATCCCGATCAGCAGCGCCGCGGGCACCCGGATGAACTGGAAGTAGAGCCCGAGCGGCAGCACCAGCCCCAGATGCGCACGCGGGAAAAGGGCCAGATACGCACCGAGGATGGCCGACACGGCGCCGCTGCAACCGACGATCGGCCGCAATTGTCCGGACAGCGTCCAGGCACCCACGAGGTTGGCGAACGCGCCCCCGATCAGGAACAGCGCGAGGAACCGCCGTGAGCCCAACGCGCGTTCCGCCGGCAATCCGAAAATCACCAGGAACAGCATGTTGCCGAGCAGGTGCATCCAGTCGGCATGCATGAACAACGACGTGAATGGGCACAGCCACGACCAGCCATGCAGGATCCCGCCATCGCGAAACAAGTGCGCCGGCACGGTGCCCCAGTCGCCCAGCACGGCGTCGCGCGTGTCCGGCGAGGACAGCATCAGCCACAGGTAGCACGCCACGCACGTCACCACCAGCGCCGGCGTGACCCAACGCGGGTGCGCGTGGCGCCGGCTGGGCACGTCAACGAACATCGGTCATGGGCCTCGACGCCCCAATAGGAGCAGCTGTCGTGGAGAGTCGGGCCACGGCGCTCTTTGCCCTGGATGGCGGCTTCGAAGATCGTTCCGGAGTCCCGCAATCCTGAATTGCGGGTGCGCCTGGATTTTCATGGAAACCGCAGTCAGGGACGATTGCACGACAGTTTCACGCGTGCGAAATTGCGCTTGCCAACTTGCAGCACTCCTTCGAAGCCGGCGGCGAACATGCGCTGTGCGTCTTCCACCACTTGTGCGTCGATGCGGACCGCGTGCTCCTTCAACTTGCGATTGGCTTCCGAATTGCTGGACGTGAGGCCTGCGGCGGTCAGCAACGCGGGCAGGCGCAATCCCTCGACGGGCACGCTGATCACGTTCAGCGGCAATGACGAGGTGTCGCCTTCGCCGCGCACCACCGCGTGCCAACCAGCGATCGCCTTGTCGGCTTCGGCGGCACCGTGGAAGCGTGCGGCCAGCTCGTGTGCCAGGCGCAACTTCGCGTCGCGCGGATTCAATGCGCCGTCGGCGACATCGCGTTTCATCACGGCAAGTTCGTCCAGCGAAACGTCGAAGCTCAGCAGTTCGAACCATCGCCACATCAGTTCGTCGCCGATCTTCATGGTCTTGGTCACCATGTCGATCGCGGGCTCGTCGATGCCGATGTAATTGCCGAGCGACTTCGACATCTTCTGCACGCCGTCGATGCCCTCAAGCAGCGGCATCGTCAGCACGATCTGCGGTGGCTGGCCGAAGTGTTCCTGCAGCGCGCGCCCCACCAGCAGGTTGAAGCGCTGGTCGGTGCCGCCCAACTCAACGTCGCATTCAAGCGCCACCGAGTCGTAGCCCTGCACCAGCGGATACAGGAACTCGTGGATCGAGATCGGCTGCTGCGCAGCGAAGCGTCTGGAAAAATCGTCGCGCTCGAGCATCCGTGCCACGGTGTGCTGCGCGGCGAGCCTGACCATGTCGGCGGCGGTCATCCTGTCGAACCATTCCGAATTGAAACGCAGCTCGGTGCGTTCGCGGTCGAGGACCTTGAACACCTGCGCGGCATAGGTTTGCGCATTGCGCGCGATGTCTTCGCGCGAGAGCGGCTTGCGGGTGACGTTCTTGCCGGTCGGATCGCCGATCATCCCGGTGAAGTCGCCGATCAGGAAGATCACGACATGCCCGAGGTCCTGGAACTGGCGCATCTTGTTGAGCAGCACCGTATGGCCCAGATGCAGGTCCGGCGCCGTCGGATCGAACCCGGCCTTGATGCGCAGCGGCCGGCCCGGCGCGAGTCGCGCCTGGAGTTCGTCCTGTTTCAGGACGTCGACGGCACCACGGCGAATGAGCGCCAGGGCTTGCTGGTTCGATGGCATCGGTATTCCCGCGGAAAAAAGAAACGCAGCGACACAAAACGTCGGCTGTGTCATGCGACGATCGTGACCGCTCGGTTAATTATCCGTTAATCGCAAAACGTCATGCAAATCTTTGTGAAACAAGGCATTGACGCAACGTTCACAAGGCCGCTATGGTACGACCCGTTGTGCGCTTTCGCCCGTTTTTTCGGACTTTCCCGATGGATCGCCATCTCCGTCGTGTCACCCCTCATGTCGTGCGGCGTCAGGCGATCCGTCGCAAGACCCGGCATTGCCATTCCCGTTTCTACGCGCGTTGCGCGCATTGGTCGTTCCACGCCGAAGCGCCGGCGAGCGTTTTCCGCTGGTCGCGTGAGCGCTGGGCGCTCGCAGGCGGCGCGTTCCTGCTGGCATTGTTGACGCTGCTGGGCATCCCGGCCTGGGCCAATGTGATCCGGCACGAGGCCGTCCAGCCGGTCACGCGCAAGACGCTGGCCCTGCCACTGTCCCTGCCGCCCGCACCGCCGGAAGCCGAACGACGTGTCGTCGCGTCCTGGAAAACCGTCGAGGTCGAACCCGGCCAGACGTTGTCCGAGATTTTCGAAGCCCAGGGACTGTCCGGCGCCGACCTCGCCAGGGTGATGGGCAGCGGCAAGGATACCGGCGCGCTCAAGACCCTGCACCCGGGCGACCAGCTCGCGTTCCTGATCGGTGCCCCGGGCCGGCTCGAAGGGTTCCGCTACAGCCCGGATTCCGCGTCCGAGATCACGTTGACGGCGCAGGCCGACGGCAGCATGCACGCGAAAGTCACGGCGTTGCCGGTCGAACGGCGCATGCACTTCGCGCATGGCGTGGTGCAAGGTTCGCTGTTCGCGGCCGGTTCCAGGGCCGGCTTGAGCGAGACCATGGTGTTGAAGCTCGCCGACGTGTTCAAGTACGACATCGACTTCATCAAGGACTTGCAGCGCGGTGACCGTTTCACGGTGGTCTACGACGATGTCTACCGCAACGGAAAGTTCGCCCACGGCGGCGACATCATCGCGGCGGAGTTCGTCAACAAGGGCCATCGCTACACCGCTTATCGCTTCAAGCAGGACGATGGCGGCCTTGCGTACTACAGCGAGGATGGACATCCGCTGCGCAAGGCGTTGTTGCGCACGCCGGTATCGTTCACCCGCATTTCCTCGCGGTTCGGCATGCGCAAGCACCCGATCCTGGGCTACAGCCGCATGCACAAGGGCGTCGACTACGCCGCACCGACCGGCACGCCGATCCATGCGGCAGGCAATGGCGTCATCGTTCGCCGTGGCTGGGTGCACGGCTACGGCAACTTCATCGAAATCAAGGACACGCCGAAGTACAGCACGGCGTACGGGCACATGTCGCGTTTCGCGAAGGGATTGCACGTGGGTTCGCGCGTTACCCAGGGCGAGGTGATCGGTTACGTCGGACAGACCGGCATGGCCACCGGACCGCACCTGCACTACGAAGTGCGCGTCAACGGAAAACCGGAAAATCCCCTGACGGTCACGATGCCCAAGCCACAGCCGTTGTCCGGCAAGCTGATGGCCCAGTTCAGGGCCCAGACCGCACCGATGGTGGCACGCATCCAGATGATCGACAACGCCACCCAGCGCCTCGCGCAGGTGGACAAAGATCGCTCCAGCGTGGCCACGATCAACTGAACGCCGCCGTGGCGGACCCCGCAGCATCGCTCTATCTCGGCCTGATTTCCGGCACCAGCGCCGACGGCGTCGACGCCGCGCTGGTACGTTTCGCGCCACGCTTCGAAGTGCTGGCGTCGAGCACCTACCCCTACACCGACGACCTGCGCGCACGGATCCTGGCGCTGGCCCGGAGCCGTGCCACGATCGCATTGGACGATCTCGGGCACCTCGATACCGAAATCGGTGAACATTTTGCCGAGGCGGCTGCGGCCTTGCTGCGGCAAGCGGACATTGCCGCGGGCGATGTCGCCGCGATCGGTTCGCACGGCCAGACCGTGTGCCACCGGCCGCGCGGCGCGTTTCCGTTCACGCTGCAACTCGGCGATCCCAACGTCATTGCCGAACGCACCGGCGTCGTCACGGCCGCGGATTTCCGCCGTGCCGACATCGCGGCGGGGGGGCAGGGTGCGCCCCTGCTTCCGGCGTTGCACGCCGCGCTGCTGGCCGACGCCTCCACCCCCCGCGCGATCCTCAATCTCGGCGGTATCGCCAACCTCACGTTGCTGATTCCGGACAGGCTCGTGGCCGGCTTCGACACCGGTCCCGCCAATTGCCTGCTTGATGCATGGTCGCTGCGCCACCGCGATCGCCCGCGCGACGAAAGTGGCGCGTGGGCGCGCAGCGGGCGCGTGGACGAGTCGTGGCTGGCACGCCTGCTCGACGATCCCTACTTCGCGGCGGCGCCGCCCAAAAGCACCGGCCGCGAACAATTCAATCTCGACTGGCTGGATGGGCGCTTGCCGTCCGAGCCCGAGCCCGCCGACGTGCAGGCGACGCTGTTGCAACTTTCCGTGCAAACCATCGCGGATGCCTTGCGCACCCAGGCGGCGGAAGTACGCGAGGTTTACGCCTGCGGAGGCGGCGTGCACAACGCCGCGTTGATGGAGGCGCTCGGCGAGGCGTTGCCCAACGCGATCCTCGACACCACGGCCGCGCTCGGCCTCGACCCGGACTTCGTCGAAGCCGTCGGCTTCGCCTGGCTGGCGAGACAACGCCTGCTTGGCCTGCCCGGCAACCTGCCTTCGGTCACGGGCGCACGCGGGCCGCGGGTGCTCGGTGTGCTCGCGGCTGCCCCGCCCGGCACCGATTGATGGCCATGCCACGCCCTTGCACCCGCCGCCGCGGCCGTCGCTCACGGGGCGATCGAAGCGGTACCCTCGACTCGCAAGCATGATCGCCTCCAGCGCCCGCCTCCGCAACATCACCGACTCGATCCGTCCCTACCTCGAGCGCGCTCCGCTTGGCGCGCTGTTGCTGGGCGTTTCCTCCGGCTTTCCCTACGCCATGATCGGCGCCACCCTGACCACGCGGTTGGCCCAGGACGGCATCGACAAGCAGGCGGTCACGGCGTTCTCGCTGGCGTTCCTGGCCTACAACCTGAAGTTCCTGTGGGCGCCGGCCATCGACCGCGTGCGTCTGCCGCTGTTGGGACGTTTCGGCCAGCGTCGTTCCTGGTTGTGGCTCTCGGCAGCACTGGTGACCGCGGCAATCGTGTTCCTCGGGTTGGTGGATCCGGGCCGCCATCTGGCCGCCGCCGCGGGCGCGGCCGTGCTGGTGGGCGTGGCCGGGGCAACCTTCGACATCGTGATCGACGCGTACCGCATCGAATTGCTGGAGCCGCGCCAGCTCGGCGTCGGCTCGGGCATGTCGCAGTATGGCTGGCGGCTCGGCGCCAATGTCGCCGGTGCGCTTGCCCTGCTCCTGGCGGCCGTGTACGGATGGCACGCGGCGTACGTGCTTTGCGCGGTGTTCGCCCTCCCGGCGGTCTTCGTCGGCTTCTGGCTGGGCGAGCCTGCGCGGCATCGCGCACCGGCGCCGCTGCACGGTCTCGCAGCGGTCCGTGAAAGCGTCATCGAGCCGCTGCGCGAGTTTTTCGCGCGCACCGGTGCCTGGCTGGTGCTGCTGTTCGTGCTGCTGCACAAGATCGGCGATACCCTCGCCAACCTCACCGTGCGGCTGCTGCTCAACGACCTCGGCTTCAGCAACGAGGAAATCGCCACCTTCGACGTCGGCTTCGGCTTCATCGCCTACCTGGTCGGCATCTTCATTGGCGGCATCGTGTATGCACGCCTCGGGGTGAAGCGCTCGGTGATGCTGAGCCTGATCCTGATGGGCGTGTCGAACCTGTCCTTCGCGGTGCTCGCCCACATCGGCCACAGCGATTCGATGCTGGCTTTCACCATCGGCTTCGAGAACCTGTCCAGCGGCATCGGCGGGGTCGTGGTTGTGGCCTACCTGTCGGCGCTGTGCAATCTCAGCTTTACCGCCACGCAATACGCGCTGCTGTCGGCGGCCGCTTCAGTGGTGGGCCGCCTCCTGACCGGGACCACGGCCGGGACCCTGATCGAACAGCTGGGGTACTTCGATTTCTACCTGCTGACCACGGTGGCGGCGTTGCCCGGAATCCTGTTGTTCGCGTGGATGATGCGTGCGGGACTGGTCGACCGCGCGATCGCCGAGCTCGACGTGCGCGAAACCGTGTAGTCGTTCAGTCGGCGTAGTCCACGCGATAAGGGGCGTGATCGGAAAACCGTGGAGTCGGCGAGATCGTGCAAGCGCGCACGCGCTTGCCCAACGTCGGCGTCGTGATCTGGTAATCGATCCGCCAACCGACGTTGTTGGCGCGCGCCGCGCCCCGGTTGGACCACCAGGTGTATTCCTCGGCGTCAGGTTTCGCGATGCGAAAGCTGTCGAGCCAGCCGTGCCCTGGCGCCGGCGCGCCGTCGCCATGCGTGTCGGCGATCAGTGCGTTCAACCAGGCGCGTTCTTCCGGCAGGCAGCCGGAGTTTTTCTGGTTGGACTTCCAGTTGCGGATGTCGCGCTCGCTGCGCACGATGTTCCAGTCGCCGCACAGCACGTAGTCGCGACCGCTGGCCAGCCAGCCATCGAAGATCCTGCGCAACTTCTTCATCGTCGTGAACTTGAATGCCTGTCGTGCTTCGCCCGAGGTGCCGGAGGGCACATACAGCGACACCACGCTCAGGTTGCCGAAGCGTGCTTCGATGTAACGTCCTTCGTCGTCGAAGGGTTTCCAGCCGATCTTCGTCAGCACTTCGTCGGGCTTGCGCCTGGCATAGATCGCGACACCGCTGTAGCCTCTTTTCGTCACCGCATCGCGGTAGAAGCAGTGGTGTTCGTGCGGGCGGAACATCGTGTCGGTGAGCTGGTCTTCCTGCGATTTGGTCTCCTGGATGCAGGTGACGTCGGCCTTCTGCGCGGCCAGCCACTCGAAGAAGCCCTTGCGGGCGGCCGAACGGATGCCGTTGGCGTTGAAGGAAATGATGCGCATGACAGCCGGGAATCGGGAATGGGAACCGGGAATCGTAAAGCAAAAGCGCAGTGTCCGTTGAACGCGTGTGCCGGGGCGCGGCACCGCCCGGTGTCCTGCTCTCGCGTCGCCCTTATCATCCGATTCCCGATCCCCGATTCCCGACTCCCATGCTCAAGCCCCACCAACAAGCCTTCCTCGATCTTGTGCTCACCCGCGGCGTGCTGCGTTTCGGAGATTTCACCCTGAAGTCCGGCCGCCTGAGCCCCTACTTCTTCAACATGGGGAAGATCGATACCGGCGCGGCGCTGGCTGACGTCGGCGCTGCGTATGCCGCGACCGCCATCGAAACCGATACCGGGTTCGACATGCTGTTCGGTCCCGCCTACAAGGGCATTCCGCTGGCGGCGGCCACCGCGATTGCGCTCGCACGCAGTCACGATCGCGACGTGCCCTGGGCCTACAACCGCAAGGAAGGCAAGGACCACGGGGAAGGCGGGGTGCTGGTCGGCGCGCCGCTCGAAGGCCGGGTCCTGATCGTGGACGACGTGATCACCGCGGGAACCGCGGCGCGCGAATCGTTGGCGCTGATCCGCGCGGCCGGTGCGCGGGTGGCCGGCATACTGGTCGCGCTGGACCGGCAGGAACGCGGGCAGGGCGATCGTTCGGCCACGCAGGAACTGGCGCACGAGTATGGGGTCCCGGTCACGGCGATCGTCGACCTTGCAGACGTGATGGAGTATGCCGGCGCCAGGCCGGATCTCGCGGCCCACCGTGACCGGCTGCGCACATACCGTGACCGCTACGGGATCGCTTCGGGCTGAACCCTCCAGTCCGTGCCCGGACGGGTCCGGATCTTGCATGGTCCTTGGACCTATACTGGGCTCGCTTTCGGAGACCGCAATGCACCGCCCCGCCCTGACCTTGATGACCGCGGCCCTGCTGGGGCTGGGGATGTGCGCGCCCGCCTTCGCGGCCGACAACTCCACGCCGACCACGCATTACCGCTGGACCGACGCGTCCGGCGTGGTGCACTTCGGCGACACGATTCCCTCCGCAGCGCTCGCGGGGGGCTACGACATCGTCAACGACCAGGGACGGGTGGTGCGCCACGTGGCTCCCGAACTGACCCCCGCGGCACGGCGCGCCGCGGCCGCGACCGCCGCGCGGGATGCCGCGGTCCAGCGCGCGGCCCGCCAGCGACAAATCGAGGACACCCAGATGCTGGCGGCCTATCCGACCGCGCACGACCTCGATCAATCGCAACAGGCGCAGCTGCAGCAGATCCAGTCCGACATCGACACCCTGGAAACCAACCTGCGCAGCCAGGAGGACTCGCTCACCGAGTTGCTTGCGCACGCAGCGGACATCGAACACTCGGGCAAACCGGTGCCACCCGACGTCAACAAGCGCATCGCCGACCAGCGCCGGATCGTGAACGACGAGCGCAATGCGCTGATCCAGCGGCGCGCCGACTACGCGAACTCCAAGGCAAAATTCGCCGCGCGCCTGGACCACTACCGTGCCCTGCGCGCGAAGTTCCAGACCGAGGACGACCCCCCGCAATAGCGGGTGAGGCTCAAGGCGGTCGCCAAGGTTTTGTTCGGAGCGGCTGTCGTTGAACCCGGCCAGTGGATGGGCGTTCGGAGCGGCAGGCAGCCTCGGTCGAAAAGAATCGGGAGGTCATCTGACGCGGCGATCGTGGAGGATCGCGAAAACCACGCCTGCGCCTACGCCGCCGTCCGCCCGGACTCGATGTGCTCGGAGAGCGCACGCAACGAACCGAAGACCCGCCGGTTGTCGGGATTGTCCGAGCGCAACTGGATCCCGTAGCGCTTGGACACCGCGAGGGCCAGTTCCAGTGCGTCGATCGAATCGAGGCCAAGTTCGCCGCCGAACAACGGCGCCTCCGGATCGATGCTTTCCGGCGCGACGTTTTCGAGATTGAGGCTCTCGACGATCAGGCTCGCCAGCTCCTGCTCCGAAGGGGTCTGCTCGGTCATGCTCCGTGGCTCCGCGGTCTCGTTCAATCAGCCGCGTAGTGTAGCATTGCGGGTTTGACCCACGAGTATTGCGAGCATGCGCGGCCTCCCTCGACAGCCCGGCACGGACGACACGGCATGACGGACGGGGGACTCTCGGGTTTCCGCGTCGCCTACGACGAATCGCCGGTCCAGGCCTTGCTGGGCCGCCCGGACACGCTTGCGGTATTCAGTTTCGGCGCCGGGGACGATTCCGTCGGCGATCCTCGCCACCTGAAGATCCCGCTTCCCGTGTTGTCGTCCGCCGCGCCACGTGAGTGCTGGGCTGTCCGGGGCGCCGTGGTGCACGGCTCGTCGGGCGATCTGCGCTGGTCGGCCGGCGGCGGCTGGCGATTCGTCGCGATCGAAATCGAGGGCGACGAGGCGGGCGGGATCGAGGCCGCCGGCGAGCGCGCCTACGATCTGCTGCTCGGGCACGTCGCATCCAGTCCCGAACGACATCTGCAAAGGATCTGGAACTACCTCGACGCCATCAACGAGGGCGAGGGCGATCACGAACGCTATCGCCTGTTCTGCAACGGCCGCGCACGCGGCCTCGCCGCACGCGGCGTCTCCCGTTATCCCGCAGCCACCGCAATCGGCCATCACGGCCGTTCCGGGCTGCTGCAGGTGTATGCGCTGTGTGCCACCGAACCTGGCCGCACGCTCGAGAACCCCCGCCAGGTCAGCGCCTGGCAATACCCGCGCCAGTACGGCGCCACCGCGCCGAGCTTCGCGCGCGCGATGAAGCTGCCGACCGGGGCGCTCGCGATCTCGGGAACCGCCGCGGTCGTCGGTCACGCCTCACACCATCGTGACGACGTCGCCGCCCAGACCGCTGAAGCCTTTGCCAACCTCGAAACCCTGCGCGGCCTCGCCGAACTGCCGGCGTTCGATCGGCACTCGCCGCTCAAGGTGTATGTCCGCCATGCCGCCGACGCCGCCGTCGTCGAGGCGACGCTGGCGCAGCGGCTGGACCCATCGGTCCCGCGGCTGCTGTTGCGTGGCGACATCTGCCGTCGGGAACTGCTGGTCGAGATCGACGGATGGCGGTTTGCGTGAAGTCGGGAATCGGGAATCGTAAAAAGCTCGCGGGATCCGGTTCCGACGATTCCCTGTTCCCTATTCCCGGCTCTTGGTGGGCCGCTGCCAATCCTTCACCGTGGCCTGCCTGCCGCGCGCCAGCGTGAGCTTGTTCGCCGGAGCGTCATCGGTAATCGTCGACCCGGCACCAATGGTGGCATGCGCGCCGACCCTGACCGGCGCGACCAGCGCGGTATTGGACCCGATGAAGGCGCCATCGCCGATTTCGGTGACGTGCTTGGCGACGCCGTCGTAATTGCAGGTGATGGTGCCGGCGCCGATGTTCACCCCGGCGCCGATCCGGGTATCGCCGAGGTAACTCAAGTGATTGGCCTTGCTGCCTTCGCCGAGCCTGGCCTTCTTGGTTTCGACAAAATTGCCGACATGCGCACCGGCGGCCAGCTCGGTCCCGGGGCGAAGGCGGGCGAAAGGCCCGATCCTGCAGGCCCCATAAGTGGTCACGCCTTCGAGGTCGCAATGCGCCAGCACCTCGGTTCCGGCCGCGAGGTTGACATTGCGCAGCCGGCAGAACGGCCCGATCGTCACGCCATCGCCGAACGTGACTCCGTCCTCGAGGATCACGTCGACGTCGATCTCGACATCGCGTCCATGGCTGAAATGGCCGCGCAAATCGAAGCGCTCGGGATCGGCGATCCGCACGCCGGCCAGCATCAGTCGCCGGGCATCGCGCCGACGCAGGTATGCCGTCAGCCCGGCAAGCTGCGCGGCATCGTTCGCACCGAATGCCTCGACGGGATTGGCGGTCATCACCACGTCCGCCGGTACGCCTTCCTCCGCGGCCTGCGCAAAAACATCGATCAGGTACAACTCCCCGTACTGGTTGTTGGTCGAAAGATGATCGACCCAGCGACGCAACTGCGGCGATGCCGCGAAGGTGACGCCGGTGTTGACGATGCGCACCGCCCGTTGCTGCTCGTCCGCGTCCTTGTCCTCCACGATCGCGCGGACCCGGCCAAGGCCGTCACGCAGGACGCGCCCGTACCCCGCCGGATCGTCGAGTTCGGCGGCCAACACCGCGAGTTCCGCATGGGTGCGCACCAACTCGGTCAGGGTCTCCGCACGCAGCAGCGGCACGTCCCCGTACAACACCAGGATCCGCGCCGGGTCTGGAATGTCGTGCAGGGCCAGCCGAACCGCATGCCCGGTGCCGCGCTGCTCGGACTGGTGCACCCAGTGGATGTCGGTGTCGCGCTGGAACGCGGCACGCACGTGTTCGCCCCGGTGGCCGTACACGACGTGCAACCCTTCGGGGCGCAACGCGCGGGCGGTATCCAGGACATGCGCGAGCATGGGCCGGCCGGCCAGCGGCATCAGCACCTTGGGCAACAGCGACTTCATGCGCTTGCCCTCGCCAGCGGCGAGGACAATGACGTGCAGGGGGTCAGCCATGATCGGGTCTCCGGTCGATCCCGCAACATTGGCGCATTGCGGGCCCGTCGGCAAGTGCGCAACGACCGGGCCCGCGACCGGTCATGCCACGGGCGACCGTCGCCGAAGTGGGTGCCCTTTCCCCCGCGGGACGCAGATCAGGAACCGACTCCGGTCTGTCCGCGCGGACCGGTCCGGACGCGCAGGACGGATGCAGGCGCCGCCCGGCGCGAAGGTCGCCCAGTCCCCGGTCAGTGTTGCAGATTGCGGCGCAGCCGCTCCAGCGCCTGCAGCTGTGCGACGGCCTGGGTGAGTTGCTCCTGGGCCTCCGAGACCGTCTTGGCGTCGCCACGATTCTCGAGCATGCGCTCGGCCTCGTCCTTGGCGCGTTTGACCGCGGCCTCGTCGATCTCGTCGGCGCGCAACGCGGCGTCCGCGAGCACGGTGACCACGTTCGGCTGCACTTCAAGGATGCCGCCGGAAACGTAATACGACTGGCGCTTGCCATCCTCGCCGACCACCTCGACCTGGCCCGGCTTGAGGCGGGTCAGCAGCGGCTCGTGGCGGGGCGCGATACCGAGCTCGCCGGCTTCGCCGCTGGCGATGACCAGGGTCGCCTCGCCGTGGAAGATTTCAGCTTCGGCGCTGACGATGTCACAACGGATGGTGGCCATGTTTTCGCTCGTCTTGCTCGCTCAACGGGAGTGGGGAATCGGGAGTCGTGAATCGTCAAAAACGGACCAGATACGATGCTGCCGCTGTTCCGATTCCCGTCTTGATCACGCCGCATTCTTCTCCGCGTCCTTGGCGTTCATGGCCTCACCCTTCTGGATGGCGTCCTCGATGCCGCCAACCATGTAGAACGCCTGCTCGGGCAGATGGTCGACTTCGCCTTCGACGATCATCTTGAACGCGCGGATGGTTTCCTTGAGCGGCACGTACTTGCCGGGCGAGCCGGTGAACACTTCGGCCACGTGGAACGGCTGCGAGAAGAAGCGCTCGCACTTGCGCGCACGGTACACGGCCTGCTTGTCGGCTTCCGACAGCTCGTCCATCCCGAGGATCGCGATGATGTCCTTGAGTTCCTTGTAACGCTGCAGGGTGCCCTGGACCTTGCGCGCGACATCGTAGTGCTCCTGCCCGATCACCAGCGGATCGAGCTGGCGCGAGGTGGACGCCAGCGGATCGACCGCGGGGTAAATGCCGAGCGACGCGATGTCGCGCGACAAGGCCACGGTCGAATCCAGATGCGCGAAGGTGGTCGCCGGCGACGGATCGGTGTAGTCGTCGGCCGGCACGTACACCGCCTGGATCGAGGTGATCGACCCGGTCTTGGTCGAGGTGATGCGCTCCTGCAGGCGGCCCATCTCGTCGGCGAGAGTCGGCTGGTAACCCACCGCCGACGGCATGCGGCCGAGCAGCGCCGAGACCTCGGTACCGGCCAGCGTGTAGCGATAGATGTTGTCGATGAACATCAGCACGTCGCGGCCCTTGCCGTGCTCGTCCTTCTCGTCGCGGAAATATTCGGCCATGGTCAGGCCGGTCAGCGCGACGCGCAGACGGTTGCCCGGCGGCTCGTTCATCTGGCCGTACACCATCGCCACCTTCGATTCCGGGAAGTTGTCCGGCTTGACCACGCCGGCTTCGATCATCTCGTGGTAGAAGTCGTTGCCTTCGCGGGTGCGCTCGCCGACGCCCGCGAACACCGACAGGCCCGAGTGCTGGGTGGCGATGTTGTTGATGAGTTCGAGCATCGTCACGGTCTTGCCGACGCCGGCACCGCCGAACAGGCCGACCTTGCCGCCCTTGGCGAACGGACACATCAGGTCGATGACCTTGATGCCTGTTTCGAGCAGTTCGTTGGCCGCGGCCTGGTCGTCGTAGGACGGCGCGGCGCGGTGGATTTCCCACCGGTCCTCGGCATCGACGGGACCGCGCTCGTCGATCGGCTCGCCCAGCACGTTCATGATGCGCCCGAGCGTCGCCTGGCCGACCGGCACCTTGATGTAGGCGCCGGTGTTGTCCACGGCGAGGTTGCGCTTCAGGCCGTCGGTCGAGCCCAGCGCGATCGCGCGCACCACGCCGTCGCCGAGCTGCTGCTGGACTTCCAGCGTCACCTCGGTGCCCTGCACCTTGAGGGCGTCATACACCTTCGGCACCGCGTCACGCGGGAATTCGACGTCGACCACTGCGCCGATGATTTGAACGATCTTGCCTTGGCTATTCATGCTCAACTCCTGAAGTTTCTCGCTCGTCATTCCGGCGAAAGCCGGAATCCATTTTTGCTTTTGGCAGAACGAAGCAAGATCAAAATGGATTACTCGCCGCATCCTGCGGCTTGCCCTTCGGGCCATCGGCTGCGCCGATGTTCGCTCCGGCATCCCTGCCTTCGCAGTCCGGGTTCCGTTCGCGATGGAGCCGCGACCGGCCCCGGAATGACGACAATTTGGTTTCGATTCCCGATTCCCGGCTTCTCATCCGCCCACCGCGGCCGCGCCGCCGACGATTTCCGAAATTTCCTGGGTGATCGCGGCCTGGCGCGCCTTGTTGTAGATCAGCGTCAGGGTGTCGATCGCCTTGGTGGCGTTGTCCGACGCCGCCTTCATCGCGACCATCCGCGCCGCGTGCTCGCTTGCGAGGTTCTCCAGCGTGGCGTGATACACGATCGCCTCGACGTAGCGGTTCAACAGGTGCCGGATCACGGTTTCCGCATCCGGCTCGTACAGGTAATCCCACGTGGTCGCACGCTCGACCCTGGCCTCGCTGGACGTCGGGTGCAACTCGTCGCCCTCGGCGACCCTGATCTCGTCGGCCACGGCCGGGATCGGAATCAGGGTATCGACCATCGCGCGCTGGGTCATGGTGTTGACGAACTGGTTGTAGCAAAGATAGATGCGGTCGATCTTGCCCTGCATGAATCCGTCGTCGGCGATCTTCATCACGCCGACCAGCTTTTCCAGGCGCGGGTGATCGCCGAGATGCGTGACGGTGCCGACCAGGTCCACCTTGATGCGGCGAAAGAATTGCGCTGCCTTCTGGCCAATCGCGATGATCTGGACGTCGACACCCTTCTGCTGCCAGCCGTGGATGTCACCGAGGACCTTGCGGAACAGATTGGCGTTGAGGCCACCGCACAATCCGCGGTCGGTGGACACGACCAGGTAACACACGCACTTGACCTCGCGTTGCTGCAGCGCGGGGTGGCGATAGTCGGGCGTAGCCTGCGCGATGTGAGCGATCACGTTGCGCATGTGCCGCGCGTACGGACGCGAGGTACGCATGAGCTCCTGCGCACGCCGGATCTTGGACGCAGACACCATCTGCAGCGCGCTGGTCACCTTGCGGGTGTTCGCGACACTCTTGATCTTGCTGCGGATTTCTCTTGCGCCTGCCATGCTTAAACCTCGGGACCGGGGACCCGGGACCGGGGACCCGGCATATGAACCATTATCGCGATCGCTCGCGGCCTCATTTCCTGTCGTTCGAAGCCAGGCTCGGTGATACGCGGGCCCGCTTCTGCGGGTTCCCGGTCCCGGGTCCCCGGTCCCGTCGTCATCACCAACTCCCCGTCTTCTTGAACTCGTCCAGCGCCGCCTTGAAGGTGCCTTCGATGTCCGGGTTCCAGTCGCCGGTCTCGACGATCTTCTTCATCAGGTCGCCGTGGCTGGATTCCATGTACTGGTGCAACGCGTGCTCGAACGGCAGGATCTGCTCGATCGGCAGGTCGTCCAGGTAGCCCTTTTCCGCCGCATACAACGACACGGCGAGCTGTGCGATGCTCAACGGCGCGTACTGTTTCTGCTTCATCAGTTCGGTGACGCGCTGGCCGCGTTCCAACTGGGCGCGGGTCGCCGCGTCGAGGTCGGAGGCGAACTGTGCGAAGGCGGCGAGTTCGCGGTACTGCGCCAGCGCCAACTTCACGCCGCCCGACAGCTTCTTGACGATTTTGGTCTGCGCCGCGCCGCCCACACGCGACACCGAGATGCCGGCGTTCACGGCAGGACGGATGCCGGCGTTGAACAAATCGGTTTCGAGGAAGATCTGCCCGTCGGTGATCGAAATCACGTTGGTCGGCACGAACGCGGACACGTCGCCGGCCTGGGTCTCGATGATCGGCAGCGCGGTCAGCGAACCGGTCTTGCCCTTCACCTCACCGTGGGTCTCGCGCTCGACGTACTCGGCGTTGACGCGCGCGGCGCGTTCCAGCAAACGCGAGTGCAGATAGAACACGTCGCCCGGATACGCCTCGCGGCCCGGCGGACGGCGCAACAACAGCGAAATCTGGCGATACGCCCAGGCCTGCTTGGTGAGGTCGTCGTAGATGATCAGGGCGTCTTCGCCGCGGTCGCGGAAATATTCGCCCATCGCGCAGCCGGCGTAGGGCGCGATGTATTGCATGGTGGCCGATTCGGAGGCCGACGCCGCGACGATGATGGTGTGCGCCAGCGCATCGTGCTCCTCCAGCTTGCGCACCACGTTGGCGATCGAGGACTGCTTCTGTCCGATCGCGACGTAGATGCACTTCACGCCGGTGCCCTTCTGGTTGATGATGGTGTCGACGCACAGCGCGGTCTTGCCGGTCTGGCGGTC
>DASUKQ010000085.1:0-31799 GCA_036278635.1 Rhodanobacteraceae bacterium
TTGAACGCGAACATCTTGCGATTGAAACCCTGGTACGGGTCGTCGGTGCCCTGGGCTCGGGGCGGCACGACCGCGCAGGCGGCGATGGCGAGCACCAGGCCCACGACCGCGAGACCCCTCATCACGCGTGAACGAACGTCGCGCCTCATGCGGCGAGACTTGGGGACGGCTCGGCGTCAATCCAAGGGCGGGCGACCGCCGCGTGCTACGCAACCGGGCCGTAGAGACACGGGGCAGGAGGTGAGGGCGACGCAGGTCCGGACTTTGTCCTGGCGCACTTCGGCTGCCCATCCGCTCTGGAATGCGGGACAACCACGCCGGTGCCATGATGCCGCCTCTTTGCAGCTGCCCTTGCCGCACGTGCCCGAATTCAGGTCACAGCGGGTGCGCAGCTGGCAGAATGGCTATCTGGCTGATTGTCGGTGCGCGATGCGCCAGTCGTGGTCGGTTGCACCGGCTTGAACGTCGAACGATATCCTGGAATCCCCGCTTGCAGCGCGCGCTGCGGACCGGCGGTAGCGCCGACGGTAGGACCATGGACAGTCGGGTGGCGATCTGACACGGCCACGCTTCGGCGTTGGGTCATGCGCGTCAATCCGTTCGCACCAGGACGTTTTACGAGGTACCGCAGTTTGCGTATCATCATGGAGCAGTTTCCACATGGCCACGAGGCATGTATGTCGAAGACCCACCGGCGTCCGCGCCTTGCGTTGCAGCACGACGCCGACACCCGACACTGCCGAAGTTGGAATCCCGCTGCGGGTCGTTCGAGAGGTCACGGGGTGAGCATCTGGCGCCTCCTTGGCCCTCTGTTGGTGGCGGTAATCCTGGGCTTGGCCAACACCACGCCAGTGCGCGCAGCTCCCACCACGAAGACCCCGACGGAGATCGTGCAAGCCATGGTGGATCAGCTTAGCCATGAGGTGGACGGACACCAGGCGGAGTTGCGCCAGCACCCGGATCAGATGAGTGGGATCATCGATCGCGTTGTCCTGCCGAATTTCGACCTGCCTTTCGCGTCGTTGCTCGTGCTTGGCCAGTACGCCACCCAGACGACGCCTGCACAGCGGGTCGAGTTCAATCACGCGTTCGACAGCGCCCTCGCGCGCGGCTTTGCGAAAGGCCTGATCGACTTCACGCAGGTGCGCGTGACGGTCCTGCCTTCGCAGGTAGCAGCCAACCAGCGGCGCGCTCTGGTGCGCACACAGGTCCTGCAAAGTGACGGGGGGACCGTGGCAGTCAATTATGCATTCCGTGTGAGCAACTCCGGGCACTGGAAAATCTACGACGTGATCATCGAAGGCATCTCGTACATCACGCTGTACCGCAGCCAAGTCGCATCGGACATCCAGAAGAACGGCATCGACGCCGTGATCGAGCGGCTCAAAACCAAAGGCGTTGTGGATCTGGGCAGTTGAGGCGCGTGGAGCTAACGCCGGGTAGCGCTCTGCAGGGGCGGGCGCGATAACCGACTGATTGCCCTTGGCCTGCATTCTCGCTGATTGATGCAAATGCATATTGTGTCAAATTATAAGCAGGATTGAGATGCCCTCAACCGGGTCCCGACGAATCCGCGCCATCGCGCCACGGACCGCGTGACCTGCGCAGCCCGGTTTTCGGCACGGGCGCACTTGGATAGTCGCGACCCTTTCAACGATAAAGCGATTCGCGCAGGTCGAGTTCGCGCATCAGTTTGCGCGACGTCGTATCCGAAATCCGGTGGTGGCGGGCCAGGTCCTTCAACTCGACACGCTCGCCTTGGAGCCCGGCCACGCGCAGCTTGCGTTCCAGGGCGTCGGCGGTACGCAGATGGGCCGCTTCCTTGCCTTCGGATGCACCTTCGCGCACGCGACGCTGGTAGATCGCGATCACCCGGCCGGCCGCTTCCACACTGGCATCGGCTTCCGCAGCACTTGCCCGTTCCCCGATCCTGAGCTGTTCGCGTCGGACCGATTCGATCGCGGCGCGTGCAGCGGCCGCGCGGGCGTGGTCTTCTTCCTGTTGCTTGGCGGGCTCGGGTGGCAGTTTCAGGCCTTCCAGCACCATGGGCAAGCCGAAGCTGGCGCCGACCAGCGACAGCAGGATCACCGCCGCAGCGAGAAATATCGCCAAGCCACGCGCCGGAAACGCATTGCCGTCCGGCATCAGCATCGGCAGCGTCAGGATCCCGGCCAACGTCACCGCACCGCGTACGCCGGCCAGCGACGTGGCAAGGACCAGGCGCCAGTTCGGCGCCTCGGCGTGGCCACCGGCCCGCCGCTGCCGCAACAGGTGCAACCTGAGCGACACCCACACCCAGGCCAGCCGGAGCAGCCCCAGTCCCACCGTGATTGCCAACGCGTAGATCGCGAGCCACCACGGATTCCGATGGCCACTTTCCTGTACGGTCGCGATCGCGTCCTGCAGGATGCCCGGCAACTGTTCGCCGAGCAGCACGAACATGATGCCGTTCAAGGCGAACTGGATGGTGTTCCAGACCGCGCTGCGCTCGATCCGGGTGGTCGCCATGCTGCGGCCGGTCAGCTCGACGTAACTCATCGTGATGCCCGCGGCAACCGCCGCGAGGATGCCGGATGCCTGCAGCTGCTCGGCAAGCAGGTACGCCCCGAACGGAATCAGCAGGTTGACCAGGATCGGCGAACCGCCCTCCTCCCCGAACCGGCGCGTCAACCACTGCTGCACGAACGCGACCGCGAGCGTGAATGCCACCCCGCACGCAAACCCTGCCAATGCGACCCACAGGAATGTCAGCGCCGCCGAACCGATGGAAAACGCTCCGGTGACGGCGGCGGCGACGGCAAACTGAAAGCACACCAGGCCCGACGCGTCGTTGAGTAGCGACTCGCCTTCGAGGATGTGCATCAACCGCTTCGGCACCGGCGCACGCGCCGCGATCGAGGACACCGCCACCGGGTCCGTCGGCGACACGATCGCGGCCAGCGCAAACGCGACCGCCAGCGGCATCGCCGGGATCAGCCAGTGGATCAGGTAGCCGGCGCCGATGACCGTGAACACCACCAGCCCCAGGGCCAATTGCAGGATCGTCGACTTGTCCCGCAGCAGACCGTCCTTGGGAATCCGCCAGCCGTCCAGGAACAACAACGGCGGCAGGAACAACAAGAAAAACACCGCCGGCTCCAGCTCCACGCCATGATGGAACACGCCGGCGATCACTCCACCCAGCAGGATCTGCACGATCGGCAGTGGCAGCGCGATCGGCAGCGCGCGTGTCAGGTAGCCGCTGGCGATCACGGCCAACAGCATCACCAACACCAGTTCGATCGAGGTCATGCGCCAAGCTTACGCGCACGCCGGCGGGCGCCGCGATCTTGCACCGGGCGGTGCCCGCCGCCCGCATCGGGGCGCCACTGCCCGCCTGTTTCATCGATGGCAGACCGCGCCGGTGCCTTCGGCGTGATCGGACAAGGCCCCATCGGATCATCGCCGCGCGCGGAAGAACCCCTGAAGCAATTCCGCGGACGCCTCCGCCAATAACCCACCTTGCACATCGATGCGGTGATTGTGGCGCTCCGACACCAGCGTGTCGAACACGCTGCCGGCTGCGCCGGTCTTCGGATCATTGGCACCATAGACCACCCGCGCCACGCGCGCGTGCACCAGCGCCATCGCACACATCGCGCACGGTTCCAGCGTGACGTACAGGGTCGATCTGGGAAAGCGATGGTTGTCCAATCGTTGTCCGGCGTCGCGCAACGCACCGATCTCGGCGTGCGCGCTGGGATCATTCAGCGTGATGTTGCGATTCCAGCCTTCGCCGACGATGTCACCGTCCAGCACCAGCACTGCGCCGACCGGTACCTCGTCTTCCTTGTCGCGTGCGTGTGCGGCCAGCGCCAGCGCGCGACGCATGTGTGCCGCATCCTCGGGTGAGAACGGTCGAGGCGCGGGCGGACATTGTTCGATCATGTGAACCGTGAAAGTACAGGGCGCATGATTCTATCGCCCGCAACCGCTCGGGATTCGCCGTCCCGACTTTCGGCGACATCAAGCAGCACCGCTTCGGCGGCGATCACCTTTCAGCCGGACCGCCACCCATCCCGTCGACGTTCGCGCTGTGCGGGATCCGTTGCGCTATCGCGTTTGAGCCGACCGATGCGCATTGATTCTCCGGGCTGAGATCACCTTCAACCAGGGCGTTGAATGAAAGGCGCCCATCAGCAGATACATCAGGGTCATCCCGCTCAGCGGCGACATGCCACGCGCTGCTTGGCAGAGCATGTCCATCGTGCCACCACCAATGACACCGGTCAGCAGCGCCATGGCCACGAAGGTCGGTGTGGCTGCGAGATGCAGCAAGTTCGCCGCGCCGACCAAACGCGCGCCAGCGCCCTCACCTTTCCGGGTGGCATGGTCGCCGGCAGCCACAGGACGATGACTCATGGTTCTCTCCCTCGACGGCGTGATTGCATCGGCAACACGAATGAGCCCGTCTCAGCAATGGTCATATTCGTCGCGCCGGCGCCACCAGACACCGCCCGTTTCGTTGCGCCCGCGCGGCGCGCGGTCGAGCCATTGATAGGCGCCCCACAGCCCGTCCAGTCCGCGCGAGTAGGTGGAATAGCTGTGGTAGATCACCCCATCCTCCAGCGCGAACGCGCTCATGCCCGGTCGTTCGCGGAGGTACGTCGACGGATCGGTCCCGCACGATCGTGCGAACCGTGCAACGGGACTCTCGCTGCCGAACTTCGTGCTCGGGCCCGCCGGCGCGCCGGTATCCGGCGTGGCGGCTTCGCGGCGATAGTTGTATTCGACGCCGCCCTCGCGTTGCTGCATCTCGGTGATGCCTACCGCGAAATCGAAATTGAAATCGCCGCCGAACGATGACGCCCACGGAAACTTCCAGCCCATCCGCTGCTTGTAGGCCTGCAGCTTCTCCAATGGCGCGCGCGAGATGGCCCACAGCATCACATCGTGGTTGGCGAGGTGTTCCGCGAAACCGTTGAACCCGTCGGCGATCATCGAGCACGATGGACAGCCGGCGGTGTAATCCGGCCCGAACATGAAGTGGTAAACGAGAAGCTGCGAACGCCCCCGAAACAGATTCGCCATTGAAGCCTCGCCGTCATCGGTATCGAATCGGTAAGCCTTGTCGATCCTGACCCATGGCAACGCCTGGCGTTGCCGTGCCAGTTCGTCGCTGCGGCGCGTCAGGTCCTTTTCGGCGTCGAGCAGTTCCAGGCGCGCCTTCAGCCATTCGTCGCGCGTTGCGGTCTTGTGTTGGATTGTCTGTTTGGTCATCACACGTTCTCCTCTTCGGGTTCAGGCTGCGATCGATGCGTTGTGCGCGTAGCCGGCCATCTGGTCGCGCAAGGCAGCCTTGAATGCCGGCCGTGCCTCGCAACGCTTGACATAGGCATCGAGTGACGGGAATCCGTCCAACAGGTCGGTGTGCCGGATGAACCGCAGCACGGTCGTCATCAGGATGTCGGCCGCCGTGAATCGACCCAGCAAATAGTCGCGGTCGTCCAGCCAGTCGGACAGCGCGGCAAGGCGGGGCTTGGCTTCGTCGACCGCGCCGGGGCGTCGCAGCGATACCCATGCTTCGTCGCGGTGCAGGCGATCCATCACGAAGAGGTTCCAGAGTGGCGGTTCGACGGTGTTGAGGGCGGCGAACATCCAGGTGAGCGCTTCGGCGCGAAGATCGGGCACCATCAACGCCTCGGACTGTTCGGCGATCGCATAAACGATGGCCCCCGATTCGATCCACGTCTGGTCGCCGGATTCGAGGGCCGGCACCAATCCGAAAGGATGTGTGCGCCGATACGCGTCGGAGTGTCGCTCCCCGCTTTCGATCCAGCGGCTCTCGTAATCGAATCCTGCTTCCTGCAAAGCCCAGCGAACCCGAAGGTCGCGTACCAGCCCCTGGGCGAAATGCGGCACTTTGCTGAAACCCCATACGGCGAACTGCGTCATGTCATTTCTCCTCGATTCACGCTTTCGATACCGGCCACGACCGGCGTGATCGATAGAATGCAGCCAGCCGTCCGCAAGCCGGGAGTGACAAAAGTGGCGCGATTCAGATGAGGTTCCCAAAATGGACTCGCTGATAAACGCCGCTGCGCGTGCGCTGGCAGTGGGCGATCCACTGGGCGCGCTGAAGCGCGTCGCGCTGCGCGATGACGCGCCGGCGCTGGCATTGCGCGGCATCGCGCTCGCCCAGCTCGGCGATTTCGAGCGCGCGAAAGCAATGCTACGCCGCGCGGCGCGTGCGTTCGGACCCAGGGAAACCGTGGCGCGTGCCCGCTGCGTGGTTGCCGAGGCCGAGATCGCCCTCGCGTCGCGTGAACTGGGCTGGCCCGGGAAAAGGCTCGAGGCCGCGCAGGCCGCGTTGGAAGCGCACCACGACCGGATCAACGCCGCGCACGCGCGATATCTTGTGATCCGACGGTTGCTGTTGATCGGCCGTCTCGGCGAAGCCGGGCATGCTCTGGCCGGCTCCAGCCCTGCATCTCCCGCGTTGCGATGCGTCCACGAACTGGTGGTGGCCGGGATCGCGATGCGGCGCATCCGCGCAAAGGCGGCTCGCTTGGCCGTTGCGCGGGCCCGATCCGCCGCACGTCGGGCAAGCATCCCCGCGTTGGCAGCCGAGGTCGAAGCCGTGGCCCACATGCTTGATGCGCCGGTCGCGCGCCTGGTCGTGCGTGGCCAATCACGGCTGGTCCTGCTCGACGACGTTGAAACGTTGTTCGCGTCGAAAACCCTCGTCGTGGACGCCTGCCGTTACGCAGTGCACCACGCGGACATCACGATCCCGCTGGCGTCGCGGCCGGTGCTGTTTGCGCTCGCGCAAGAACTGGCCGAAGCCTGGCCGGACGACGCGCCGAGGCATGCGCTGATCGCCTCCGCGTTCCGGACGAAGTTCGCCGACGAGACGCACCGCGCCCGGCTGCGGGTCGAAATCGGCCGACTCAGGTCGGCGCTTGGCGGCGTGGCCGACATCCGCGCGACGCGGCGCGGATTCGCATTGAAGCCGATCCATGCACGTGAAGTCGTGGTGCTGGCCCGGCCGGTCGGGGAAAAACATGCGGCGGTGCTGGCCTTGCTCGCGGACGGCGAAGCGTGGTCCAGCTCGGCGCTGGCACTCGCACTCGGAATGAGCCAGCGCAACGTGCAGCGGGCGCTCGACGCGCTGGCAGGCGCGGGCGAGGTGCAGTCGTTCGGCCGCGGGCGCGCGCGACGCTGGCTGACTCCGCCGGTGCCGGGATTCACGACAACCTTGTTACTCCCGGCCCCGCTTCCGGGCGACTAGAGTGGCGCCGTCGAATCCCGCCTGCCCCGGAGCAAATCCATGGCCGACATCCTGCACCTGCTGAAGATCCACGCGCAGCGCGAAGCGGTTTACCGCGCGATTGCCACGGCCGAAGGCGTACGCAACTGGTTTTCACGCGACAGCGACCTCGATCCAGGGGTCGGCGGCCATGGAGAAATCCGCTTTGCCGACGGCACGCGCGTCACCCGGCTGAGGATCGCCGAGATCGAACCGACCACGCGCGTCGTCTGGCAGGTTTTGTCCGCGCCGATGCCGACCTGGCCGGGCACCACGATCGGGTTCGGGATGGACGCGGAAGGCGACGACACGATGCTGCATTTCGCGCATCGCGGATTCACGCAGGCCGACGACTTCCTTGCCATGTCGGCGACGGCCTGGGCGTGCTTTCTCCTCAGCCTCAAACAGTACCTGGAAACCGGCAAGGGCACGCCGCATCCGGACGATGTCCTGTCACGCGTGCCGCTACAAAAGCCGGGTCCGGGAACACCCACGGAGCACCCACCGACGAGGATCGAAGCATGAAACGGTCAGCGGCTGAAATCATTCGCGAGTATGGCCCGTTCCCCGGCGCGGACCGCGTGCACGGCGTGACGTACGATGGCGAGCGCATCTGGTTTGCGTCCGGGGACAAGTTGAACGCGCTCGACCCGGCCACTGGCAAGCCGCTGCGTTCGATCGATGTCGCCGCGCACGCCGGCACGGCCTTCGACGGGAAACACCTGTTCCAGATCGCCGGGGATCGCATCCAGAAGATCGATCCCGGCTCCGGCCGGGTGCTCGCCACGATCCCGGGGCCCGGCAACGGCGGCAACTCGGGACTGGCATGGGCCGAAGGCACGCTGTGGGTCGGCGAGTATCGCGAACGACGGATCCATCAGGTCGATCCGGAAACCGGGACGATCCTGCGCACGATCGAATCGAAGCGTTTCGTCACCGGCGTGACCTGGGTGGAAGGCGAACTGTGGCACGGCACCTGGGAAGAGGATCAATGCGACTTGCGCCGGCTCGACCCCGGGAGCGGCGAGGTTCTGGAGCAACTCGACATGCCGGAAGGCACCGCCGTCTCCGGACTGGAAGCGGACGGCAACGGACAGTTCCTGTGCGGTGGTGGCAGCAGCGGGAAGATCAGGGCCGTGCGCCGGCCGCGGGCGGGCGATCGTTGACGCTCGCGATCGCGTTGCTCATTCCGTGACCCGGGTGCGAAACACGGTCAGACGGTCGGTGCCGGATTCGGCCGCCCAGACCTCTCCGGGACGACCGAGCATCTGCCGAACGTGCGCACCGGCCCGGTCGCCGGGAAAACGCTCGAAACGACCGTTCTCCGGATCGAAGCGCAGTACCGCATTGGCGCCGAAATCGCTCACCCAGACCTGGTCCGCGTCGTCGACGTAGACCGCGTATGGCCGGGGATTGTCCCCCGGCAAATGCCACGATTTCCATTCGCCGCTGGCGGGGTCGTAGCGGCTGAGTTGCCCGGATATCCATTCACTGACCCACAACCTTCCCCGACTGTCGGACCAGACCCGGCGTGCGCCCTGCCCCTTCGTGGGCGGTTCGACCACCGTCGCCTCACCGCTGTCCGGATCGATGCGGGCAATGTAGCTGCCGGCCAGCGAAGCGAAATACACCATCCCCGCGGGCGTGGTTGCGATGCCGTAGGGTCCCCGTCCCCTGGGCGCATCCAGCACCTTCATCGCACCGCTGTCGGGATCGAGCCAGCCGTAGATGCCACTCTGGCCGGTAAACCATAGGCGACCGCGCGCATCGAAGGTCGCGGTATTGAGGTTGGCGTAGCCACTTGCCTTCGGCAGCGGCCAGGTCGTGACGGTGTGCGTTTGCGGATCGACCCGGACGATCGCGTTCAGGCCCCCGTCGGTGATCCACGGCGCCCCGTCCGGGCCCACGATCACGCCGTGCGGCGCGGATCCTTTGCCCAGCGGGATCTGCTCGACCCGGCCGGTCTTCGGATCCAGTTTGCCGAGCGCGCCCTGGCGTTGCGCGGTGTACCAGACCGGGCCGCCGGGTTTCGGATCGGGCGCGACGTCGTGCGGATGGGCGCCCTCGGGCACCGGGAAATGCTGGACCCGTACCCCACTTGCGATTGCGGCCAGCGGCGCCAACGCGCAGGCCAGCACCAGGGTCATCCGCGCGCGGCGCGACTCTCGCCATGCATGTGCCGGTGCAGCCATTGCGTCCACCCTCGTTTCAACCGTGCCGCCATCGAGTATGCAGACTGGACGTTAAAGCGGCGACAAATGGCTGGCGCGCCAAAATTCGTGGCGGGGTTCCGCGTGATGCCGTTGGGGCGAGGCCCCTCACTCCCACTCAATGGTCGCAGGCGGTTTGCCGCTTATGTCATACACCACACGAGAGATGCCTTGCAACTCATTGATAATACGATTTGAAACACGCCCAAGGAATTCATACGGCAGGTGCGCCCAGTGCGCGGTCATGAAGTCGACGGTTTCAACCGCGCGCAGTGCGACGACCCATTCGTAGGCACGACCATCGCCGACCACACCCACGGATTTCACCGGCAGGAACACCGCGAACGCCTGGCTGACCTTGTCGTACAGATCCGCGGCGCGCAGTTCCTCGATGAAGATGCGATCGGCCTGCTGCAGGAGTTCGGCGTATTCGCGTTTGACCTCGCCCAGGATGCGTACGCCCAGGCCCGGGCCGGGGAACGGATGGCGGTAAACCATCTCGCGTGGCAGGCCGAGTTCCACGCCGATCCGGCGTACCTCGTCCTTGAACAATTCGCGCAGCGGCTCCAGCAGTTTCAGGTTCATCTTCTCGGGCAGGCCGCCGACGTTGTGGTGGCTCTTGATGACGTGCGCCTTGCCGGTCTTGCCGCCGGCCGACTCGATCACGTCCGGGTAGATCGTGCCCTGCGCGAGCCAATTCACGCCCTCGAGTTTCTGCGCTTCCGCATCGAAGATCCCGACAAACAATTTGCCGATGAGCTTGCGCTTGGCCTCGGGATCGGCGACGCCGCGCAGCGCGTCGAAATAACGATCGGCGGCATCCACGCGAATCACGCGCACGCCCATGTAACGCGCCATGGTGTCCATCACCTGGTCGCCCTCCCCGGCGCGCAGCAACCCCGTATCCACGAACACGCAGGTCAACTGGTCGCCGATGGCTTTTTCCAGCAACGCGGCCACCACGGAAGAATCCACACCCCCCGACAGTCCCAGCAGGACCTTGCCCGAGCCAACCGCTTCGCGCACGCTTGCGATGGCGTCGTCGACGATCCGCGCCGGCGTCCACAGGGTGGCGCAACCGCAGAGGTCCACCACGAAGTGGCGCAGGATTTCCCTGCCATGCTCGGTGTGCGTGACTTCCGGGTGGAACTGCAAGCCGTACCAATGGCGCGATTCGTCGGCCATCGCCGCGATCGGCACGGATTCGGTGGACGCCGCGACGGCGAAGCCTGGAGGCAGCGTCGTGACGCGGTCCCCATGCGACATCCAGACGTCCTGCCGGTTCGGCGTGTCTTCGAACAGTGCGCAAGTTTCCGTGGCGATGGTTGCGTGGCCGAATTCGCGCGCGTGCCCGCCTTCCACTGCACCGCCCTGCTGCACGGCCATGGCCTGCATGCCGTAGCAGATGCCGAGGATCGGCACGCCGAGCTCAAAGGCCTGTTCGGGCGCACGCGGCGAACCGCGTTCCACGACGGATTCGGGGCCACCGGAAAGGATCACGCCCTTGGGCGCGAAATTCGCGATTTCACCCGGATCGTGATCCCACGCCCAGATCTCGCAGTACACGCCGATTTCCCGGATGCGCCGCGCAATCAGTTGCGTGTACTGCGATCCGAAATCGAGGATGAGGATCTTGTCGCTGTGGATGCTTTTGGACATGCGGGACCCGGGGCCCGGGACCCGGGACCCGATTCCCATGCCCTGCGGCCGTCAACATATGGTTGGTGCGAATCCATGTGTCAGAAGCAGACACGCTGCACTTCACGTTGTTGCGCGTCGAAGGCGGGTCCCGCGTCCCGGGTCCCGGGTCCCGCCTTTCAACCCATCCTGTAATTCGGCGCTTCCTTGGTGATCTGCACGTCGTGCACATGCGCCTCGCGCGTGCCGGCGCCGGTGACACGCACGAACTGCGGTTTGGTGCGCATCTCCTCGATGTTCGCGCACCCGCAGTAACCCATGGATGCGCGCAGGCCGCCGACCAGTTGGTGGACGATCGCGCGCAGCGGGCCGCGGTACGGCACACGACCCTCGATGCCCTCGGGCACCAGCTTGTCGGCCGCCGCTTCTTCCTGGAAATAGCGATCCGACGAGCCGCTCTGCATCGCGCCCAGCGAACCCATGCCGCGGTAGCTCTTGTACGAGCGCCCCTGGAACAGCTCGATCTCGCCGGGGGCTTCCTCGGTGCCGGCGAACATCGAACCCAGCATCACGCACGAGGCCCCGGCGACGATGGCCTTGGCGACGTCGCCGGAATAACGCACGCCGCCGTCGGCGATCAGGGGAATCTCGTCCTTCAAGGCATCGGCGACCATCGAGATGGCGGTGATCTGGGGCACGCCGACACCGGCGACGATGCGGGTGGTACAGATCGACCCGGGCCCGACGCCGACCTTGACGGCGTTCACGCCGGCATCGCGCAAGGCACGGGCGGCGTCGCCGGTGACGATGTTGCCGGCGATCATCTGGAGGTCCGGGAAGTTCTTGCGGACCCACGCGACGCGTTCGATCACGCCCTGCGAATGGCCGTGCGCGGTATCCACGACGACCACGTCCACGCCGGCTTCGGCCAGCGCCGTGACGCGGCGTTCGGTATCACCGGCCACGCCGACCGCGGCACCGACACGCAGGCGTTCGTGGTCGTCCTTGGCCGAGTGCGGGTTGTCGCGCGCCTTCTGGATGTCCTTGACGGTAATCAGTCCGCGCAGTTCGAACGCGTCATTGACCACCAGCACTTTTTCGATGCGGTGCTTGTGCAGCAATCCGACGATTTCGTCCTCGTCGGCGCCCTCCTTCACCGTGACCAGCTTGTCCTTGCGCGTCATGATGTTCTTGACGGGGTCGTCGGGCTTCTTCTCGAAACGCAGGTCGCGGCTGGTGACGATGCCGACCAGCTTGTCGCCGTCCACCACCGGCACGCCGGAAATGTTGTGCGAACGGGTGATGTGCATGACCTCGCCGATCGAGGTCGTCGGCCCGACGGTGAGCGGATCGCGGATCACGCCGGCCTCGAACTTCTTGACGAGCCGTACTTCGGCGGCCTGCTGTTCCACCGTCATGTTCTTGTGGATGATGCCGATGCCGCCGCACTGGGCCATCGTGATGGCGAGGCGGGCCTCGGTCACGGTATCCATGGCCGAAGACATCAGCGGGATGTTCAGGCGGATGGCGCGCGTCAGGTCGGCCGACGTGTCGACAGCGCGCGGCACGACCGAGGAATGGGCGGGGACGAGATAGACGTCGTCGTAGGTCAGGGCCTCGGCGAGGATGCGCATTGGATCGGATCCCTCAATGCAATGCGCGATTATACGTGAAGACGCCTACCATCGAAAGGAAAGTCGGGGTCAGAGTCACTTTCGGCGAACCGGGCGATCCGCGATGGGAAACGCTCGGCCAAAAGTGACTCTGACCCCGTTCTTTTATCGCCCGGGCCGGATCACATGCCCCGCCGAAAGTGACTCTGACCCCCTTCTTCTCCGTCGATGGCCTGCGCCGCTTCCAGCGTGTTTTCCATCAGCGTCGCCACGGTCATCGGCCCGACGCCGCCCGGTACCGGCGTGATCCACGACGCGCGTTTGGCGGCTTCCTCGAACTCCACGTCGCCGACCAGGTGCCCGTCCTGCATCCGGTTGATGCCGACGTCGATCACCACCGCGCCGGGCTTGATCCACGCGCCCTTGACCAGGCCGGGCTTTCCCGCCGCGGCGATCACGATGTCGCCCTGGCGCACGTAGCTGCCGAGGTCGCGCGTGAATTTGTGGCAACAGGTGGTCGTGCAACCGGCGATCATCAATTCCAGCACCAGCGGGCGGCCGACGTGGTTGGACACTCCCACCACCACCGCATGCGGGCCGCGCACCGGCCGGTCGGTGCGACCCAGCAAGGTCATCACGCCTTTGGGGGTGCACGGCCGCAAGCCGAAACGCCGCAAGGCCAGGTGTCCGACGTTGATGGCGCTGAATCCGTCGACATCCTTGCGCGGATCGATGCGATCGATCAGGGCATCGGCGTTGATGTGCGGTGGCAGCGGCAACTGGACGAGGATCCCGTGCACCGCGGGATCGGCATTGAGCCTGTCGACCAGGCCGAACAGCTCGGCTTCCGGCGTGTCCGCCGGGAGGTCATGATCGAACGACTTGAAGCCGGCCTGCTGGCAAGCCTTGCGCTTGTTGCGCACGTACACGGCCGACGCAGGATCGGCACCGACCAGCACCACCGCGAGCCCCGGTGCGGAGCGGCCCGCGGCGAGCCGCGCCTTGACGCCCGTCGCGACGTGCTCGACCACTTCGCCGGCAATCCTGCGGCCATCGAGGATCCGTGCGGCGTGGGACGGTCCGGACATGCTGGCGTGAATCCTTTGCGTTACAGTGAACGTGCATTGTCGCCGATTCCACCAGCCACGCAAAACGCCCCATGACACCCGCAAATCAAACCGAGCTCGAAGCCGCTGCTTTCCGCCACCTGCTGCGTCACCTCAACCACGATCGGCTGGACGTCCAGAACATCGACCTGATGATCCTGGCCGGGTTCTGCCGCAACTGCCTGGCCGACTGGTACCGGGAGGCCGCCGCGGAGCGCGGCGTCACGCTGTCGAAGGACGAAGCCCGCGAGGCCATCTATGGCATGCCGTTCGCCGAATGGAAGGCCAAGCACCAGAAGGACGCGACGCCCGAACAACTGGCGGCGTTCGAGAACGCCCGGAAGAAACGGTAGGAACGCACCTGGGCGCGACCGCGGATGGCGGGTCGGAACACCGGCAGGCGCTTTGGGCCTGGCCGCAAGTGGACATGCAACAAGCCCGCATGCGCGTAGTACCTGCTTCAGCGTTGGCCTGCTACCGTCACCCGCGACACATGCTCGCGCGCAGGCGCGCTCTTACAAGCCGCTCGCGCAGAACGCCGCGTAATCGATGTAGCCCGGGAAAGGCTTTCCGACCCCGCACACCGGACATTCCGGATCGGGCGCAAGACGCGTTTCATGGAAGCGCATCGAGAGCGCGTCGAACATCAGGACGCGGCCGACCAGCGGCTCGCCGATGCCGAGGATGAGCTTGATCACCTCGGTCGCCTGCAGCATCCCCACCACGCCCGGCAATACACCAAGCACGCCGGCTTCGGAACAATTCGGAGCATCCTCGGGCGCCGGCGGTTGCGGGAACAGGCAGCGGTAGCACGGCGCCGTGCCTCGTTGTCGGCCGGCGTCGAAGACGCTGACCTGCCCCTGGAACCGCTGCACCGCGCCATACACGAGCGGCTTCGCCAGTTTCACGCAGGCATCGTTGAGCAGGTAGCGGACCGGGAAATTGTCGGCGCCGTCCAGCACCACGTCGGCGCCGTCCAGCAGCCCGTCGACATTCGCCGAGGTGACGCGTTCGGCGAGGCCTTCGATGTTCACGTGCGGGTTCAGGCCGTGCAGCGCCTGCGCCGCGGAATCGAGTTTCGGCATGCCGATGCGGTCGTCGGCGTGCAGGATCTGGCGCTGGAGGTTGCTGCGTTCGACGACGTCGTCGTCGGCGATCGCCAGCGTGCCGACGCCGGCGGCAGCGAGGTAGTACGCCGCGGGCGATCCGAGCCCGCCCGCTCCCAGCAGCACCACGCGCGCGGCCTCCAGCTTGCGCTGGCCGGCCTCGCCGACTTCCGGCAAACGCAGGTGGCGCGAGTAACGATCGTAGAAATCTTCGTCTTCGCCGGGTTTGCCCATCGGCAACCCTTCGTCGATCCACCGTGCGGTGCCGCCCGCAACGGAAACCACGTTGGAGTAACCAAGTTGCCGCAAGGTTTGCGCCGCAAGAACGGAGCGCTGGCCATGCGCGCAGATCGTCAGGACTTCCGCAGCACGGTCGGGCACGGCCTGCGCGATGCGCTGCGGGATTTCGCCGCGTGGCAGCGGCACCGCGTCCTGCGCCATGCCCGACGCATGTTCGAAGGTCTCCCGCACGTCCAGCAACAGGGCGCCGGCTCGCTGCCTTTGCAACGCCTCGCCCGGGGTGATTTCAGTGATTGCCATGCCCGCATTATCGCGCAAAGCCGATCTGCCGGCCCCGAAGGCCGGATCAACGTCCGCGCACATGCCGGATCATCCGCTGTCGCTTGCTTCGCCTGCCCCTGGTCGGCTCGTTGCGCTTGCCTGCGTACGGGTTCTCGCCTTCACGGAACTCGATGCGGATCGGCGTACCTTCGAGCTTGTAGCGCTTGCGGAAAAAATTCTCGAGATAGCGTCGATAGCTGTCCGCGATGTGCTTGGTGCGGGTGCCGTGGATCACGATCGTCGGCGGACGCTCGCCGCCGGGATGCGCGAAACGCAGCTTTGGCGAATGCCCGCGAACCAGTGGCGGCTGGTGCGCCGTCACCGCTTTTTCCAGTGCACGGGTGAGATCCGACGTGCCGAGTTCGCGCGCCGCCGCGGCGCCGGCGCGATCGATCGCGCGCATCAGTTCGCGCAAACCGGAACCGTGCAACGCCGACAGGAACACGATTTTCGCCCACTCGACGAATACAAGTTTGCGCTCCAGGCCTGCCTTGCAGCGGTCACGGTCATAGCGATCGAGACCGTCCCATTTGTTGGCGGCGACGACCAGCGCGCGTCCTGCGTCGAGTACCTGCCCGATCAGGGCAAGGTCCTGGTCGGTGACGCCCTCGCCCGCGTCCAGCATCACCACCGCGACGTCGGCGGCGGCGATCGACTGCAGCGTCTTGATGACGCTGAACTTCTCGAGCGCGTCGTCGACGCGGCCCCGCCGCCGCACGCCCGCCGTATCGATCAGGGTGTAGCGCTTGCCGTCGCGCAGCAGCGGGACGTGGATCGCGTCCCGGGTGGTCCCGGCGACTTCCGAGACCACCACGCGTTCCTCGCCGAGCAGGCGATTGACCAGCGTGGACTTGCCGACGTTCGGCCGTCCGATGATGGCGACGCGGATTCCCGCCTCCGGCGAATCCGGCACGGGCTCCGCGTCATCGTCGGCGGGCAGCAACGGCAGGATCTCCGCCAGCAATGCGTCGACGCCACGCGCGTGCGCGGCCGCCATCGCGAGGGTCGCGGCGACGCCGAGCGCGGCAAACTCCGCGAGCGCGGTTTGCGCATCGATGCCGTCGGTCTTGTTGACCGCGAGCAACACCGGTTTCCCGGCGCGACGCAAGCGGTCGAGGATCGAGCGGTCCTGCGGCAGCAACCCTTCCCGCGCATCGACCAGCAATACGCACGCGCAGGCTTCTTCGATCGCGCGCTGCACCTGCCTCTCGGTCAGTTCGTCGATGTCGATACGCTGGCCGGACAGGCCACCGGTATCGACCAGCACGAACGGGCGCGCGCCGAGGCGGCACACGCCATAGTGACGGTCCCGGGTCACGCCGGGCAGGTCCGCCACCAATGCGTCGCGACTTCTCGTCAGCGCATTGAACAGCGTGGACTTGCCGACGTTGGGGCGACCCACCAGTGCAACTACAGGCAACATAAACTACGGTTCCAAATCGTAGCAGCGCATATCAGACGCACCATCTGGAGAAGCTCTCGTGAAAAGTCGGGCCAGGGATGGCCGTTCCGGACTTCCAGAACATGAAGCGGTTCGGCGTGGAGTGCGGACCACCGAAGCAGCGATCAGGAATGATCTCACAAGGTACCGCAGGAGCGTCCGCCGGCCGCGATCAGGGTCGGCACGCTCTCGCACATTCCGATCGCCCGCGCGGCGCGCTCCTGCAACGTCCCCGGTCTTGTCGGTCCGGATCGGACGGCTATCCGGCTGGGCCCGAAATCCTGTACGCCGCGATGCGGCCCTCGACGTCCTCGACGTAGACCATGTCGCCATTGACGACGGGCCGGGCGCGGATCGCGTCCCTGGACAGGCGCATGCGGGCGGCGAGCTTCCCATCGGACAGCGCCAGCCAATGCACGTAGCCTTCGACGCCGCCGACGACGGCGTACTGGTCCTGGATCGCGGGCGCGGTCAGCCAGTGGTATTGCAAGGCGTCCTGTTTCCACAAGTCGCCACCGCCCTGCTTCGAAAATGCCCAGACCAGAGAGTCGTCGTCGACGCCGATCAGTTCCTTGTCGCCGACGCCCACGCCGACGTAGCTGGAAAACGGACGATCCCAGAGCAGTTGCCCCTGTGCGGCGTCGATGGCGACCAGTTCGCCATGGTAGGCCGTGGCGTACACGGTGCTGCCATCGAGTTGCAGCATGTCGTCCGAATCGTTCAACTTCTGGATGTCGGTTCGCCCCAGGCCCTTGGTGATCGGCAGCTTCCACTGGATCGCGCCGGTATCGCCGCGCAGCGACTCGACGTTGCCGTCGTCGGTGCCGAACATCACTACGCCGTGCGCAGCCAACAGCGAACCGTTGCCACGCAGGCTCAGCAGCGGCACGCTGGCCTGGTCGTTGAGCCACTTGCGCTCACCGGAGTTGGCGTCGAACGCGTAGACGTAACCGGAGTTGGTGCGCACGTACACGACGCCGGCATCGATCGCGGGCGGCGAAATCACCTCGCTGTCCACTTCTGCGCTCCACAATTGCTTGCCGGTCTCCGCATCCATGGCGTAGACGTGGCCATCGAGCGTGCCGACCACCAGCAGGTTGCCCGAAACGCTCGGACCTCCGGCATAACGGGCATCCGGACCCGGCGTCTTGCGGTGGAACGGCCAGATGCCGTCGCCAACACGCGTGGACTGTTCCCACAGGCGCTTGCCGGTCATGGCATCCAGCGCCTCGATCTTGCCGTCGGTGCTGATGACGTAAAGCTTGCCATCCGCGTACGCGGGCTGCAGGCGCACGCCCGAACGACCGGCTCCATCGCCAATGCTGGTGGACCAGACCTCCTGGACCTGCAGGCTCGGCGTGAATTCGACCAGCTCCTTGGGGGGCTGGATGTTCTGGCCCCGATTGAAGATCTTGTTCCACAACCCGCAACCGGAAAGTGCGATCGTCACGGCCAACAATGGCAACAGCAGAAGATGGCGACGCTTCATGGGGCGATGCTTCATTTAGCCTTGCTTCCGGTCGGCGCAGCGGCGGGCTGCGTGAGGTTGTCCAGCTTCATCTGCACCGCGTTGCGTTGGGGCGCGTCCTTGTCGAGGCTGGCCATCGCCTGCCCATAGGCGTTGCGCGCCGCATCGGTGTTGCCGAGTTTGAGCTGCGCGTCGCCGCGAAGTTCCGCGGCAATCGAGGCATAGTCGCCGGCGGGGATGCCGTCCAGGGTCTTGAGGGCCTGCTGCGCCTTGCCCTGCGCCAGCAGCACCCGCGCAAGCCGCAGCGTGAACAGGGATTTCAATGCGGGCTGCCCCGCGTGTGCAACCGCCCACTCGAGGTTCTTCGCCGCCGGCTCGAGGTCGCCCTTGCCCACGTCGTATTCGGCGACCGCGGCGCTGCCGAACGCCGCGTACGGCGTTTTTTCGTAATTCTTCTGGAGATCAGCGAGCGCGGCCGACATGGCCTGCTTGTTCGCACCCTGCACCGCGTTCTGCACGACGGAAAACTGCGCTGCCGCCTGGATCTGGTGGTTGGCGGTATGCGCCTGCCATCGCCGGTAGCCGAAGACCAGTACCAGCGCGAGCACGATGGCAACTGCCACGGCAATGCCGTTTTCCCTGATCCACTTGCGAACCTGTTCGCCCTGTTCGTACTCGTCGTAGTCTTCGAAAGCCATCGTTCATCCACGTGCACACGGAACCGCCCGCCAGGCGGGGCGGCAAACGCCCAAGGATACAGCAGAACGGGTCGTCAGAGCCGGTCGCTTTCGCTGCCGTCGGCCGGCTTGGCGAACACCTCGAAGCGCGCCACGTTCGCACGCCGGTAAGGGGCCAGCGCGAAAGACTGGCCATCACGGGTCACGCTGACGCCATCGGCATTGCCCAGCGTGACGTGCAGCTTGCCCGTCGCATGCCAGGTCCGTGAATCGCCCGCGTGCAGCAGCCCGGAATCGATCTTGTTGCCGTCGGCATCCGTGATCTCGAACCAGCAGTCGGCGTTGGCCGCGACCGTCAACGCATGCCGGTTCCCGGTTACCGCGGCGGGAACGGGCGCCGGCGCGACCGGCATCGTCGTGGATCCGGTCGTGTCGCTGAGGCCGATGGCCGCGAACGGTGTCATCGACGCACGCAGCGGCGTGGCATCAGGGGAAGCGGTGGCTGTGCGGGAGGGCTGCGTCGCGCTCCCCGATTGCGCCGAATGGACGGATGCGGCCGGCGCCTGGTCCAGCGAGACGATCCGGGCGGCAGGCCGCTCCAGGCCGCCGCGCAGCCCCAGCAGCACCAGCGGCACGGCGATGGTCGCCGTCAGCACGATGTAGGTTGCGGCGGTGCCATAGCGCTGCAGCAACCAGCGCGCCGGCGAGGTTCGCGTCACCGACACCAGCACCGGCTGTTCGGCCGGCGCCACGGCGCGCAAGGTTTGATCGCAGCACCCCGGAGGCAACCCCAGCAATTTCGCATAACCCGACAATGCGCCGCGCAGGAACACGAAATGCTCGGACTCGCCGAACTCGTTGCGTTCGAGGCGTTCCAGCACCCTGATCGGCAGCCGCAACTCGTGCGCGCAATCGGCAACGGAAAGCCCCCTGGCCTCGCGCGCCGCGCGCAGGCGATCACCGATCGGGACCTCCCCGGCGGGCGGGCTCGCGTCCGGTTGCACGGGGGGCGCAATGTCGCGCGGCTTCGTGTCGGCGAACAGATCCTGGCTGTCTTCGCGATCGATCATGGGCTGGAACCATTTAGCGATTGTGCCTGCGCGGAATTCGGGAACTGATCCTGCAGGCGATTGGAGTAATTGGCGGCGGTCTCCTTGTCACCAAGACGGGTGGCGATCTGGTAGCCGAGCAACAGGGACTCGGGAGTGGCCTCGCCGGCGGATTCGAAGCGCTGCAGGTAGCCGCGCGCAGCGAAGGCATCGCCCTTTCGATAGTCGAGTTGCGCCATCGCCAGCAAGGCCTCCCCGTAATTCGAATCGATTTGCAGGGCCCTGTTCAAATAGGTTGCAGCGTCCGTGTAGTCGGCTCCCTTCAACAGGCATGCGCCGGCGTTGGTGTTGGCCACCACCGGGGTCTTGTAGAACGGATCGGCCAACGCGCGCTTGAAATAGTCCATGGCCTGCTGCTGCTTGCCCTGCACGCAGAGGAACTTGCCGTAGTTGTTGTTGGTGTCGCCGTTGGTGGGATCGATCGCGATGGCGGCGCGAAATTCCTTGTCCGCATCCTGCAGCCGCCCGATGCGCCAGTTCAGGATCGCGAGCATCGTGTGCGCGGGGATGTATTGGTCATCGAAACTCAACGCCTTGTTCAGCGCGGCCTGGGCTTCCTTCAGGTCGTTGCGCTTGATGTAGGCCGCGGCAAGCTGGGTGTGCGTCTGCGCGGCCGACTGCTTGTCCTGCTTGCCGCTGTCCCGGGGCGCGTTCTCGAGGTTGGTCATCGGGTTCGGATACTTGATGATGCCCGGATCGTGCCGGCACGCCGCCAGCCCCAGCACGATCGCCATCACCACCATGACGGAGTACGACTTACGCTGCATGGGCTTGTGCCTCGGTCGATCGCGCCGCTTCGATGCGGCGCTGGAATTCGGCGTGGCGGCGGGTCCGGTCGGCGACCCGGCCCTTGAGTTGCCCGCACGCTGCATCGATGTCCTCGCCGCGGGTGCGGCGCACCATCGCCTGCACGCCGGCATTCAGCAGGATGGCCTGGAAATCGCGGATGACCGTTTCGTCCGAACGCTCGTATTGCGTGCCGGGAAACGGATTGAACGGGATCAGGTTCACCTTGCCGGGCAACCGCCGCATCAGCTTGACCAACTGCTTCGCCAGCACCGGCGTGTCGTTGATCCCACGCATCAAGGTGTATTCGAACGTGATGGTCGTGCGCGGGCGCCGCGCGGCGTAGCGCGCGCACGCATCCAGAAGTTGGGCGATCGGCCAGCGCTTGTTGAGCGGAACCAGTTGCGTGCGAAGTTCATCGTTGGGCGCGTGCAGCGACACCGCCAGCGACACGTCGGCGACCTCGCCGAGCTTGTCGATCATCGGCACCACGCCGGCGGTGGAAAGCGTCACGCGCTTCGACGCGAGCCCGAAACCGAGGTCGTCGCGCATCAGGCTCATCGCCTTGACGACATTGTCGAAATTCAGCAGCGGCTCGCCCATGCCCATCATCACGACGTTGGTGATGCGGCGTTGCTGGTGCGTCACGTTGCCGAGCTGCCTGGCGGCGTACCACACCTGTCCGATGATTTCCGACGCCGCGAGGTTGCGGTTGAACCCTTGCGTGCCGGTCGAGCAGAAGCTGCAGTTGAGCCCGCAGCCGATTTGCGAAGACACGCACAGCGTGCCGCGGGTGGGTTCCGGAATATGGACGGTCTCGACCGCGTTGCCGGAATCCATGCCGAGCAACCATTTGCGGGTGCCATCGCTGGACGCCTTGTCCAGCAAGGCTTTCGGCGGCGCGATCACGGCAACTTCCGGCAGTTTGCCGCGCAGGGATTTGCCGAGATCGGTCATCGCCCCGAAATCGCTTTCGAGGCGGTGGTAGATCCACTTCATCACCTGATCGGCGCGCCAGGGCTTCTCGCCCAGTTCGGCGAAGAAGTTGCGCAGTCCCTCGCGATCGAAATCCAGCAGATTGGCACGGGCCAGGTCGGCCATGCTGTTCCCCAACTTGCTACCGACTACAAAGTTCCGTCGCGGCGAAAAAGTATCCGATCTCGAAGCGCGCGGTGTCCGGACCATCCGAACCATGCACCGCATTCGCCTCGATGCTTTGTGCGAAATCCGCGCGGATGCTTCCGGAAGCCGCGTCCTTCGGATTGGTGGCGCCCATCAGCTCGCGGTTTTTCGCGATCGCGCCCTCGCCTTCGAGCACCTGGATCATCGACGGGCCCGACATCATGAATTCAACGAGTGGCTTGAAGAAGGGGCGCTCGCGGTGCACAGCGTAGAATCCCTCCGCCTCGCTGCGCGAAAGATGCTTCATCTTTGCGGCGACGATTTTCAAACCAGCCTCTTCGAAACGTGCATAAATCCGACCGATTGCGTTCTTCGCGACCGCGTCGGGCTTGATGATGGAAAGGGTGCGCTCCAGCGCCATGGGTTCCTCGACTGATCGGGAAAGGGTAAAAAAAAAGCGCACGATACCCGTCCGGGCTCGTGAGCTTATCCTGAAAACTCCGCACGAATGAGGGGTTAGCTCACAAAAGAAGGGAAGATTCTAGCCCAATGCAGCCGGCTTGGCCATGCGGCCGCCGGTCAATTGACCCCCGGTCCCGTTCAGCCTAGACTCAAACGACTGTTTGAAACGGGGTCCGGCATGCAAGGCAATCCGCAATTCTCGACCAAGCAGCGGATCCTGGGCGCGGCAGAAGCGCTGTTCGCCGAGCACGGCTTCGCCGGGGCCTCCCTGCGCCAAGTCACCGCCGCGGCCAGCGTCAACCTGGCTGCGGTCAACTACCACTTCGGCTCCAAGGACAATCTGATCGAGGAAGTCTTTCGACGGCGGCTGGACGAGCTGAGCCGGCGCCGCCTCGAGCGGCTGGCCGAAACGTCCGCCGCCGGCCAGACGACGCTCGAATCGGTGCTGGACGCCTTCATCAGTCCCGCGCTGGAATTGTCGCTGGACCGCAAGGGCGGCTCGGTGTTCATGCGCGTTCTGGCGCGGGCTTTCGCGGAACACAACGGCCACCTGCGCAAGTTCCTGTCGGAAAACTACGGGTACGTGCTCAAGGATTTCGCGGCCGCGTTCGCGCAATTGCTGCCCCAACTCGACAAGCAGGAACTGTACTGGCGGCTGGACATCGCGGTCGGCGCGCTGACTTACGCCATGGCCGACTTCGGAATGATCCAGCGGCGCACGGGCGAGAGCGAACGCGAGCACCGCGAACAGATGGCCAGGCATTTGATCCATTTCACCGCGGCGGGGTTGCGTGCCTGACGCGATGCTCTGGCACTGTTCGCGCATTGACGATTCAACTGATGATCCACGGAGTTTCCATGCCTGACACCCTTCGCATTCGCAAAGCCGCCGTGCTGGGCGCCGGCGTGATGGGCGCGCAGATTGCCGCCCATCTCACCAACGCCGGCATCGAAACCGTCCTGTTCGATCTTGCCGCCAGGGACGGCGCGAAAAACGGCATCGCCCTCAAGGCCATCCAGCATCTCGGCAAGATGTCGCCCGCGCCATTGGCGGTGAAGGACCTCGCCGCCACGATGACTCCGGCCGACTACGACGAAAACCTCGCGTTGTTGAAGGACTGCGACCTGGTGATCGAGGCGATCGCCGAACGGATGGACTGGAAACTGGACCTTTACAGGAAGGTTGCCGCGAACATCCCCGAGCACGCGATCCTGGCCAGCAACACGTCGGGGCTGTCGATCAACCAGCTTGCCGAAGCATTGCCCGAAAACCTGCGCCATCGCTTCCTCGGCGTCCATTTCTTCAATCCGCCGCGTTACATGCACCTGGTCGAGGTGATCCCCGGAAAGGCCACCGACCGCAAACTGCTCGAAGGGCTGGAAGCGTTCCTCACCTCCACGCTCGGCAAGGGCGTGGTGTTCGCGAAGGACACGCCGAACTTCATCGGCAACCGGATCGGCGTGTTCTCGATGCTTTCCACGATGCATCACACCGCCCGGTTCAAGCTCGGCTTCGACGTGGTGGATGCGCTGACCGGTCCCGCGATCGGCCGACCGAAATCGGCGACCTATCGCACCGCCGACGTGGTGGGGCTGGACACCATGGCGCACGTCATCAAGACCATGGCCGACACCCTCCCCGATGATCCGTGGCACGAACATTTCAAGTCACCTGCGTGGCTTGCGGCGCTGATCGAAAAAGGCGCACTGGGCGCCAAGGTCGGCGCGGGTTTCTACCGCAAGCAAGGCAAGGAAATCCAGGTGCTGGATCTTGCGAAGCAGGATTACCGCCCGTCAGAGCAGAACGCCTCGGATGAAGTCGCGGCGATTCTCGCGATCAAGAACCCGGTCGAGAAGTTTGCCAAACTGCGTGCATCGAACGACCCGCAGGCGCAATTCCTGTGGGCGTGCTTCCGCGACCTCTTTCATTACAGCGCGTATCACCTGGAAGGCATTGCCGAGACTGCACGCGATGTCGATTTCGCGATCCGCTGGGGCTACGGCTGGAAGCTCGGTCCGTTCGAGACGTGGCAGGCCGCGGACTGGCAAGCGATCGCGAACGCGATCGCCGAGGACATCGCCGCCGGCAAGGCCATGAGCAAGGCGCCGCTGCCCGCGTGGGTGACCGATGGTCGCCGCGGTGTGCACCATGCCGATGGGTCGTACTCGCCACGCGCGAAGAAGGATGTTCCGCGGTCCTCCGCACCCGTTTACAAACGCCAGTTGTTCCCCGACACGCTGATCGGCGAGAAGTTCGACACCGGCAGCACGGTCTGGCAAAACGATGGCATTCGCTTGTGGACGCTGGGCGATGACGATGTCGGCATCGTCAGCTTCAAGACCAAGATGTGCACCTTCGACGACCAGGTCCTGGACGGCATCCGGCATGCGGTCGGGCTGGCCGAGCAGAATTTGAAGGCGCTGGTGGTGTGGCAATCCGGCCCCGTGTTCTCCGCCGGCGCCAACCTGAAAGGCGTCCTGGGGCTGCTGAAGGAAGGCAAGGTCTCGCAACTGGAAGCCATGATCGCCAACTTCCAGCAAACCACGCAGCGCGTCCAGCATGGACTCGTTCCGACCGTCGCCGCGGTGCGCGGGTTGTGCCTCGGCGGCGGCTGCGAATTGCAGATGCACTCTGCCCGTACCGTCGCGGCGCTGGAAAGCTACATCGGATTGGTCGAAGCCGGGGTGGGTCTGTTGCCGGCGGGCGGCGGCTTGAAGGAAATCGCCGAACGTTGCTCGCGCGCCTCGCCCACCGACGATCCGTTCGATCAGGTCAAGCGCTACTTCGAGACCGTCGCGATGGCCAAGGCGTCGGGCAGCGCGCTTGAAGCGAAACAGTTCGGCCTGCTGCGCAAGTCCGACGTGGTGGTCTTCAACACCAACGAGCTTTTGTACGTGGCGAAAAGTGTCGCCTCCTCGCTGGCCGAATCCGGCTGGCGTCCGCCGCTGCCGCAGGCCACGCACGTTGCCGGCGACGTCGGCACCGCCACGATCAAGGCGCAACTCGTCAACATGCTGGCCGGGCACTTCATCTCGGAGCACGACATGGAAATCGCCTCGCGCATTGCCGACACCTTGTGCGGCGGCAACATCGAACGCGGCAGCACGGTCGATGCGCAATGGCTGCTCGATCTCGAACGCCACCACTTCATGGAACTGGCGCAGATGGAAAAAACCCAGGCGCGCATCGCCCACACCATGACCACCGGCAAACCGCTCAGGAATTGATCGGGACGCTTCCCGGAAAATGCACCGAGGACTCGCAATGACTCGTCAAATTCAGGACGCCTACATCGTCGCCGTCAAACGCACGCCCGTCGGCAAGGCGCCGCGCGGCGTGTTCCGCCACACGCGTCCGGACGACATGCTGGCCCACGTGTTGCGGGAAACCCTGGACGAATGCGCCGGCGTCGACGTGAACCGGATCAGCGACGTGGTGATCGGCTGCGCGATGCCGGAAGCCGAGCAAGGCATGAACGTGGCCCGCATCGGCGCACTGCTCGCGGGCCTGCCCGATTCCATACCCGGCATGACCATCAACAGATTCTGCTCGTCCGGCCTGCAGTCGGTCGCGATTGCGGCCAACAGCATCCGCCTCGGTGAATCCGATCTCGTGCTGGCGGGCGGCACCGAGTCCATGAGCATGGTGCCGATGATGGGGTTCCACCCGGTGATGAACCCCGAAATCTTCAAGGACGAGAACATCGGCATCGCCTATGGCATGGGCATCACGGCCGAGAATGTCGCAACGCAATGGAAGATCACCCGCGAGGAACAGGACGCCTTCGCCTTGCGCAGCCACCAGCGCGCGATCGCCGCGCAGGACGCCGGCAACTTCAAGGAAGAGATCGCTCCCTACCCGCTCGACGACCGCTATCCGGACCTGGCGAAGCGCGGCGTGAAGGAAGATCGTCGCGTGATCGAGAACGACGAAGGTCCGCGCCGCGACACCAGCGCCGAAGTGCTCGCCAAGTTGCGCACCGTGTTCCGTCGCGACGGCACCGTCACCGCCGGCAATTCATCGCAGATGTCCGATGGCGCCGGTGCGGTGCTGCTGGCCAGCGAACAGGCCATCAAGGATTATGGCCTCACCCCGCTGGCGCGCTTCGTCGGCTTCTCGGTCGCCGGCGTGCCGCCCGAAATCATGGGCATCGGTCCGAAGGAAGCGATTCCGAAAGCACTCAAGGCGACAGGGATGAAGCAGGACGACATGGAATGGATCGAATTGAACGAGGCCTTCGCCGCGCAGTCCCTCGCGGTCATCAAGGACCTCGGCCTCGATCCCGACAAGGTGAATCCGGAAGGTGGCGCCATCGCGCTGGGTCACCCGCTCGGTGCCACCGGCTCCATCCGCATCGCCACCCTCGTCCACGGCATGCGCCGCAGGAAACAGAAATACGGCATGGTCACCATGTGCATCGGCACCGGCATGGGTGCAGCGGGGATCTTCGAGATGGTGTGACTTCATACCGTCCGCGAATGAACGCAAAACACGCAAATCAATCGAAAGTCGGATCAGCTTCTCTCGCCGTCATTTCCGCGAAAGCGGGAATCCACTGTGGCTCCAGGTAACGAACGAAAGCGGGGTTTCTCAAGGTCGGCTTCGATGTATATGCATTGATCCGCGTTCATTCGCGGACAACCGCTTTCAGACCAAAAGCGCGAGGGCGAACGTACCCAGCATCATGAAGGCGGTCGCGAGCTTGATCGCGGTGCCGATCACCAGCCCGATCCAGGTGCCGACGCCGACGCGCGCGGCGCGATTGACGGCGCTGCCGGAAGCGAGTTGTCCGAGCACGGCGCCGACAAACGGTCCGAGGATGATGCCGGGGATGCCGAAGAACAGGCCCACGATGGTCCCGATGAAGGCGCCCCACACCGCCGCCTTGCTGGCGCCATAGCGTTTGGCGCCCCAGGTTCCTGCCAGGAAATCGAACAGGATCGAGAACGCGGCGAGCACGCCCAGGAACACGATCACCCACACGGGGATTTTCTGGAAGTGCCCGACCCAGGCGGCCAGCAGCATCCCGCCGAACATCACGGGAATTCCCGGAAGATTGGGCAGGATCGAAGCGACCAGACCGGCAATGATGATGAGGCCGGCGAGAACGTACCAGAGGATGTTCCAGTCCATGCGCGGAGGATAGCCGTGCGCCAACCGGTGCGCGGGCTGGCTCTCGGCCCCTGCGACAAAGTTCGCGAGCAGGCCCGCTCCTGCGACACATTGCATGCACGGGACTGCCCGCAGGCGACCGTCACCCGAGCGGACCGGTGTAGCTCGCGCCGTCGAGGCACCCGGCACGGACGCAACCATGGCGCCGGCCACCGTGCACGCCATCAGGGCAACAAGCGCACCCGCGGCGTGCCGATCGTTCGCCATCGTCCCGACGTTCCGGTGGCGCGGGACCGATCCCGCGCGGGTACCGGGCCGCAATCACTCGCGGCGCAGTGGCGCGGAATCGTCGTCAGCGCTTGGAGGGAACGAGATCCGGCTCGGCCCGGCGTCGTGGGCGCGGCCACGGGCAGATCATCGGCACTTCGCGCCTGTATCTCCGGTAGTCCTCGCCATGCTCTGCAATCAGGTCGCGTTCCTCCAGGAACCACACCGCGATCAGGATGTACGAGGTCGTCGCGATGGCGAACAGCAGATGTCCGATGCTCATCCGGGGAATCGCCCAGAACGCGATGATGAAACCCAGCATCAGCGGATGCCGGACAACGCGGTAGTAGTAACTGTCGACGAATTCCGGTGGCGTGTAGGCGATGCCGCGTGCGCGCAGCCAGACCTGGCGCAACCCGAACAGATCGAAGTGGTTGATGACAAACGTGGCGGTCAGGACGACCAGCCATCCGAATGCCGACAGCGCGTACAGCAGCCACCACGCCCAGGGCGCCTGCACATCCCACACCGCGCCCGGCAACGGCCGCCACTGCCAGAACAGCAGGATCAACACGAGGCTGGCCAACAAGACGTAAGTGCTGCGTTCGAGGGCCGGATCGAGCCAGCGTGTCAGCCGCGCCTTGAAAGCGGGACGGGCCATCACGCTGTGCTGCACCGCGAACAACCCCAGCAGCACGATGTCGACGATCCAGTCCCCGACGCCGCCCGCAGGCACCGGCACCGGATGGTCGATGGTCTTCGGCACCCAGGCGTCGGCGACGAAGCCGATGGCATACAGGAAGGTCAGGAAGAACACGACGTAGCACAGCACGCCGTACAGGAAAAACAAGGTCTTGCGCATGACTGATCTCCCGCTTGAACGGACTGATCCTCTTCACCTGCCCGGTGCCACCAGCGGTGCCGCAAGCTCGCCCGGCTTGCGAATCAAAGGCTGCCCGCCGCTTTCGACGGGTCGTCAGGCGGATTGACGTAGTGGATCTGGAAGGGGCCGTAGAAGCCGAGGTCGATCACCACTTCCTCGTCGCCACTGTAAGCCCAGTGATGGTGTTGCGCCGGCAGCGACGCAAACCCCATCGGGGGCAACGCCCTGGCCCTGGCCTTGTCGACTTCGTCACCCATCCCGAGATAAAACGTTCCGCGCAGGACGCTGAAGCTTTCCGCGGTCGGGTGCCAGTGCGGTGCAAACGTCGTGTGCGGCGGAATCTTCAGGCGCACCGTCGAAAATCCTTCCGCGGAAGGATTGCCGCTCAGCACCGCGATCTGCACGCCTTTCGGCAATACCGGCGGCGCCGGCATCCATTGGACATCCGTGGGCCCCAGGGCCACGTGGTCCGGCATCGCCGCGGGCGGATCGGCCCCGGCAACGCCCGTCACCAGCCCGCAAGCAAACGCGAGGACGGCAATCAGCTGCCATTTCATCTTCATTGCAATGCCTCCGGACCGACGCTTCGTCCAGTTTCCGTAGAGCGGCCGTCATGGCAATGCCCTATACTCCGGACCCCATGCTCGAAACGCCGGGCGCGCGGGTCGGCAACCATGGCGTGCGATCTGTTATCCGACGCATTGACACTGGTGCGCCTCACCGGCGCGCTGATCTTCGAGGTCGACCTCGAAGGAACGTGGGGCGTCGCCGGGCATCCCACCCTGGAGAAATTCGCCCCGCTGTTGCCGCGCGGCACCACCCAGATCATCGCTTTTCACATCGTCCTGAACGGACGTTGCTGGATTCGACATGCCCCGGATGACTGGTTCGAATTGCGTGCCGGGCATGCCGTGGTGATCACGCACGGCGATCCCCACGACATTTGCGATCGACCCGGACGCGCGACCATCCCCTTCTCGTCGTTGCTCGAACAGCGCAACCTGCTCGACGTGCGCCGCGTCGAATTCCGGAACGGCCCGGGTGAGTCTGCACAGTTGATGTGCGGGTTTCTCGGCTGCGACCGACGGGCGTTCGATCCCCTGTGCGGGTCCCTGCCACCGGTGTTCGACGTGGAGCTCGGCACGCGCGTGGAGACGCTGGTGCGCTATGCGTTGGCGAACGCCCTCGACGACAGCCCGGGAGCGGCGGGTTTGCGCGGGCGCCTGGCCGAGTTGTTGTTCCTGAGCGCGCTGCGCCAGTACATGCGGGACCTTCCGGCGGACGCCACCGGCTGGCTGGCCGGACTGCGCGACCCGCTGGTCGGCCGCACATTGCAGGCCATGCATGCGCAGCCTTGCCGCCGCTGGTCGGTGGACCAATTGGCGGTCGCCGTCGCCAGTTCGCGTTCGGTGTTGGCCGAGCGCTTCCGCGCCGTCATCGGCGAGCCTCCGATGCACTACCTGACCCGCTTGCGGATGCAGCTTGCGGCGCGTCGACTGGGCGAGGGCCAGTACAGCATCGCGCGCGTCGCCGACGAGGTCGGCTACGATTCCAGCGCGGCTTTCCAGCGTGCGTTCAAGCGTTGCTTCGGGGTTCCACCCGCGGCATGGCGACGGCACAACACCGGGCCGCGGCAGGTACCTGCGGATTAACCTTCCAGCATCGCCTTCCAGCGGTCTTTCGCCTCCATCCACCAGTACCGGGCTTGCGCCCCGACATGGCCGAACGGCCGGTACGTATCCTGCAGGCCGAAGCGCGCGAACTCGCGCCAGCTTTCGTCATGCTGCGCGATCGCGCTGGCCAGCAGCTCGCCGGCAGCACAGGTGGGTGCCGTGCCGTGGCCGCCGAAGGCCTGCATCCACCACAGGCCGTCGCCGCGGGTACCGAGTTGGGGCATCTGGTGGCGTGCGTAACTCATCAGGCCGGACCACGCGCTATCGATCCGGATGCCCCCGAGCTGCGGAAACACCCGCAGCAGATCGCGTGTGAGCAAACGTCGAATCGTCGTCTGCGAATGCTGCCGGATTGAAATGCGCCCACCCCACAACAACCGCGAGTCCTTGAGCGGCCGGTAGTAATCGAACGCAAAACGCGTGTCGTAGATGGCGGCTTGCGTATGCAGGCATTCCTGCAAGCGTTCGCCCAGTGGTTCGGTCGCCATCACGTAGGTCGCGATCGGCAGCACCGCCCGGTCCACTTCGCGCTTGAGGTGTGCGAGGTATCCGCCGCAAGCCAGTACCACCGTTTGCGCCTCCACTTCGCCGGCATCGGTGCGCACCCGCCAGGCCGCTCCCTCCCGGTCGACGCGCCGTACGCGTGACTGCTCGTGGACCTGCACCCCTTGCGCTTGCGCGGCGCGTACCATGCCGTGCAGGTAGTTGAGCGGATGCAGGTGCAAGGCATTCCGCTCGAACAGTCCGTCGTGGTAGCGCTCGCTGTGTATCGCCGCCCGCAACTCTTCCTCGGGAATCCATTCCCATTCCACACCATATGTTTGCGACAGGAGCCGCTGGCGTTCGCGCAGCACTTCCGGATCGCGGAACCAGTTGGCCCAGATCACGCCCGCTTCCACCACGTCGCACTCGATCGAATAGCGCGCGATCCGCCGGCGGATCAGCTCGACCGCGTCGGTGGTCGCGGAATACAGGGCGCGCGCGCGCTCGGCGCCGAGCTGGTGGAGCAGCGCATCCTCGCCCAGCGAATAGCCGCCGAACACGAAACCACCATTGCGCCCCGACGCACCGTGGCCGATACCGTCACGCTCGAGCAGGACGACATCGCCCACGCCGCGCTCGGCGAGGCCGAGCGCCAGGCAAACCCCGGCATAACCGCCGCCGACGATCGCGACGCGCGCTTCGGTCTTTCCCTGCAAAGGGGGCAACGGGTCGAAAGGACGCGCGGTCGCGGCGTACCAGGTCGGCTGGGTCATCGCCCAAGCATAGCGGCCGG
>DASUKQ010000086.1:0-5679 GCA_036278635.1 Rhodanobacteraceae bacterium
CGTGGTCGCACTCTGACCGAGCTTGATGTAGCCCAGCCCCACGTCGATCAGGGTTTCCAGTTTGCGCGCGATCTGCGGCACGGCGGCGAACACCTCGTGGGCCTGCTCGACGGTCATGTCGAGCACGTCGGCAATGGTGTAACCGCGATACAGGATCTCCAGCGTTTCGCGGTTGTAGCGCTTGCCGTGGCACACGTCGCAGGACACGTACATGTCCGGCAGAAAGTGCATCTCGACCTTGATCAGCCCGTCGCCTTCGCAGGCTTCGCAGCGGCCACCCTTGACGTTGAAGCTGAAGCGGCCCGGCTTGTAGCCGCGCGCACGTGCCTCGGGCACTTGCGCGAACAGGTCGCGCAGTGGCGTGAACACGCCTGTATACGTTGCAGGATTGCTGCGCGGCGTGCGTCCGATCGGCGCCTGGTTGATGTCCAGCACCTTGTCGAACAGGTCGAGCTTTTCGATGGACTCGTACGGTGCCGGTTGCGCCGACGCGCCATTCAAATCCACCGCGGCGATCCGGTAGAGGGTGTCGTTGACCAGCGTGGACTTGCCCGAACCCGACACGCCGGTGATGCAGGTGAACAAGCCGGCCGGAATCTCGAGGTCCACGTGTTGCAGGTTGTGGCCGTGTGCGCCCTTCAGTTTCAGCACGCGTTTCGGATCGGGTTGGCGGCGCAGCTTCGGCACCTCGATACTGCGCTTGCCGGACAGGTATTGCCCAGTCAGCGAGCGTGGTGCCGCGAGGATGTCGGCGAGCGAACCTTGCGCGACCACTTCGCCGCCGTGCACGCCCGCACCCGGGCCGATGTCGATGATTCGGTCGGCGGCGCGGATCGCTTCCTCGTCGTGCTCGACCACGATCACGGTGTTGCCGAGGTCGCGCAGTCGCGTGAGCGTTCCCAGCAGGCGCGCGTTGTCGCGCTGGTGCAGGCCGATCGAGGGTTCGTCGAGGACGTACAGCACGCCGACCAGGCCCGCGCCGATCTGCGAGGCGAGCCGGATGCGCTGGGCCTCGCCGCCCGAAAGCGAATCGGCCTTGCGGTCGAGCGTCAGGTAGTCCAGCCCGACGTCGATCAGGAACCGCAGGCGCTCGCGGATTTCCTTGATGATGCGTTCGGCGATTTCGCCGCGCCAGCCCGCGAGTTGCAAGCCTTCGACGAAGCTGCGTGCGTCGCCGATTGCCAGCGCGGAAAGCGAGGGCAGGTTCTTCCCGCCCACGAACACGTTGCGCGCGGACAGATTCAGGCGCTCGCCGTGGCATTCCGGGCAAGGGCGCTCGCTGATGAAGCGCGCGAGTTCCTCGCGCACCATCTGTGAATCGGTTTCCTTCCAGCGCCGCTCGAGATTCGGAATCACGCCTTCGAACCGGTGCTTGCGCACCATGCCGCCGGCACCGCCGTGGCCGAGGTAGCGGAACCGGATCGACTCGCCGCCGGAACCGTTCAGGATGGCGTCCTGGGTCTTCTTCGGCAGGTTCCGCCACGGTGTTTCCACATCGAAATCGTAGTGCGCCGCCAGCGAGCGGATCATCTGGAAGAAATGCGGGTTGCGCCGATCCCATCCGCGCACCGCGCCGTCGGCGAGGCTGCGTTCCGGGTGCGCAACCACCCGTGCGGGGTCGAAGAACTGGGTGACGCCGAGGCCGTCGCACGTGGGGCAGGCGCCGACCGGCGAGTTGAACGAGAACAGACGTGGTTCCAGTTCCGGCAGCGAGTAGTCGCACAGCGGGCAGGAATACCGCGACGAGAACAATTGTTCGGGCGCCTTGGCGTCGTCGAGGTCGACCAGGATCGCCAGCCCTTCGCCCAGCCGCAGGGCGGTCTCGAAAGATTCGGCAAGCCGCTGCTTGATGTCATCACGCGGACGGAAACGGTCGATCACCACTTCGATGGTGTGCTTGACGCGCAGGCCCAGCGGCGGGACCGCGTCGAGGTCGTGCACGGTGCCATCGACGCGTGCGCGCACGAAACCCTGCGCGCGCAACTGCTCGAACACCTGCACGTGCTCGCCCTTGCGCTCGCGGATCACCGGGGCCAGCAGCATGTAGCGCTTGTCTTCCGGCAATGCCAGCGTCTGGTCCACCATCTGGCTGACGGTCTGCGCCGCCAGCGGCGTCCCGTGGTTCGGACAGCGCGGCGTGCCGACCCGCGCGTACAGCAGGCGCAGGTAGTCGTGGATCTCGGTGATGGTGCCGACCGTCGATCGCGGGTTGTGCGAGGTCGACTTCTGCTCGATCGAAATGGCCGGCGACAAACCCTCGATCTGATCGACGTCGGGCTTTTCCATCATCGACAGGAACTGTCGCGCGTACGACGACAGCGATTCGACGTAGCGACGCTGGCCCTCGGCGTACAGGGTGTCGAAGGCGAGCGAGGATTTGCCCGAACCCGACAGGCCCGTGATCACGATCAACTGGTCGCGCGGCAGGTCGAGGTCGATGTTCTTGAGGTTGTGGGTGCGGGCACCGCGGATGCGGATGGTGTCCATGGAATGCGTGCGATAAAGCCCGTTACTATAGCGGTCCGGTCAATGTGGGGTGTGGCCGCCGGTTTTTCGACCACCGGCGTTCATATGTGCCCGTGCGTTACGGGTTGGAGTTGGGCTTCCCCGATGGAGCCGGGTCAGCCCAACCTACGGTTGTGTGTCCGGTTGTTGCCGCTCCGCATGCCGCCGCGCCCTGTCGCGCGGAAAAGTGCCATCGCGGGCGAAGTTGGGCTTCCCCGATGGAGCCGGGTCAGCCCAACCTACGGTCCTGGCCGGGCTTGCCCAATCCCATGAAATCACGCTAGAATCGCAGGTTCGAGCGTGCAAAGACGCGCCCGATCGACCCAGAATAACGACAGAACCAGAGAGCCGAAACCATGTACGCAGTGATTGTTACCGGCGGTCGCCAGTACCGCGTCGAGCAGGGCGCCGTCCTGCGCGTCGAAAAACTGGAAGCCGACCCCGACAGCGCGGTCACCTTCGATCAGGTACTGCTGGTCGGCGAAGGCGACAGCATCACCGTCGGCACCCCGCACGTCGCGGGCGCCAGCGTTGCCGCCAAGGTGCGCGCCCACGGCCGTGCCGACAAGGTGCGCATCGTCAAATTCCGCCGCCGCAAGCACCATCGCAAGCAGATGGGGCATCGGCAGCACTACACCGAAATCGAAGTCACCGGCATCAGTGCCGGCGACAAGTAGGGAGAAGCCGCCATGGCACACAAAAAGGGCGTAGGTTCCTCGCGCAACGGCCGCGACTCCAATCCGAAATACCTCGGCGTCAAGCTATACGGCGGCCAGGTGGTCGAAGCCGGCAACATCATCGTGCGCCAGCGTGGCACCCAGTTCCATCCGGGCGTCGGCGTGGGCCTGGGCCGCGACCACACGCTGTTCGCGCTGGTCGATGGCAAGGTGGAGTTTTCCGTCAAGGGGCCCAAGCGCCAACGCACGGTGAATGTGGTTTCCGGCTGACGCGCGCCGCATCGAACCCGGAAGGCCCCGCCGCGAGCGGGGCTTTTCGTTTTTGTTGTCGGGACTCGGGACTCGGGACTCGGGGGTGCGAGTCCGCTAGTCTGATGCACCGTTGGCGGACCCTTGCAGCCCAACAAGCCGAAGCCAACGTCCCGAGCACGATGCTTTTGCGAGTCCCCAGTCCCGAGTCCCGAGTCCCGTGAAATTTGTCGACGAAGCCATCATCAAGGTGCAGGCCGGCAACGGCGGGGACGGTTGCGCCAGTTTCCGGCGCGAGAAGTTCATCCCGTTCGGCGGCCCCAACGGCGGCGACGGCGGCGCGGGCGGCAGCGTCTGGCTGGTCGCCGACGAGGGCCTGAATACCCTGGTCGATTTTCGCCACCAGCGCCATTTCAAGGCGCAGCGCGGCCAGAACGGCATGGGCAGCGACATGTACGGGCGCGGCGGCGAGGACACCACGATCCGCGTCCCGGTCGGCACGTCGGTGATCAATCTCGCTACCGACGAACTGATCGGCGACCTGACCACGCACGGGCAGAAATTGCTGGTGGCCCGCGGCGGCAAGGGCGGCCTCGGCAACATCCATTTCAAGAGTTCCACCAATCGCGCACCGCGCCGCTTCACGCACGGCACCGCGGGCGAAGAACGCGAACTGACGCTGGAACTGAAGGTGCTGGCCGATGTCGGGCTGCTCGGCTTTCCCAACGCCGGCAAAAGCACGTTCATCCGCGCGGTGTCCGCGGCGACGCCCCGCGTGGCGGACTATCCGTTCACGACGTTGCAGCCGCACCTCGGCGTGGTCAGCGTCGGGCCTTCACAGGGGTTCGTGATCGCCGATATCCCGGGCCTGATCGAGGGCGCGGCCGAAGGCGCGGGGCTCGGCATCCAGTTCCTCAAGCACGTTTCGCGCACGCGCCTGCTGCTGCATCTGGTGGACGTCGAACCCATCGACGGCGCCGATCCCGTCGAACAAGTGCGGGTCATCGAGGGCGAGCTGCGCCGGCACGATCCCGAATTGCTCGAACGCCCGCGCTGGCTGCTGCTCAACAAGATCGACCTGTGGGCACCGGACGAACGCGAAGCGAAGGCGCGTGAGATTGTCGCGAGGCTCGGATGGACGGCGACGTGGTTTGCGGTCTCGGCGGCCGAACGGCTGGGCACGCGTGAGGTTTGCCAAGCCGTGCAGCGGTTTTTCGAAGATCAAAAGGCGGGGGAGGAAGAGGAGGCTGGACCGTGAATTCGGCTGGAACTCCTCTCCATGCAGAAGATGCCGCGCGTGGCGCCGAGCGTGTGGCGCCGGCACGAGCGTACGTCAATTGCGCGAAGTTCGGGGAGGGCGAGAGCCAGTCATCGCGCGGGCCCGAACCCTCATCCGGCCCTTCGGGCCACCTTCTCCCGGGGGGAGAAGGGTGGGGCAGCAACAAAAAGCCGGCTGGCGCCGGCTTTTTTGGAGTCACTGCGGCGCGTGGCTCAGCCGATCGCCTTGATGTGCGCGGCGAGGCGGCTCTTGTGACGCGCGGCCTTGTTCTTGTGGATCAGTCCGTGGCTGGCGTAGCGGTCGAGCACCGGCTCGGCCACCTTGTAGGCTGCCTCGGCGCCGGGCTTGTCCTTGGCTTCGATGGCCTTGAGGACCTTGCGGATCGTCGAGCGCAGCATCGAACGCTGGCTGGCATTGCGCATGCGGCGCACTTCGGCCTGGCGGGCGCGCTTCTTGGCGGACTGGATGTTGGCCACGGGGTGACTCCGGACGTGAAGTGTGAAAATGAGCCGGTGATTGTGGCTGGATATTCGAGCGCAGTCAACGGAGAACTCGAGTGCCGGGACCGGGGACCCGGGACCCGGGAACCGAGTGCCACGCAGCATCCCGCGAGGATTGAGCCTGTTCCGCACTCCGCGACGCGAAATCTTCCCGTCCAACGCATTCGCCTCATCGAAAGCGGGTCCCGGGTCCCGGGTCCCGAGTCCCGGTTTGTCCCCGGTCCCCGGTCCCGGTCATGAAGCAGCCCAGCCTGCTGCGCGGGGTGCTTTCCTTCAGCAGCATGACCATGATTTCGCGCGTATTGGGACTGGCGCGCGACATTTCGATCACCCACGTGTTCGGTGTCAGCGCCGCGACCGACGCGTTCGTGATCGCGTTTCGCATTCCCAATTTCATGCGCCGGCTGTTTGCGGAGGGATCGTTCTCGACCGCGTTCGTGCCGGTCTTCACCGAGGTCAAGGAAACCCG
>DASUKQ010000087.1:0-4062 GCA_036278635.1 Rhodanobacteraceae bacterium
TGGCTCCTACGAAAAGCGTGCTGTTGCGGGGCGCTGCCCACGCCCGTGTTGGTGTAGCAGCGCGTCTGCGCGCTTCATTGAGCGGCGTCGCTGCTCGGGGATTTCGCGCGTTGCGCACACCAGAGCGGCCATCAGAGCCGCTATCCATCAGGAGCTCCGTGGCCTGACTTCTCGCAACAGCCGCTTCGAGCGGTACGTCGGCTGAAGTAGCGCGGGGGGCGATACTCTCTTTCCCATGACCGACGTCGGACTTTACGAACCGATCAACACGCTGAAACCGGTGGGGGCGGAGATCTGGATCGCCGATGGCCCCGTGGTGCGCATGGCCGCGCCGCTCGGAACGAGCGTCGCGTTTCCGACCCGCATGACACTGGTGCGGCTGCATGACGGCAGCCTGTGGTGTCACTCGCCGATCGCGCCGGATACCGGCCTGTTCGCGGGAATCGACGCACTCGGTCCGGTGCGCCATCTGGTTTCGCCCAATCTGCTGCACTACGCGCACATCGCGGCGTGGAAGCGACGCTATCCCGAGGCCACCGCATGGGCGTCGCCCGGCGTGCGTGAGCGCGCGGCATCGCAGAACATCGACGTGGCGTTCGATATCGATCTGGCCGACACGCCGCCGGATGCCTGGGCCGCGGATATCGACTCGTTGCGCTTTCGCGGCAGCCGCACGTTCGAAGAATTCGTGTTCTTCCACCGCGCCACCGCCACGTTGATCCTCGCCGACCTGATCGAGAATTTCGAGCGCAGGAAACTCACGCGTGGCATGCGCTGGATCGCGCGACTCGGAGGCGTTCTCGACCCCGACGGCAAGGCGCCCCTGGACATGCGCATGACTTTTCTTGGCCGAAAACGCCAGGCACGCGAATGCTTCGAAAAGATCCTGGCCTGGCACCCGCGGCGGGTCATCCTCGCCCATGGCCGCTGGTATCCGGAAAACGCCGAAGCCGAGCTGCGCAGGGCATTTCGCTGGGTGGCCTGAAGGCGGGCGGTGCGGCGTGAACACTGCGTTCCAGCCGGGAGGATTGTTTCCAGCCGCGCGTGGACGCATCTTGGGGGAGTCTGGTTCTTGCGATCGTCCGTGATCGGGGCTCCCCGGATCGCGGCAGCAATCCCGAAGATCCGCACGTGGCACACACCAGAACGGCCATCAGAGCCGCCATCCATGGCCAGGAGCTCCGTGGCCTGACTTTTCACAACAGCTCGCCCAGGAGGTGTTCCGTGGCTTCCCGTACCGTCACCCGCCGCGTGCGCGGCATCCCCACGTCCGATGGTGCCGGCGTCAAGCTGACCCGCGTGATCGGCCAGCCGAAGCTGGACTCGCTGGACCCGTTCCTGCTGCTGGACGAGTTCGGCTCGGACGCGGCCACCGATTACATCGCGGGTTTCCCCGACCACCCGCATCGCGGTTTCGAAACCGTCACCTACATGCTGGACGGGCGGATGCGCCACCGCGACAACCACGGCAATTCCGGGCTGCTGGAATCGGGCAGCGTGCAGTGGATGACCGCGGGCCGCGGCATCGTGCATTCGGAGATGCCCGAACAGGAGGACGGCCTGATGCGCGGGTTCCAGTTGTGGGTGAACCTGGCCGCCAAGGACAAGATGAGCGAGCCGCGCTACCAGGACATCGCACCGACGAAAATCCCGACCGCCAAACCGGCGTCGGGCGTGCGTGTGCGCGTGGTCGCGGGCGAGCTTTTCGGCGTGCGCGGGCCGGTGGACGGCATCGCGATCGAGCCCGTGTATCTCGACGTCGCGTTGGAGCCGGGTTCGAAATTGTCGGTGCCGCTGCCGCAGGGCCACAGCGCTTTCGCCTACGTGTTCGAGGGCGACGCTGTCCAGGTCGGCGACGAGAAGCTGGGCTCGCGGGAACTCGGCGTCCTGTCCGACGGCGACACGGTCGACCTGTCGGTGCCCGGCGACGGCCAGGCCGCGCGGGTTCTGCTGGTGGCCGGGCGACCGCTCAACGAGCAGGTCGCACGCTACGGGCCCTTCGTGATGAACACACCCGAGCAGATCGTGCAGGCGATGCAGGACTACCAGGCCGGCAGGTTCTGAGTGCCTGGCTGAAATGGTGTCTGAAATGGTGTCAGGGACAATTTCCCGTTTTTTCTATGCAAGCAGCGCCTCTTACGGCGTCGGAGAAATTGTCCCTGACACCATTTCCCTTCGGCCTCGGAGAAATTGTCCCTGACACCATTTCCCTTGACGATCGCACAAATAATCACCCACAAAAAACCGGACGGCTTGCGCCGCCCGGTTGGAGTCGCGCCGCAGGAGGGAGGGGGTTCTCCGCCGCGCGTACTTTCTTTGATACCTGCGAGAGGTACCTGGTTCGATCCCGCTCGGGATCAGCGCGCCTTCTTGGCGGGCGCGGCGGCGGCGTTGGCCGCCTTCAGGTTGCTGCGGGTCAGCTCGCCGAACTGCTCGGCGGTCTTCTGCGCGACGCCCAGCATTTCCTGGTTGGCCGCATAGGCGGCTTCGATGCTGTCGCGCGCGAAGTCGAGGCCCTTCGGCCACATCGCGGTGACGTCCTGGACCTCGCGGACTTCCATCGAATCGGCGACAAACGCCAGGTTCGACTTGGCCTGCGACTCCAGCGCCTTGACCTGCAGGCTCTGGATTTCGGCGATGCCCTTCAGCGCAGTGAGCTGCGCCTTGTAGGCCTGCTCAGCGAACTGCTTGCCGAGGTCGAGTGACTGCTTCTGGAACTGGCTGTACATGGTGTGATCCCTCTTTTCAGGGTGGCTTGGACTGGTGACTACTCTAGCGCAACGAATGGTGCAGTGCAACATAAATCTTCGCTTGTTTATGTTTCATTCATATATAGTGTTACAAAACAAATCGTTATATGTCCCAACCACGAAAATTTGCATGTTGTGCCGCAGCGAATCACGGGTGCTTCGTCGCAGGATGCGTGCAAAACGCAAAACGCCGCCCCGAGGGCGGCGTCGCATGCAAGGTGGGATCATGGTGGCTACGGGTGGGCTCGAACCACCGACCCCGGCATTATGAGTGCCGTGCTCTAACCAGCTGAGCTACGTAGCCAGAATGCTCCATTGTATCGCCGTGACCGGCACATGACGGGTGCCGGGATCCGATCGATAGGGCGATCTGGCCACGGGATCACGCAAGCAGCCGGGCAGTCTAGTGCCTGCGCCTGTGCTGTCAAGCGCGGCGGGGCCGCCCGAGCGTTCTGGCGCGGCGTCGTGGCCGACCTGAAGACGGGGTACGGGCGGGCAATCCGGCGCAGTCGATACAATGGCCCGTTTCCGCCCCTGATTCCGACCACGCCGCATGCGCCGCTTCGAATTTGCCGAACCGCTGGTGATGCTGGCGACCGTGCTTCAGTGGCTGGTCCTTTCGATCCTCACCGGCGCGGTGATCGGCGTCGGTTGCACGATTTTCCTGCGCGTCCTGTTCGCGACCGCCGGCCACTCCTATGCGGCGCCGTTGTGGCTGCAGATGGCGTTGCTACCGATCGCCGGCCTCGCCAACGGCCTGCTGCTGTACTACGGCTACAAATTGCGCCGCAGCACCTTCAACGACAATCCGATCGTCGCGGTGAACGAGCAGCAGGGCAAGCTGCCGTTCCGCACGATGTGGATCAAACCGGTCGCGGCGTGGATCACGCTGGGCTGCGGCGGCTCGGCCGGCAAGGAAGGGCCGTGTTCCCACATCGGCGCGAGCATCGCGGCTGCAATCGGCCGCGTCCTGCACCTCAATCCGGAAATGCGCAAGCGCCTGCTGGCGTGCGGGGTCAGCGCCGGATTTGCCAGCGTGTTCGGCACCCCGATCGCGGGCGCGATCTACGGCGTCGAGATGCTGGCGATCGGCCGCATCCGTCACGACTTCCTGTTCCCCGGCATCGTCGCGGGGGTGACCGCGTTCGAGGTCTCGCGTTACCTCGGCGTACCGTATCCCGTTTACCACATCGCGTTCGTCGGCAACTTCACCGAACTGCTGTTCCTGAAAACCGTGGTGATCGGGATCCTGTGCGGCGTGGTCGCGTGGATCTTCGTCGAGCTGACCCACGCGGTGCGCAGCGGCACCACG
>DASUKQ010000088.1:0-19285 GCA_036278635.1 Rhodanobacteraceae bacterium
TCTCGGCACGCGCGACGGTCAGTACTTTCGAGACGCCGTCCAGTTTCGCCGCCTCGGCGGCGACCGTATCGGGCGCATCGGCCAGCACCAGCACGTCGATCGCGTCGGGGTTCAATTCGCGCGCGCAGGTGACGCAGCGCGCGGTGGCGGTATTGAGCTGGCCGTTCAGGTGTTCGGCGATGACAAGGATTTTGCTCATGGGTTTTCTGTCCTGCTCGAAATGTGGCCGCTGCACTTCACTCTTCCGCTTCGCCATTCCGGGGCCGCGCGCAGCGCGGAACCCGGAATCCAGCTCTGGATCGTGGAGAAGCGAAAAACTGGATTCCGGGTTCTACCCGCAAAAATCGCGGGTAGCCCCGGAATGACAAGAAAGTGGTGGGGCAGGCGCACGACGGTATCCGCAGCTACACCAATCCTTTCTGTTTCAACAAGCCCACCAGTTCTGCAACATCCTTCACCATCACTCCGCGTGAACGCTTGGGCGGCGGCGCGTACTGCGTGGTCTTGATCCCGCCGCCGTTTTCGACGCCGAGCGTGGACAGTTCGATGGTTTCGATCGGCTTGGACTTGGCCTTCATGATGTCCGGCAGCTTGATGAAGCGCGGTTCGTTGAGGCGCAGGTCGGTGGTGACGACGGCCGGCAGGTCGACCTCGATCGTTTCGAGGCCGGCGTCGACTTCGCGCGTGACGGTGGCCTTGTTGTCGGCAATCTCGAGCTTCGAGGCGAAGGTCGCCTGCGGACGGTCCCACAACGCGGCCAGCATCTGGCCCGTCTGGTTGCAGTCGTCGTCGATGGCCTGCTTGCCGAGGATCACCAGTTCCGGTTGTTCCTTTTCGACGAGTTTCAGGAACACTCGCGCGGCGGCAAGCGGCTGGACCGGATCGGGCGTGACCACGTGGATCGCGCGGTTGGCGCCCATCGCGAGGCCGTTTCTCAGGTGCGCCTGGGCGTCGGATGGCGCGATGGTCGCGATCACCACTTCCTCGGCGATGCCCTTCTCGCGCAGCCGCAGTGCTTCCTCGAGCGCGATGTCGTCGAACGGGTTGGGCGACAGCTTCACGCCGTCGGTGACCACGCCGCTGCCGTCGGGCTTCAGCTGGATGCGCACGTTGAAGTCGACGACGCGCTTGTAACCGACCAGTATCTTCATGGGATGTTCCCTGTCGCCTTCCGCAGAGCATTGCAATCCCGCATTGTAACGCACCACCTCCCCTGCCTTCCCTGGAAATACTGTCGCGGAAAGTTGCGTGAAATGGTGTCAGGGACAATTTCCGCATGGTCTTCCAACCGTGAAATGGGTTGAGAAATTGTCCCTGACACCATTTCACGGATCGCGGACCCGCGCCGCTTCGTGCGCGCCGAAGAAGCGCGCGTACAGCACCAGATATCCGAGCTGCAGTGCGGCGCCGAGCAGGAACGGCAAGGTGAGGTATCCGGCGTGGAACAATGCGCCGCCGATCACCGGACCGACCGCGCGCGGCAACTGGATCGAGATGTTCTGCAGGCTGCTGGCGAGACCGCGCCGCTCGACCCGCGTCAATCCCGCCGCCAGCGCCTGGCGCACGCCGCCGGTGCCACGGTTGCTCGCGCCGCGCGCAATGTACAGCGCCATCGCGATCCCGAACCACGGCACCAGCGGCATCGCCACCAGCAGCACGATGCCGATGCCACGCATCCACAGCACCGTGTTCATGATGCCGTGGCGGCGCGCGACGGCGCCGGCAATGAACGCGCCGACCGCGCTGAACAGGAACGCCAGCGCGATACCGGGTCCGATGTCGACCAGTCCGCGCTGGAACTTGATCGCGAACCAGTATGCGATCAGGGGTCCGATCAGCCCGATGCCGAGGCCGTTCAATGAATTGGCGATCACCAATTTCGCGAGCAGGCGGTTTTCCGTTCGTCGGATCGTGGCGCCGCCGCTGGCCTTGATGGCGGCGGACGTGAACCCGGCCGGCTCGCGCGCCATCCACATCAGCGCGAAGCTCGCCAGCGAACCGGCCAGCGGCAGCACGAACAGCAAGCGGTAATCGGCCGGGCTCATCGCGTGCCCGAACCACCACGCCGGAAACGCCGCGAGCAGTGCGCCGACACCCATCCCGATGTAACCGACCGCGCTGTTGCTGCTGAACACGCTGCCACGCCGTTGCATGGGCAACTCGATCGCAAGCCAGGCTTGTTCGACCGGCGAGAACGGACCGGCCGAGCCATTCGCGCCGCGACCGAAGCCGCCGATCACCGCTGCCGCGATCAGCAACCACGGCGTCGTCGTCAGCATCGCGACGACGGCGACGAATGCCTGCATCAGGTCGTAACCGAGCAGGAATGCGCGCCGTCCGCCGTGGTCGCTCAACGGCCCCACGATGATCGTCAGCAGGGTGCCGAACAGCAGCGCGCCCATCAGCACCGCGCCGATCGCGGTGCCGGTCCAGCCCAGCGCGTGCAGGTACAGCGTGAATGACGCCACCATCGCGCCCTGTCCGAGGCTGCGCGCCGCGCGCATGCCGATCAGCAGGCGCACGTTGCGGGGCAGGGGAGGGTTCACGGACTTCATGCTATTGCCGATGATGATGGCGCGACTGGGATCGCGCGAAGGATCGGCGGGTTGGCTACGCCCAGCCTTTGTTGTAGGAGCGCGCCTGCGCGCGACCGAAGCTCCGCCGATTCAAATGATCGCCAGCAGGCCGGCTCCTACGAAAAGCCTGGGGCTTTTTTGCGGGAGTGGACGAGCACGCAGCGCCCGCGCTTTCTTTTCGCGGGACCGGCACAGAGACCCTACGCCGTGCTCGCGCGCTGCAATATCGCTCGCGCGAATTGCGGCGCCACGCCGTCGGCGTAGCCCACGAACACGGAGGGCTCGACCAGTTCGAGTTCCAGCAGGCGCGGTGATCCCTCGTCGTCGTGGATCAGGTCGACACGCGCGTACAGCAGCGGCTGGGCGAACGGAATCGCCGCGAGCGCGCGCCGGGCGACGTCGAGTTCATCGGGTGACGGAGTGCGAGGCGTGATGGTTTCGGTCGCATACAGCCCCGCGGTCGAGCCCTCGTTGCGCTTCAGCAGCGGGCCCTTGCGGATCGCGTGCGAGAACCCGCCCTCGAAAAACAGCAACGCGGTTTCGCCGTGTTCGTCCACCCGTTCGAGGTAGGGCTGCAGCAGGACGCTGCGGTTTGCATCCAGCAAATACCGTACGTGGGCGATGATCGCTTCGCGGCGGTCGGGCGCATGTCGCTGCGCGTCGCGCGATCCCGCGCCGACCGCGGGTTTGACGACCACGTCGTGCGTCGGAGGGCAGGCCGCGAAAAAATTCTCCACCGCCGACGTGGCGTCCTCGCCCGGCTCGATGAAATGGCTCGGGACGACCGGCACCCCGGCGCGCTCGAGATCGCCGAGGTAATGCTTGTCGGTGTTCCAGTGGATCACGTCCAGCGGATTCAGCAGCCGCGTTTGCCGCGACGCCCGCTCCGCCCAGTCGAGGAATTCCGGCAGCCGTTCGAAATAGTCCCAGGTCGAACGCAGCAACGCCAGGTCGAAGGAGGGCCAGTCGACCGCACCGTCGTCCCAGTCCACTTCATGCGCCTCGGCGCCGGCCTCGCGCAACGCGGCCAGCAGCGGCGGCATGTCGTAATCGGTGCCGCGCGCGACGCGCGCGGTTACCAGGGCGATGCGCGGGTGGGTCATGGGCGGATGGCGCGTTCGACAAAGTGACCGCACACCAGCGTGCGTGTCGCGGTGCATCCGCCAGCAAGAGCCGTCGCCCGTGGGGCGGGCGACGGTAAAACCAGAGCCTCCCCAGAGATCACGGCTTGCGATCGGGGCGCCAGCCGGGGTCGCCGGCGCGCCACTTCATGAACGCGATCGTGTCCGCGGTCTGCAGATCGGTCTGGGTGCGGGTGGAACCGATGCCATGGCCGGCCTCGGCGTCGATCCGGAGCAGCACCGGATTCTGCGAGCCGGACGCCTGCAACGCGGCGGCGAACTTGGCCGGCTCCCACGGCGACACGCGCGGATCGTTCAACCCTGTCGTGATCATCACCGCGGGATACGTGACGCGCTTCTTCACGTGCTGGATCGAATCCATCGCGAACAGGTTCCTGAAGCCCTGTTCGGTCTTCACACTGCCGAATTCCGGAACGTTGGGTGGGCCGTTGGGCGAGAACTCCGCTCGCAGGGTGTTGGCCGCGGGGACCATGTCGAGCACCCCCGCGAACAGGTCGGGCCGCTCGGTCATCGCGCGGCCCATGGTGATGCCGCCGGCCGAGCCGCCGATGATGAAGAGCTTGGCCCTCGTGGTCACGCCGCGCGCGATCAGGTCTTCGCCGCAGGCGATCAGGTCCTGCCACGTGTTGTGCTTGTTGGCGTCCTTGCCGCCGAGGCGCCACGCTTCGCCCTTCTCGCCGCCGCCGCGCACGTGGCAGATCCCGTAATTGATGCCTTCGCGCATTGCCGCCGCACGCCGCGTGCTGAAATCGGCAAGATTGGAAATGCCGTAGGATCCGTATGCTTCGACCAGCGTGATCTGCGGACCATTGGCGTCTTTTGGCTGGATCAGGCTGAGCGGCACCATCACGCCATCCTTCGCCTTCGCCTCGAGGTCGCTCACCTTGTACGCGGCGGCGTCCATGTCACCCCGATGGCCGATGTCCAGCGTGGCGAATTTCTGCGACGACGGGTCGTACCGAAGATACGTCGGTTGCACCACCCAGCTCGACAAACCCACCACCACGCCCGGTTCGCGGGGGTCGGCAAACGCCTCGCGGATGTGCCCCTCGAATGGCAGCGCCACTTGCTCGATCCTGTCGCTGCCGGTCGGGATGCGCAGCAATTGCGAGTACGCGCCCTGGCGCGCCAGCACGTACAGCGCGTCGGATGCGGCGTACAGGCCTTCGATCACGCGACCGGGTTGGGCCGGCACCAGCGTCACGGCCGACGACAGCGGCTCGCCGGCCTTGACCCCCAGCACCTTGAAGGTCGGCGCATCCTTGTGCGAGAGCAGGAAAATGTCGCCGCCGCGCATCGCGACGTTGGTCACGTCGTCGCCACGGTCGAAGAACGGCTTCCACGTGGTCTTCGGGTCCGCCGCCTGCGCGGACGGCGCGACCCATGCCTTCCATTCGTTCTGCACGCCGTTGAGCGATACCGCGATGGCGTCCGACGCGCCCGGCGTGACGCCGATGAACGGGAATGCTTCCGGCTCGAACGTCGGCCCATGGCCGGCGCCGGTTCCCAGCAGCGCGACCGGCGGGTCGCTCAGGTTCCAGCCGTACAGCGTGGAATTCTTGTAGGTGTCCGTTTCCGGTGCGCCGGCTTCCAACTTTGCCAGCCGGTTGAAATACACCGTGCCCGAATCGTCGCTCCAGGCGGTGGCGCCGAAGCGCGCGCGATCGATCGGGCCGGCGATGGCCTTCCCGGTGGCGGCGTCGTACACCGTCATCGAGGCGTTTTCCGAGCCGCCTTCGGACACGCCGACCGCGACCTTGCTGCCGTCCGGCGATGCGAGGAACCAGTTGATCGCATACGGCTTGCCGTCGTGCGCGGCGCGCAACGCGGCGATGTCGATCAGCTTGCGGGTACCGGCGCTGTCGCGCACCATCAGGTCGTAATCGTCGGCGCCCGGTGCGCGTTCCTCGTAGAAATCGCGCCCACCGTAGGAGGCGAAGCCGCTGACGAACCCGAAACTCCCGGTGAATGCCGACACGCGCTTTTGCAGCGCGGCCAGTGGCGCGATCGCGTCCATCACGTTGCGGGTATAGGCGCCCTCGGCCTTCATCCACGCGACCGTCGCGGGGTCGAGCTTCTCCATGTAACGGTAATTGTCCGTGACACGGGTGCCCCACAGGGTTTCGGTGACGGGTTTGACGGGTGCCGTGGCGGGCGGTGCGCCCACGCCGATCGGCGCCAGCGGATCGCTTGCGGCGGATGCGGAAGCGCTTGCGGCGAGCATGGATGCCAGGACGAAAACGGGGATTGCTGCGCGACGTGCGGAACGCATGACGGACCCTCCTCGGCAATGGTCGGGCCACTCTACTCCTTGCGCCGGGCAAAACCAGTGGCGGAACCGTCTGGAAGGAGCGGTGCGCCGGATGTCTCGAAGATGGTTCGAACCCTCGCCTCCGAACGCATTTGGATGAGGAGATCAAGGCGCGCGCACTGCATGCCTTCCCGAGTCCCGGGTCCCGGGTCCCGTTCAAAGATTCTGGTAGTTGGGCCCCGACCCGCCTTCGGGTGTCACCCAGGTGATGATCCCGTAGGGGTCCTTGATGTCGCAGGTCTTGCAATGCACGCAATTGGCGGCGTTGATCTGCAGGCGCAGTTCGGTGCCGCCGTCGGGCAAGGCGTCCTCGACGATCTCGTACACGCTGGCGGGGCAAAAACGCGTGCAGGGATTGCCGTATTCGACCACGCAGCGATCCACGCAGATCGAGGTGTCGAGAACATGCAGGTGCACGGGCTGGTCCTCGTCGTGCTCGGTGGCGGCGAAGTACACGCCGGCTAGGCGGTCGCGCGGCGGCAGGGTGCGCTGGACCCAGCCGGGGTCGCGCTTTGACGGAGCGTTCGGGCCAGGACGATTCTCCTTCGTCGCCGGTGGGTCAAGTTTCTCGAGCGACGACCAGTCGTCGTGGTTCTTCAACGTCCACGGCGACAGCCCAAGGGTGGCCGTTTCCCACGCGGCGTTGGCGAGGCCACGCCACAAGCCGCCATGGAAGCCGGGCCGGATGTTGCGCACCTTCTTCATTTCCGCCGCGATGGGCGAGGCGCGCAGGCGCGCGTCGAAGCCCACCCCGGATCCGGTTTCCGCGAAGTGTTCGGCCGCCAGCATGCCCGAGCGTATCGCCTGGTGGGTACCCTTGATCTTGGGCACGTTCATCAGTCCGGCCGTATCGCCGATCAGCAAGGCGCCGGGCATTTCGACCTTCGGCAGCGATTGCAGGCCGCCCTCGATCAGCGCGCGCGCGCCGGCCGAGACGATTTGCCCGCCTTCGAGTAGCGGCTGGATCCGCGCGTGGTGCTTCAATTGCTGGAACGCTTCCCACGGCCGGAACAGCGGATCGGAATAATCCAGCCCGGCGACGAAACCGATTGCGACGCGATCCTTGTCGAGGTGGTAGATGAAACTGCCGCCGTAGGTCCGGTTGTCGAGCGGCCAGCCGACGGTATGGGTGACGTGCCCCGGTTGCACGCGGCCCGCCGGTAGTTGCCACAGTTCCTTGAGGCCGATGCCGTAGGTTTGCGGGTCGCATTCCTTGTCGAGGCCGTATTTCGCGATCAGCGTTTTCGTGATGCTGCCGCGGCAACCCTCGGCCAGTACCGTGAGCGGGGCGAGGATGTCGATGCCTTGCGTGTAGCCGGCCTTGTGGGAACCGTCCCGGGCGACTCCCATATCGCCGATCCTGACGCCCTTCACTGCGCCCTTGTCGTCGAACACCGCGTCGGCGGCGGCGAAGCCTGGAAACACATCCACGCCCAGCGCTTCCGCCTGCGGCGCCAGCCACGCGCACAGCGCGCCCAGCGAGACGATGAAGTTGCCGGCGTTGTGCATCTGCGGCGGGGTCGGCAATTTGATTGCACGCTTCCCATCGCGCAGCAGGAGGAACTCGTCGTGTGTCGCCGGCACGCAGATCGGCGGCGGGCTGTCGCGCCACTTCGGCAACAGCGCGTCCAGCGGCGCGGGCTCGATCACCGCGCCGGACAGGATATGCGCGCCGACCGTCGAGGCCTTCTCGATCACGCACACCCGGATGTCCGGCTGGAGCTGCTTCAGGCGGATCGCGAACGCCAGCCCCGCCGGCCCGGCCCCGACCACGACCACGTCGTATTCCATCGTTTCGCGTTCGCTCATGGCCGCTCCTGCCGCGCTACCGTACGATTGTTCATTGTCACCGCGTGGCCCCCGGCCGGCAAACCATTGGCCAGCGGGTCCGTTCATCCCGCATAATCGTGGTCTCCGGCCACCGCGACCAAGGATCCGCATGAGTGCCGTCGAGGAGAAACTGCTGGACCCCGTCGCGCTTCGGCGCGGCGACGTTTGCCAATGCCTGCACTGGCTGGCCGCCGGCCGGACCAGTGCCGAGGCGCTCGCGGAAGCCTGCCTGGATGCGATCGAGCACATCGATCCGGCGCTGCACGCCTTCGTCGATTCGCGCCCGGACATCGTGCGCGACCAGGCCGCGAGCGCGCAGCGGCGGCGTCGCGAGGGACCGATCGGACGGCTCGACGGCATCCCGGTCGCCGTCAAGGACAACTTCGACGTGGCGGGATATCCCACGCGCGCGGGCCTGCCGTCGCGCGAGGATCACGTCGCGCGCAACGATGCGCACGCCATCGGGCGGCTGCGTGCGGCCGGCGCGGTGCTGCTCGGCAAGACCAACCTCGACGAGGGCGCGCTGGGCGCGGCCACCCGCAATCCGCACTTCGGTGCCACCCGCAATCCGTTCGACACGAATCGCGTGGCCGGCGGATCGTCGGGCGGTTCGGCGGCCGCGGTGGCGGCCGGCCTGGCGCCGGTCGCGATCGGCTCCGACACGCTCGGCTCGGTGCGCATCCCCGCAAGCTATTGCGGCGTGTTCGCGCTGAAGCCGACCCACGGCGAGATTTCCGCGCGCGGTCTGGTGCCGGCCGCGCGGCGGCTGGATGCCGTCGGCATCCTCGCGCGCAGCGTCGGCGACCTCGTGGTGATGCTGCAGGTGCTGGCCGGTTACGACGCCGACGATCCGCGTTCGCGCCGCCGCAGGGTGGCGCTGCAGCCGCCGGACTGGGATCCCGGACACCTGCGCTGCGGGATGTTGCCGGATCTGGCCGCCGTCGGCGTGCAACCGGACGTGATCGGGGTGTTCGATGCCGCGCTGGCGCGCATGGAGCGCGAGCTCAAGGACCGCCAGACACTCGATTTTTCCGATTGGCCGTTCCAGAAGATGCGCCGCGCGGGCCTGCTGCTGATGGAGGCCGAAATGCGCGGCACGTTTGCGGAGGACCTCGCCGACACCGCGCATCCGGTGTCCGGCGAATTCCGTCGGATGCTCGATTACGCCGCGCGCAAATCCGCGGCGGACTATGTCATCGCCGACCGCATGCTCGATTTCGCGGTGCTGAAGGCGCGCCGGGTGTTCTCGCGCGTCGACGTGCTGGTGCTGCCGACGACGCCGCAGGGCGCGTTTCCCCTCGATGCGCCGGCGCCGGCGTCGCAGGCCGACCTCACGGCGTTCGCGAGCCTTTCGGCGTGCCCGGCGGTCAGCATCCCCATGGGGACCCTGCCCGACGGGATGCCGATCGGCATGCAGTTCGTCGGCAGGCCGGGTTCCGACTTGCGCCTGCTGGAACTGGCAGAGATCTGCGCTTCCGCGCTGGACGCCGCGCCGGCTTACCCGGTCGAGCCGGCGTTGGCCTGACACGCCAGCGATCAGGCAGGTTGGCCTGGTCCGTCAATGATTGGATAGGTTGGGCTGATCCGGGCTTCATCAGGAGAAGCCCAACTTGATGTCGGATCAACGCGATATCGTTGGGCGGATCAAGCCCGGGGTCAACCCAACCCACGTGCTTCGGTGGCCCTTCGGCGGGATGCGCTTTGCTTTTCCCGCCCTACGTGTTCGCGAATGGGTCGCGCGCAGACGCCGAGCGGCTTTCGCAGGAGCGCGCCTGCCCGCGATCACAAGCACCGGTCGCCGGAAAGAAAGAAGCAGGCGCTGCGCGCCGGCCGGCTCCTGCGAGAGCATCGCATTGGACAGGCTTTCGCAGGAGCGCGCCTGCGCGCGATCACAGGCACCGATCGCCGGAAAGAAAGAAGCAGGCGCTGCGCGCCGGCCGGCTCCTGCGAGGATGTCAGCGACGCGCGGGCCGTTCGTCTCGGGGATGCGCCTGCAAATCATCGTTGGCCATCTCGATCGTCCAGGCCACGACCTGCTTCGCCAACTCGTCGTCGGCCGCGCCGAACGCGGCGACGATCTGCGGCACGTCGACGCCGGCGGGATTTTGCGTGATCACGAAGCTGTGGCTGGCGAGGACCCTGCGCGAAAAACCCCGGCGCAATTGGGCGTCGTAACGCACCACCACCACCGGCGAACCGGATCGATATTCCGACTGGAATGCGCGCAGGTCGCCGCTCAAGGTGTAATCGGAGGAAAAATGATCGTCGTCGGTGGTGACCAGCGGCAACTGCGCCGCCATGAACGCGTCGACCAGGCGATTGCGCACCAGCAGCGCGGGAGATGCGCTCCAGCGTGCGCCCTTGTAGACGCTGACCTCGCCAGGTCCCGGCATGACCACGATCCCGGACTGGTCGAGCATGCCGTTGAGATCGGGGGCGTCGACGCGCAGGCTGAACGTCGCGGTCGAGGATGCGGGGACGGCGGCGCCTTCCGGTGGCTGCCAGATCTGCACGGGCTCGTGTTTGGGCAGGATCGAGCACGCCGTGGCCAGCGCGGTCATGCACAGCGCCATGAGCACGCTGCGCAGGCGGGTGCGGAATCGGTTCGAGGCGATCATGATTGGCGCCCTCATTGCTTCGGCGTGAATTCGGTGGGGTGGTCGCGGCCGAGCAGATAGCCGGCGGGATTGGCCTGCAACTGGCTGGTGATCTGGTGGATGTCGTGCAGGGTGGAGCGCAATGCCCGCAGGGTCGGCCCGATCTGGTCGACGCCGCGCAGCCCGGATTGCAGCGAATCCCTGTTTTCGTCCAGCAGCTCGTTCAGGGTCCTGGTGGTCTGTTGCAGCGAAGCCATCGCGGCCTGCGCACGTTGCAGCGTTTCCAGGGCGGGGCCGTTGACCAGCTTGTTGGCGCCGGCCAGGGTCTGGTTGAGTTGCACCGACGCTTCGCTGGCCTGCTGGATCAACACGCGCAGGTCGTCGCGTTCGGCGGCCAGCGTGCTCGTGGTCTGGTTGATGTTCTGGAGCGTGCGGTTGATGCGGTCGACGTTTTGCTGCGACACGATCTGGCCGAGCCGGTCGAGGATGCCGTTGAGATTGGTCACCACGTCGCTGCCCGAGGCCAGCAGCTTGGTCAGGGCCGAACTTTCGGACTTGATCTCGGGCACCGGGTTGCTCTCGGTCGGCATCAGCAGCGGGGTGTTGGGCGCCCCTCCGCTCAATTGCACGAAGGCGACCCCGGTCAGCCCCAGCAGGCCGAGCTTGGCGCGGGTGTCCGTCTTGATCGGAGTGTCGGCGGCGACCTGGATGCGCGCCAGGACCTTGCGCGGATCCTTCGGATCCAGTTTCAACTGACTGACCTGCCCCACCTGGATCCCGTTGTATTGCACCGGGCTGCCCGTGGACAGGCCGGTCACGGCTTCGGTGAACACGATGTCGTAATAGTGGTGCTGCTTGCTGAGGCTGGCCTTGCCCAGCCACAGCGCGAACACCACCGCCAGCAGCACCACGACGAGGGTGAAGGCGCCAATCAGCACATGATGGGCTCGGGTTTCCATGGTTCCACCTTATGTCAGGGCGTGGATCGCTTCCGCGGCGCGGCCGCGCGGCCCCTGGAAATAATCGCGGATCCAAGGGTCGTCGAAGCGTTCCACCTTGTCCAGCGCATCGGCCACGATCACCCGCTTGTGCGCCAGCACCGCCACCCGGTCGCAGATGGCGTGCAGCGAGTCGAGATCGTGGGTGATCATGAACACGGTCAGGCCCAGCGCGTCGCGCAGGGTACGGATCAACAGGTCGAACGCCGCCGCCGCGATCGGGTCGAGCCCCGAGGTCGGCTCGTCGAGGAACACGATGTCGGGATCGAGGGCGAGCGCGCGTGCCAGCGCCGCGCGCTTGCGCATGCCGCCGGAAAGTTCGGACGGGTATTTTTGCCGAACTTCGGGGGTGAGGTCTGCCAGCGCGATCTTCAGCGCCGCCACCCGGCGTGCGTCGTGCAGGCTGAGCGGGGTGTGCTCCATCAGCGGCACCCGCACGTTTTCGCTGACGGTCAGCGAGGAAAACAGCGCGCCGTTCTGGAACAGCACGCCGCAACGGCGTTCGATCGCGACCCGGCGTGGCTCGGACAGCGCGTGCAGGTCTTCCCCGAACAGCCGCACGCTGCCGGCGGCCGGCCGGCGCAAGCCGAGGATGGTCCTCAGCAGGACCGACTTGCCGGACCCGGAACCGCCGACCACCCCGAGGATTTCGCCGCGGTAGACGTCGAGGTCGAGGTTCTCGTGCACCACGTGCGTGCCGAACTGGCTGCGCAGGCCGCGGACCGTGACCACGGCTTCGCGCGTCGGCTCGGCGGCAACGGCGCTCACCAGCCCATCTCCATGAAGAACAGCGCGGCCACCGCGTCCACCACGATCACCAGGAAGATCGACTGGACCACGCTCGACGTCGTGCGTTCACCCACCGACTGCGCGCTGCCTTGCACCTTGAAGCCCTCGTGGCAGCCGATGACCGCGATCAGGAACGCGAAGATGGGTGCCTTGGCCAGTCCCAGCCACAGGTAGTACAGCGGCGTGTCCGTGCGGAAGACCGACACGAACATCGACGGCGTGATGTTGAGCGCGAACCAGCACACCAGCAGCCCCCCGATCACGCCGGCCAGCATCGACAAGAAGGTCAGCATCGGCATTACCACGATCAACGCCAGCACCCGCGGCAGCACCAGCATCTCGATCGGATCGAGACCCATGGTGCGCATCGCGTCGATTTCCTCGCCCATCTTCATCGAGCCGATCTGCGCGGTGAATGCGCTCGCGGTGCGGCCCGCCAGGATGATCGCGGTCAGCAGCACCGCCAGTTCGCGCAGGAACGAATACGAAACCAGGTCCACCGTGAACACCGTGGCGCCGTAGCGCTCGAGCGCGGTGGCGCCGAGGAAGGCGATCACGGCGCCGATCAGGAACGACAGCAGCGTCACGATCGGCACGGCATGCAGGCCGGTCTGCTCCATGTGGGCAATCATCGAGGTGGTGCGCCAGCGCTTCGGCTGCCAGATCGCGCGGGCCAGCGTCTCCAGCGTCATGCCCACGAAACCGAGCAGCTTGAATCCCAGTTTGCGGATGTGCACGACACTGCCGCCGACGTCGGCCAGCATGTCCACGAAGCCGAAGTTGCGTGGCGGCGGGGGGCGGTGCGCGTAGATTTCCGCGACCGCGTCGCTGACCGTTTCCAGCAGCGCGCGCAACTCGCGCGGCACGTCGCGGTCGTGTTCCGCCAGCCAGCGCAGGCATTTCGGACCGAGCGCCACGGCGATCAACCCGGCGCCGGCGGTATCCATCCGTCCGATGTCGTTGAAATCGACGTCGGGCGTCTCCGGCAGCTCCGGCTTCAGGGTGTCCAGTTGTGCTTCGAGTGACGAGAAATGTGCGAGTGTCCAGTCACCGGTGAAGCGCAGCACGTTCTCGCCGGTTTCCTGCAACGGCAGCCATTCCACGATGCCGGCCGAAGTCGTCGGAGGGTTCATCCGCGCAATCTACCACGGTGGCTTGTGCGATCGATCCCCGGGCGCCGCGTCGTTGGGCACGCGGTGGGCGCGCAACGTGCTGCCGTCAACACCGGGACGGCCCCGCAGCCACCATCCGTGGCAAAGGGATCCGCGGCGACTCTCCGCAGCGGCCGCGTCGGATGGGAGGTCGCCCGGAACCATCCCTTTTCCGGAAGCGCCCCGGCGCTCGCGGTGCCCGTTGCGAACGGCGATAATGCCCGGATTCCGATTTCGGGCATCTTCATGACCAGGCAGACCATCCTCAACGCAACCCACCGCGCCGCGGGCGCGAAAATGGTGGACTTCGGCGGCTGGGACATGCCGCTGCATTACGGTTCCCAGATCGAGGAGCACCACGCGGTGCGCCGCGACGCCGGCATGTTCGATGTCTCGCACATGACCGTGGTCGACCTGCACGGGCCGCGCTGCCGCGAGGTCCTGCGGCACCTGCTCGCCAACAACATCGACAAGCTCAGGAAGCCGGGCAAGGCGATCTATTCGTGCATGCTGAACGAGCACGGCGGGGTGATCGACGACCTGATCACCTATTTCGTGGCGGAGGGCGCGGATTCGGGAACTGGATGGTTTCGGGTCGTGGTCAACGCCGCGACCCATGACAAGGACCTGGCGTGGATCGAAAAACAGGCTGCGTCGTTCGGCGTCCAGGTCAGCGAGCGGGCCGAACTTGCGATGATCGCGGTGCAGGGCCCGAATGCCCGCGCCCGGGTTCTCGGCCTGCTGCACCCGGACGATCGCCAACGGGTGGAGAAGCTCGGCAAGTTCGCCGCCGCCGAAGCGCGCGGTCCGGGCGGCATGCCGATGTTCGTGGCACGGACCGGTTACACCGGTGAGGACGGCTTCGAGATCATCGTCCCCGAGCAACATGCGGTCGCGCTGTGGGAGGCGCTTGCCGCGGCCGGCGTCCATCCGGCCGGTCTCGGCGCACGCGACACTCTGCGCCTCGAAGCGGGCATGAACCTGTACGGGCAGGACATGGACGAGGCGGTCACGCCGTGGGAGGCCGGGCTCGGCTGGACGGTGTCGCTGGACGATGACCGCGACTTCATCGGCCGTGCCGCGCTGGAGAAACAGAAGGCCGGGGGCGTACCGCGTGAACTCATCGGCGTGGTGCTGGACGACAAGGGCGTGTTGCGCCACGGCCAGCGGGTCGTCACCCCGGCGGGCGAGGGAGAGATCCTGTCCGGCATTTTCTCGCCCACGCTCGGCAAGGCGATCGGTTTTGCGCGGGTCCCGGCGGGCGCACACGAGGATCTGAAGGTCGACATCCGCGGGCGCGAGCTACCCTTGCGCGTGGTGGAATATCCGTTCGTCAGGGACGGCAAGCGCTGTATTTGAGCGATCATCCGTGATCGCCGCTTCGATGCGGCCGGTCGCGCTGGTGCGGGCGCGTGAGTCGCCGGCATCAGAACGGCCATCCCTGGCCTGACTTTCCACAACAGCCGCTTCGACCGGGGCGCTAGAATTGGCGACTCACGCCACCAACCAAGGACATGTGCCATGAGCGAGATACCCGGTGACCTGAAGTTCCAGAAATCCCATGAATGGGCGCGCGTCGAGGACAACGGCCAGGTGCGCATCGGCATTTCCGATCACGCCCAGGGACTGCTCGGCGACCTGGTCTATGTCGAACTGCCCAGCGTAGGCGACAAGCTCGAGGCAGGTGCAAGTTGCGCGGTGGTCGAATCGGTCAAGGCTGCATCGGACATCTACGCACCCGTAAGCGGAGAAGTGGTGGCGGTCAACGAGGTGCTCGCCGACAAGCCGGAGACGATCAACGAGGACGCCTACGGCGACGGCTGGTTGTTCGTGGTCGACGCCGACAACAGCGACGAACTGGATGCATTGCTCGATCCGGACGACTACGCCGAGTTGATCGAGAGCGACGGGGATTGAGATTCCGCGGTCGTCCCGGCGCGGACGCCCCGCGGCGGACCGGGTCCGCGAATTCGAGCTCTGCACCCCGGAAATCGCCGACTGCGCGCAAAAAATTTGCACGCCGGTTTGACGCTCGTTCAGCCTTGCACGACCCGCCTCGATGCGTAGCGTCGCGACGACATCGATTTGCGATCGATGCATCGTGCCACACGCCGTTGTCGCGGCGGTGTGTCCGTCGAAGCCAATTGCGGCGCGGGTTCCAGCGTGTACGGGCGTTCCGGCCCGTGATTTCGATTGGACGTCCATACGTCTTTATGGAATATGCATGGGTGCGTGTCGGATCGCTGTCGCCCGCCGTCCCGCATGGATGCCGCGTTTGCAAGGGCTTCATTTCCCGCAAAAAATTGATTGACACCACGATTGCTTGAGGCTAGCTTTCCGCACGACGACATGTCGCAAGCCGGAAACATGCCGACTGCCAGGTACATCAAGCCGTACATCGAACACGGTCACAAGTCCGGGAAGGTTCGGAAAATAACCGTATCGGTTCCGTCTCATGTACTTCGGCTGCTTTCCGATGAGCGCACACGTCGTCAAGTGTCCAGCCTGCGGCACGCCACGAACAGTGATCTTTTGTGCGAGGCGTTTCTGCATGCGTTTACTGGGCAACCACTGCCAACTGATGAGGAGCTGAGACGAACCATGGCTACCAAGAAAGCTGCAAAGAGAAAACCCGCCAAGAAGGCGGCCCGCAAGACGGCCCGCAAATCCGCGAAGGCCAAAACCTCGACCGCGCGCAAATCAGCGCGCAAGACCGTCCGCAAGACGGCCAGGAAAGCGGCGAAGAAGCCGGCACGCAAACGCGCAGCCAAGAAGACGGCTCGCAAGCGCGCGACCAAGAAGACCGCACGCAAGCGCACCGCGAAGAAGGCCGTGATGGCCAAGACCGCACGCGCCAGCAAGACCAAGCGTGCCAAGAAGAAAAAGTAATCCGTCTGTAACGTTGTACGTTTCAATGCGTCATTCATAACGACAAGCCTGCTCTCCCCGCGACGCCCAGCGCGGGGAGCCGCGGGCAACAGACCCGTGTATTGGCCCCGGCACAGCCGGGGCTTTCCATTTCCGGGCCGCTCGGAGAAACGGCCGGGCGGCCACTGAAGTGTGTCCTAGTGTCGAACCCGTCACATCCTTGACGCTGCGACTCGGGCAATCTGGCCGCGAACCGGGGGCCGTGCGGGGAATGGAACGGTTTGTGCATGGCCATCCATGTCGAATCCTGACCTTCGCACACAGGTGGCGCATGATCATTTTTTCATCCAGTCGCTCTGAATGGGAGCCGTTGGGGCTGGCCGCGGGATTGCGCGGTGCGGTGATCCTGGCGGGCATGGCGTTGCTGCTGGCCGGTTGCGGCAAGGGACCCGCGACGCCGCCGTCGGCGACATCCCCCGCGGCGAACCCCAAGTCCGCGGCGCCCGCCGCCACTCCGGTTGCGCCTTCCGCTTCGGCACCCATGGCGCTGCCCGCGCAGGTGCCGGCTGCCGCCGCGAGTACCACGCAAGCGCAGGCCGCAACCGCGGCGAAAGCCAAGCTTGCATCGATGGGCGTCCAGGATCTGCTGGCCGCGGCACGCGGAGCCTATGCCCAGCATCGTCTGGTCGCGCCGGCCGGCGACAACGCCATGGAATATTACGAAGCCGTGCTCGCCAAGGACCCGGACAACCAGATTGCCAAGGACGCGTTGCGCGAAACGTTTCCCTTCGGCGTGCCCGATGTGGAAAAGGCCATCTCGCAGAACGACTTCGAGGAAGCCGACCGCGAAATCGCCCTGCTCTCCAGGGCCGATCCCACCAATTACACCCTGACGCTGCTGCGGTCCAAGCTGGATGCGCAGAAGAAGTTGCAGGCGCGCCAGCAACAGCAGGCGCAGCAAGATGCCCAGAAGGCAGCCGAACTCGTCGCCGCCCAGCAAGCGGCCGCCGCCCAGGCCGCGGCCGAGAGGGAAGCCGCCGCTAGGTTGGCGGCGCAGCAGCAGGCCGCCGCCACCCAGCCCGCGCCGACGCCGAAACCCGTTGCACCAACGCCGGCGCCCAAGCCGGTCGGGGAAACGCGGGCCGCGGTCGTGGTGAGCACGGCAGCGCCCGACTACCCGATCCAGGCCGCACGCAACCAGACGTCGGGTTATGCGGTCGTGGAGTTCACCGTGTCCGCCGAGGGTTCGGTCGAGAACGCGCACGTCGTCGACTCGTCGCCGCATCGCGTGTTCGACAGCGCCGCCATCCAGGCGGTCCAACAATCCAAGTTCCAGCCCGCGCTCAAGGACGGCCAGCCGGTGGCCAGTACCATCCGCCGCCGCATCGCCTTCAAGTTCGGCGGCTGAAAACCACGCAGCCGCGGCACGGATGCCGCAGCGGCACAGCCGGCGCCATGGTCAGTGCCTGCGCCGCGAGTGGTGGCGCGGATTCCGCTTCGCGCGATCCAGCCCCGCCCAGTCCTCGTGCGGCAACCCGAGCAGGGCGTCGAGCAGCATCGGCATCAGTCCGCTGGGGGTGCTGCTCTCGCAGTTCCACAGCACCACGACCCCCGCACGGTATTCGGGAAAGAACCCGATCATCGAGCGGTAACCCTGCACGGCACCCGCGTGGAAGATCAGGGTGTGTCCGGCGTAGTCGTACACCCGCCATCCCAGTGCATACGACGCCTTCTCGACCCGCGCGCGGCGCCAGTTGGAGAACATCCGCTCGCTTGGCGTGGCGATGACCGGTGCGTGCAACACTTCCAGCAGGGCATCGGGAAGCACCATCGGGCGCCCGCCCATTTGCGCGATCAACCATTGCTCCATGTCGCGGATGCTGGCATTGACGCCGGCCGCGGGCGGCACGTAGAAGTTCGTGTTCGGTTCGTAGGCGATCCATTCCCCGCCGCGCTTGTAATGCGGGCGCGCCCAGCTTCGGCTGTCTTCCAGGCCGTCGCGTCCGTAACTGGCGGTGGTCATGCCGAGCGGCAGGAACAGGTAGCGGTCGACCAACTGGATGAAGAACCGGCCCGTCTTGGCGTGGATCACGTCGCCGATCAGGGAAAACGCGATGTTCTGGTAGCCGTAGCAATCGCCCGGGTCGCAAGCCATCGGCACCGTCGCCAGCTTGCGCTCCAGTTCCTGGTAGGACACGCCGTCGGAGAGCAGGTTGTCGTAGGCGTTGTGCGGCAGGCCGATGCTCTGGCTCAGGATGTCGCGCACCGTGGCTTCCTGCGAGGCATTGGCATCACGCAGCTTGAAGAACGGCAACACGGTCGCGAGGCGGGTATCCCAGCTCAGCGCGCCGCGACGCACCAGCAGGCCGGACAGCGCGGTCGCGAACGCCTTGGACAACGATGCCAGCCGGAACACCGTATCGGGTTTGACCTCGATGTCGTTGCCCGCGTCGGCGTAACCCATGGTGCGTTCGTAGCGCACCTTGCCGTCGATCACGACCGCGGTGGCCAGACCCGCGGTGTGGTCGTCCGCCTCCAGCTGGTCCAGCCAGTGGTTGTATTCCTTGAGCGCCGCCGTGACGCGCGCCGCGGGCAGGTTGGCGTGCCGTCCGGTGTGCACGACTTCCGGTTGGGGCGGAACCGGGTTGCCGTGGGTCTGGGCAGCCGGCGCGGCCAGCACGAGGCCTGAAACGAGAAGGCAGGCCATGCCTGCACAGAAAGCGGTCAGGTGCATGCTATGCTCAAATCATCGGGCGATCATCCGTGATCGCCGCAGGGTTCAGCCGAACGGTCGCCGGCACGCTCCACGCCTCGGGAAGGCCAGCGAGACCTTCGAAGCCGTCGTCCATGGCCAACAGAACCATGGCCCGACCTTCCACAACAACAGCCGCTCTGGTCGAAGCATAAAAGGAGAATGCAATGACAGGTTTGATCATCATCCTGATCATCATCGCCATCATTGTGATTTACCTGATAGCGATCTACAACGGGCTGGTCACTTCGCGCAACGCCTACAAGAACGC
>DASUKQ010000089.1:0-3560 GCA_036278635.1 Rhodanobacteraceae bacterium
GGCGGCGGCCGGGTCCTCGAAACTGTCCACGACCAGCACGCCGTCGTCGCCGACGATGAAGCCGGAGTTGCTGCCGGCGTGATTGCCGGCTACGGCGATTGCAGCCCAGACGCCTTTGCCGATTTCGTGCAGCGTAAAGAATGGCTTCGTGTCCGCCGCGCTGGCGGCGCCGCACGTCAGGGCCAGAGCGAGCAGCGGCAATAGCTTCCGTAAACGCAGCATGGCGTCACCTCATCACGATCGATTTGGACGGGCACCATGCACGAAGCGCAGGCCCAGAAACACAATGGATCCCGGTTGCTCCGGGATGACGATCAAAAGCAAGGTGTCCCGATAACGCGGTCGTCGATCTTCACGACGCTATCATGGTTCGGATGCCTGTGTGGCGTGCGTGGCAGCGACGCCGCATTTTCACGGCAACAGGAGCGCGCAAGATGAAGCACGAAGAGGTCACCGTCCGCACCCATGACGGGCAATGCCCTGTGCACGTCTTCACGCCCGATGGCGTGGGTCCTTGGCCGGCGGTGGTCGTGTACATGGATGCGTTTGGCATCCGCCCCGCGTTGCTGCAGATCGGGGAGCGCATCGCTGGTGGTGGCTACATGGCGCTGGTGCCGGACCTGCTCTATCGCTACGGCGCGTATGGTCCGCTGGATCCGAAGGAAGCGTTCGCCGGCGATGTCCGTGCCGTGGTCGGACCGCTCACGGCAACCACGGACAACGGCAAGGCCGCGCAGGACACCGAGGCGTTGCTGGCCTATCTCGATTCGCGCAACGACGTGACCGGCGGCAAGATCGGCACCGTCGGGTTCTGCATGGGCGGCGGCATGGCCATCACCGCTGCAGGAATTTATCCGGAACACGTGGCGGCCGCCGTCAGCTTCCATGGCAGCCGCCTGGCCACCGACGATCCGAAAAGCCCGCACTTGCTGGCACCGAAGATCCGCGCGGAGCTGTACGTTGCGGTTGCCGACAACGATCGCAGTTGTCCACCGGAAATGGTCGAGCACTTCAAGCAGGCGCTGGATGACGCGGGCGTGCGTTATCGCTGCGAGGTGTATCGTGGCGCTTCGCATGGCTGGATGAAGCCCGACTTTCCCGTTTACGACAAGGCGGCAGCGGAACGCGGTTGGTCCGAAATGCTCGCGCTGTTCGACCGTGCGCTGAAATAACCGGGAGCCCGAGGACCGCGATTGTGGAACGTTGCCGCGCTCGATGAGCGTCGCACGCTGCAAGGCGTGCAGCGGTCAGCCGTGGTTCATGGCCGCCGGCCTATGCCAACCCTGATGAAGGAGATCAGGGTCCAGGCTGGACAGGGCAGGGCAACGCAAGGACGCCGCGGAATGTTGCGCGTGCTGCTCGGTCTTATCGGGATCGCCGTGCTGCTGGCGCTCGCAGGTTGCGGGACCAACGCGACCTTGCCGATCAGGACGCAAACCGGTTCGGATCCGCGATTGCCACCGCCGGATGCCGAGATGATCCCGACCGTGAACATCGCGCCGGCCGAAGGTTGGACGGATGGCGCCAAACCGCAAGCGGCGCCGGGTTTCGAGGTCAATGCGTTCGCGCGCGGTCTCGACCATCCGCGGTGGCTGTACGTGCTGCCGAACGGCGACGTGCTGGTTGCCGAGAGCAATGCCCCGGCCGAAGCGCAAGGCCTGGGCGGTTTGAAGGGCTGGGTGATGAAGCGGGTGATGAAGCGCGCGGGCGCCGGCGTGCCGAGTCCCGACCGCATCGTGCTGTTGCGCGACAGCAATGGGGATGGTGTCGCGGACGTTCGCAGCGTATTTCTGGATCACCTGCACTCGCCGTTCGGCATGACATTGCTGGACGGCTCCCTGTATGTCGCCGACACCGACGCGCTGCTGCGCTTCCCGTATCGCGAGGGCGAAACGTCGATCACGGCACGCGCGGAGAAGGTGACCGACCTGCCCGCGGGTCCGATCAATTACCACTGGACGAAGAACGTCGTGGCGGGTCCGAACGGGAACGAGCTGTATGTCTCGATCGGCTCCAACAGCAATGTCGGCAACCACGGCATGGTGGTGGAACAAGGCCGCGCCCGCATCATTGAGGTCGATCCTGCAACGGGCGACAAACGCATGTTCGCGTTCGGCATGCGCAATCCCGTCGGCATGGCCGTGCAACCGGGAACCGGCGCGCTGTGGGCCGTCGTCAACGAGCGCGACGAACTGGGCGGGGATCTGGTGCCCGATTACCTGACACGGGTGACGCCGGGCGGCTTTTACGGCTGGCCGTACAGTTATTTCGGCCAGCACGTGGATCCCAGGGTAAAGCCGCAGCGCCCGGACCTTGTGGCGCGCGCGATCGTTCCCGATTACGCGCTCGGCTCGCACGTGGCGGCGCTGGGACTCGTGCTTTACAGCGGCGATCTTTTCCCGGCGCGTTATCGCGGTGGTGCGTTCATCGGCGAGCACGGATCGTGGAACCGGCGGCCGCGCAGCGGCTACAAGGTCGTCTTCGTCCCCTTCGCTGACGGCAAGCCGGCCGGCCCGCCGGAAGACTTTCTTTCAGGATTCGTCGGCGGTGCGGATGGCAAGGCCCTCGGGCGCCCGGTCGGCGTCGCAATGGATCACGCCGGTGCGCTGCTGGTCGCCGACGACGTCGGCAACATCATCTGGCGCATCACGCCTGCAACGGAAGCGAACGAAGATCATTAAGGTCGGTGAGTTGTCCCCGTCCCTTTTTGTCCGTTCCCTGCGAGCAGCCCGCGAACCCGGCGAGCGATGCCGCCGACCCGGCTGCGCATCCGCGCATTCAGGCTGCCCGGAATCGGTTGGTGTGAGCGTCGTATCCAGAAGCCGTCCGACTCGGCTACAAGTCGGTGGCCCATCGCCCGGCAATCGGATTCGGAAAAGTAGTGGAAGACTATGCTGCGCCGGGTGCGCCCGCGTTCGGCGATGGGACTGCCGCCATGGAGCAGTTGCGCGTTCCAGATGAACACGTCGCCTTTGCTGGCCTGGAACAGTTCGCTTCGCAATCCGTGCTGCTGCACCTGCGCGCGCATCCAGACTTGCCACGCGCCCAGTTCCCCGGGAATGAAATGGCGCTCGCCGTTGGACAAGAGGTAAGGCTCGATCCTGTGGCTGCCGGGCCAGTACCGCAGCAGACCGGATTCCGGCGAGCAATCTTCCAGCGCCACCCACACCGCGACAAGATGGGTGGGCGTGCGTGGCGTCATGAACAACGAATCGACGTGACCTTCCTGCTCGGTGCCGTATTCCAGGCTGAGTGAATTGCACAGTGCGGGTCGTTCGCCCAGCAGACGCCGAAGCAACGGAACCAGTCGGTCGTTCAGCGCCAGGCGGCGAACGGAAGCCTGTTCCAGGTACAGGTCGTTGACCTTGAAGCGATGCGAGGCGCGGGCGTCGGCGGACACCTCGCCCAACCGCATGCGCCGGTCAAGGTCCATGTCGTCCACGGTGACGCGGGCACGCCCGTGATTCCACAGTGCGCGATAGTCGGCGAGCACTGCATCGATTTCCGTGTCGGCGTAGAAGTGGGGCAGCACCAGCACGCCGCGTGCATTCCACTCCGCG
>DASUKQ010000090.1:0-18612 GCA_036278635.1 Rhodanobacteraceae bacterium
CCCGGCGTGGTCTTGTCGGCGCGGCGTTCCCTGCGCGCGGTCATCGCGCCGTCAGCCGTCGTGGGCCAGCGGGTGCAGCGTGCCGCCGGTCAGTTCCAGGACCCGGTCCAGGCGCTTCGCGAGATTGCGGTCATGGGTGACCAGCACGATGCTGGTGCCGATTTCGCGGTTCAACTCCAGCATCAGCTCGTACAGCGCCGCGGCATTCTGCTCGTCGAGGTTCCCGGTCGGCTCGTCCGCCAGCACGCACGCCGGGCGCGTCACCAGTGCGCGCGCCATGGCGCAACGCTGGCGCTCGCCGCCGGACAGTTCGCCGGGCTTGTGTTCCAGCCGGTGTCCGAGGCCCACGCGCTCCAGCAACACCCTCGATTGTTCGCGCGCTTCGGGGATCGGCGTGCCGCGGATCAGCAGCGGCATCGCTACGTTTTCGAGCGCCGTGAATTCGGGCAGCAGGTGATGGAACTGGTAGACGAAACCGAGCGAGCGATTGCGCACCCGTCCGCGCTCGGCGTCGGGCAGTTTCGACAATTCGCGCCCTTCCAGTTCGATCACGCCCCGGGTCGGGGTATCCAGTCCACCCACGATGTGCAGCAGCGTGCTCTTCCCGGATCCCGATGCGCCGACGATCGCCAGCGTTTCGCCCCGCGCGAGGTCGAAACTCGCGTCCTCTAGCACCGGTGTGCGCAGCGTGCCTTCCTTGTAAGTCTTGGCGACGTGGCTCGCGCGCAGCACCACGTCGTGCTGCACGTCCAGGGCCGCGAGCCCCGAGTCCCGAGTCCCGGGTCCCGAGTCCCGGCTATTCATAACGCAACGCCTGCGCCGGCTGCGTGCGCGAGGCACGCCATGCGGGATAGATCGTCGCCAGCAGCGAGAAGATGAAGGCCATTCCCGCAATCCAGCCGACATCGCTCCAGCGCAACTGGCTCGGCACGTTGTTGATGTAATACACCGACTCGGACAGGAACTGGTATCCCGTGACATCCTGGATCCAGTCCACGATCGACGGCAGGTTGATCGCCAGCGCCACGCCGCACACCACGCCAATCACGATACCCATCACGCCGATCAGCATGCCCTGGATCATGAACACGCCCATGATCGATCGCGGCGTCGCGCCCAGCGTGCGCAGGATCGCGATGTCCGATTGCTTGTCCGTGACCAGCATCACCAGCGACGACACCAGGTTGAACGCCGCCACGGCGACAATCAGCGACAGGATGATGAACATCACGATTTTCTCCATCGCGATGGCCTTGAAGAAATTGGCGTGTTGCTGCATCCAGCCCTGCGCGCGGTAGGCCGCGCCCATCCCCATTTCCCCGAACTGGTCCTGCAGGGTTTGCACCACCCGGCCGGCGGCGAACAGGTCGTCCAGCTTCAGGCGGATGCCCGTGGGGCCGTCCATCTGGTAGAGCTTCTCGGCATCGTGCAGGTTGATGATCGCAAGGTTGGAGTCGTATTCCTGCATGCCCGCCTCGAACACGCCCACGACCGTGAACCGCTTGAGGCGCGGCATGAACCCGATCGGCGTGATGCTGCTCCCCGTAGGCGGCGCGTACACCACGACCTTGTCGCCGGGACTCACCCCGAGCGCGAGGGCGAGGTCGCGGCCCAGCACGATGCCCCACGAACCCGACGTCAGCGTGGACAGTTTGCCGGCGATCATCTTGGATCCGATGTCGGCGACCCTGGGTTCCTGGTCGGGCAGGATGCCACGGACCATGGCGCCCTGGTTGGCTGCATTGCCGACGATCCAGCTGCCTTGCTCCACGTACGGCGCGGCGCCCTGGACATGCGGGTTGCGCTCGGCGACCTCGAGCGCCTGCTGCCAGTTCGGCATGCCGTTGCCGACCCCGCTGATCGTCGCCTGGGAAACCATCCCGAGGATCCGCGAACGCAGCTCGCTGTCGAAGCCGTTCATCACCGAGATCACGGTGATCAGCGCAGTGATGCCTATCACCAGGCCGATCATCGACGCCATGCTGATGAAGGAAATGAAGTGATTGCGCCGTTTGGCGCGGATGTAACGGGTGCCGATGAAGAGTTCGAGGGGACGGAACATGCGATGAAAGCCGAGAATCGGAAATGGGGAATCGGGAATCGCCAACAGCAGCCTGACTGCGGCGGTACGCAGTCCCTGACGCCCACGCAGCGTGATGGAACCACGATGCGCGGGCAAGCGGTTCAGACCATCATCCGCTGTCGGCGTTCCCTGACGCTGCTGCACGCGTGCCCACGGCGCCAAGACGCATCCGCAGGCGCCGGCGGGTATCCGCATCGAGGTTGTCCGGCAGCAGCCACAGTGCCGCGCGCTCGCGCGGCGGCCAGCGCAGCGTCAGCACGATCAACGGTCCCATGATCCGGGCATTCTGGATCGTGCCCTGCACTTCGCGGCGACCATCCGCCAGGGTGTCGTCGAGCGTGAGGTCGAAGCCGCCGTCGGCCCGCCACAGCAACGATCGAATGCGCGGCCGCAACAACCGGCCCAGTGCCACCCCGGCGTAGCCTCCGACCAGTACAGGCAGGGCCACGCGCAGCCAGCGCGGCAAGCCGCTGATCCATAGCGCTGCGATGGCCAGCAACGCCATCATGATCGTGGCAACGATCAACGACGGCGACCGGCGGTATTCGAACGCGACGGCGGGCGGCGTTCTCACGGCACCAACCCGGCACGTTTGCGGATGTCCGCCACGATCGCCTGCCAGTCCGCGCGGGGCGGATCGGCGTGGCCCATCAGCCAGTCCCACAGCTCCGGATCCTGCTGGTCCAGCAACGCGTCGAACCCGGTCAATCGCTCCTCATCCACGGATGCGGCGTGCTCATCCAGCCAGCCACCCAGCAATGCGTCCAGCTCGCGCGTGCCACGCCGACAGCGCCAGCGCAGACGTTTCAATCGCGCTTGCGTAGAAGCCACCCTCTTCCCTCTTCCATCGCCCCTGGAGTGATGCTCCGCAAGAAACTCTTCATTGTCATTCCGACTCGGGTCGGCTCTGCCAACGCATGAACCGAAGCCGTGTGTTGTTTCAACCGCCAAGAGCTGGATTCAGGCTTCCGCATCCGATGAAGTCGGATACGGCCCCGGAATGACGACAAAAGCCTTGCTGCGCGGTCGCGGTTTCCCGGGTCCCGGGTCCCGGCCGCTCATACCGTGCGGTCGGCCAGGAGCTGCTTGATCTCGCTGATTGCCTTGGCGGGATTGAGGCCCTTCGGGCAAGTGTTGGTGCAATTCATGATCGTGTGGCAGCGATACAACTTGAACGGATCATCGAGATTGTCGAGGCGCTGGCCAGTGGCCTCGTCGCGCGAGTCGACGATCCAGCGGTACGCTTGCAGCAGTACCGACGGGCCGAGGAAGCGATCGGGGTTCCACCAGTAGCTGGGGCAAGCCGCGGTGCAGCATGCGCACAGGATGCATTCGTACAGGCCATCCAGTTTCTTGCGATCCTCGGGCGACTGCAGGCGCTCGCGCGCACCGGCCGGACTCTGGGTCTGCGGCCACGGCTTGATCGACGCATACTGGGCGTAATAATGGGTCAGGTCCGGGACGAGGTCCTTGACCACCGGCATGTGCGGCAGCGGATACACGCTGACGTCTCCGGCCGGCAATTCGTCGAGACCCTTGATGCAGGCCAGGGTGTTCTCGCCATCGATGTTCATGGAGCAGGAACCGCAAACACCCTCCCGGCACGATCGGCGCAACGTCAACGTCGGGTCGATCTCGTTCTTGATCTTCAGCAGCACGTCGAGAACCATCGCCGAACCGGTGACGTCGACCTCGTAGGTGTCCACGCGCGGATTGCCGCCGACATCGGGGTCCCATCGATACACCCGGAAGTTGCGCACCTTCTTGGCGCCCGGCTTGGCGGCGAAGCGTTTGCCGGGCCGGACCTTCGACATTTGCGGCAGCGTGAATTCAGCCATTTCAGAATCCCGGGAATGGGGAATGGGGAATGGGGAATCGGAAAGCCAAGGCATCGGAAACGCAACGCCTGGACACACCATCCAGCATGCGATTCCCGATTCCCGATTGCCGATTCCCGGTCATCAATACACCCGCTTCTTGGGCGGTACCGTTTCGACGTCGTCCGTCATCGTGTTCGAGTGGACCGGGCGGTAGTCGAAGCTGCACTCGCCCTTGCCGTTGACGGCGACCAGCGTGTGCTTCATCCAGTTCACGTCGTCGCGCTCGGGGAAGTCCTCGCGCGCGTGGCCGCCACGGGTTTCCGGGCGTTGCTCGGCGGAGTGCATTGTGCCGACCGCCTGGCCCAGCAGGTTCGCCAGCTCGAAGGTCTCGACCAGGTCGGAATTCCAGATCAGGGAGCGATCGCTGACGCGGACGTCGGCAAACTGCGCGTACACCTCGTCGATCCGCTTGCAGCCTTCCTGGAGCGTCTCGGCGGTGCGGAAAACCGCTGCATCTTCCTGCATCGTCTTCTGCATTTTCACGCGCAACTGGGCAGTTGGCGTGCCGCCGTCGGCGTGCCGCACCTGGTCGAGCCGGGTCAGTGCAGGTTCGAGTGCGTCGGCCGGCAGGTCGTGGTGCGGCGTGTGGGGTTCGATGAGCTCGGCGCAGCGAAGGGCCGCCGCGCGCCCGAACACCACGATGTCCAGCAGGGAATTCGATCCCAGCCGGTTGCCGCCGTGCACCGATACGCAGGCCGCTTCGCCGATCGCGAACAGGCCCGGAACCACCACGTCCGGATCGTCGCCGACCTTTTGCACCACTTCGCCGCGATAGTTGGTCGGGATGCCGCCCATGTTGTAGTGGACCGTCGGCAACACCGGGATCGGCTCCTTCGTCACGTCCACGCCCGCGAAGATGCGCGCGGTCTCGGAAATGCCCGGCAGGCGTTCGTGCAGCACGTCCGCGCCGAGATGCGCGAGGTTGAGGCTGACGTGATCGGCGTGTTCTCCCACGCCACGGCCTTCCCGGATTTCCATCGTGATCGCGCGACTGACCACGTCGCGCGAAGCGAGGTCCTTGGCATTCGGCGCGTAGCGCTCCATGAAACGCTCGCCCTGGGAATTGGTGAGATAACCGCCCTCGCCGCGCGAGCCCTCGGTGATAAGGCACCCCGATCCGTAGATCCCGGTCGGGTGGAATTGCACGAACTCCAGGTCCTGCAGCGCGAGCCCGGCCCGCAGGGCCATGCCGCCGCCGTCGCCGGTACAGGTGTGCGCCGAGGTGCACGAGAAGTACGCTCGCCCGTATCCGCCGGTCGCGATCACGATCGCGTGGCCGCGGAACAGATGCACCGTGCCTTCGTTCAGATCGATCGCCAGGACACCCACGATGCGGCCATCGGCAGGATCCTTCACCAGATCGGTCACGAAGTATTCGACGAAGAATTCGGCACCGCGTTTCAGCGCCTGCGTATACAGGGTGTGCAGGATCGCGTGTCCGGTGCGATCGGCCGCGGCGCAGGTGCGCTGGGCGGTGCCTTCGCCATAACGCGTCGTCATGCCTCCGAACGGACGCTGGTAGATCTTGCCGTCCTTGGTGCGCGAGAACGGAACGCCAAAGTGCTCCAGCTCGATGACAGCCGGAATCGCCTCGCGGCACATGTACTCGATCGCATCCTGGTCGCCCAGCCAGTCGCCGCCCTTCACGGTGTCGTAGAAGTGATAGCGCCAATCGTCCTCGCCCATGTTGCCCAGCGCGGCGGCCACACCTCCCTGGGCCGCGACCGTGTGCGAACGAGTCGGAAAAACCTTGGTGACGCAGGCGGCCGACAGGCCCTGCGCCGCCAGGCCGAGGGTGGCGCGCAAACCGGCGCCACCGGCGCCGACCACCACCACATCGTGCTTGTGGGTTTCAATCTTGTAGTTTTCCTGCGGCATGTACGTCCCTTGTCCGGACAATTTCGGGATGTTGCGGACAAATCCGTCCCGGATCTGCCGGAGCACGCCGGATCCGGCACCTGTCCGGACTCGGCTTTCGGACCGAACACCGCGGTGTTCGATCCGCAAACGGCGCATCCATGCACCGCAGGCCCCCGGTCAACCAGGAGCCCCTCGGTATCAGTAATAGGCGGGGCCGCTCAGCCACACCGCGAGCACGGCCATCACGCACGCCAGCGCGCCGAGCAGGGCGCCGAACCGCAAAGCGATCTGCAGCGTCACTTCCAGCCAGCGCGTGTGCACGTAGTCTTCGATGACCACCTGCAGCCCGAGTGCGCCATGCCAGAACAGGCACACGGCGAACACGATCAGGAAAATCGCATGGACCGGTTGCGCGATCGTCGACAACACGTTCGGATAGCTGCCGTCGTGGAGCATTCCGCCGAGCAGGAACAGGAACCAGATCGACAGTGGCACCAGCGCAACCGCGGTCACCCGTTGCAGCCACCACGGGCGCACGCCGGTCCTGGACGAACCCAGGCCGCGCGCGACCTTGAGCGGTGTGCGCAAACCTTCCTGCCCCGGATACGTGCTCATGCCGCACCTCCACCCAACCGCAGGATCAACAGCACCCATACCAGTACCGCCAGGGCGACGCTGACGGCGATCACGATCCAGCCGGTGGACCAGTACACGGGGTTGTGGGCGCGGTCCCGCGTGGGTGGCCCGAAGTTCATCCCCATGTCGCGGATCAGGTGCTGGATGCCGTTGCAGAGATGGAACAGCAGCGACCACGTCCACAGGAACAACAGGATCAGGCCTATCCAGCTGCCACAGAAGGCGGCAAACGCGTTCCATGCCGCGCCACTGGTGGCGGCGGCAACCAGCCCCCAGGTCACCAGCAACGCCCCGAGACAAAGGAACAGTCCGGTCAACCGGTGCAGCGTGGACTGCAACATGTTGACGCGCCAGCGGTAGATACCGAGATGCGGTGACAACGGTCGGGTGTTCGACATGTCCTCGAATTCCTCGTTACTGCGCGCGCAATGCTGCCCCCTCATCGACCCCTGCGTCGATGATCGCTTTGCATTGTCGCATGAACGTGCCGAAGCCGCGACCATTGCCCGTGGCGGATCCCCTAAAAATCGATGCAGCGACCGTTCTTCTCCCAGTCGCCGTAACGCGTGGGATCGAGCCCGTCGCCTTCCGGCGTCGACCGCTCGCGCGGCGCGGGCTCGGGTTCGGCCTGCGCGGGAACGGGTTTCGGAATCGGGATGTCGGAAGTCGTTTCGGTCATCGCGCGCAGTCGCCTCGATTGGTGATGGGTGAATTGTCGCACCTTGCCGTCATGCGTGCAGCCAAGCCTCTGCTAACGTGATGCCAATGGTTGGAACCGGATGTCGATGATTTTTCCTGCAATCTCCAGGGTTGACTGCATCGTGATGGAAGGCGCTGACGCGCGCCGCTTTGCACAAGCGCAATTTGCGGCCGACGTGGATGCACTGGCGCCGGGACACTGGCAATGGAATGCGTGGCTCGATGCCAGGGGTCGCGTGCAGGCCCTGATGCACCTGGCCGATGTCGCGGACGGTCGCTTGCTGGCCGTGTTGCGCGGCGGGGATGCGAAGGCGATCCGCGGGACGCTGGCGCGGTACCTGCTGCGCACGCGTGCAAACCTCGACGTCAGGACCTTCACGGGCCGGCGCGGTGGCCCGGTGCCGATGTCGACCGTCCGCTTGGATGCCGATCAGGTCGTGCTGGGATACGGAAAGCGCAGCCTGCGGCTGGATACGGCTTCGGCAGCGCCCGAGCCCGCGGCCCGGTCGGCCTGGCAGCTGGCCGACATCCGCGCAGGTTGGCCGAGCCTCCCGGATGGCGCCCCCGGGTTCCTGCCACCGGCCCTCGGGCTGGAACATCTGGGTGCCGTGGCGTTCGACAAGGGCTGCTATCCGGGGCAGGAAATCGCCGCGCGGTTGCACTATCTCGGTGGCCACAAACAGCGGTTGTGTCACCTGCAAGGACCAGCGCCCCTGTCGGCGGGCGAGGTCCGCAATGCTGACGGGACGCCAAACGCGTGGATTCTCGCGGTCGTGCCCGTTCAGGAAGACGCCGTCGAAGCCCTGGCCGTCATTCCCGGCAATGCGGCAAACGAAATCAATATCTTGGGAACGCAGTTTATAATCCGCACGAAGTTTGATCCGTAACCTTATCTAAACGGCCAGCTTTCCAGGCAGCACTTTTTGCCAGGCGGCACTTGTGCCCGCCACGAACCGCCCTTACCCTGCGCGCAGCTTGGCAAGCCGGACCGTTCCTGTCCGGTTTCGCGCAGGGTCCGGGAGTCCCACATCCTGCGCGACGGCGCTTCGCCGATTGCCAGAAGATTGTCGGCACTTTGCGGTACCAGCCAGCCCCGGCCCTTTGCCGGCGATCGCTTCCGGGTTCCCGCCGACTTCCATCCACCGCGGCGCAGGCCCTGGGCCCGTCGTGTTCCAAAGCCAGGTGCCGGCCTGATCCGGCATGTGGTGCCTTGCATAGGAGAACGACCCGATGACCTTGGGCCTGTTGCTCGGCATGATCGCGCTGCTGCCGCAGCCGGTCGCCGACCAAACCTGTCTGGCCGCCACCGTGTACATGGAGGCGCGCAGCCAGCCGACCCGCGGCCAGTTGGCCGTGGCCGAGGTGGCGCTCGACCGTCTCGACATGGGGCGCTATGGTGGCACGATCTGCGATGTGGTCACTGCCCCGCACCAGTTCGCGTTGACGACCACGTCGAAGAGTTTCCGCATCAGCAACCAGAAAGCCTGGAACAAGGCGTGGGAAATCGCCGGCCAGGCGATCGCGATCTGGAATGAACCGAGCGCCGACCGCAAACTCGTCGTGCCCGGCGCCAACCACTTCATCCGGCTCGGCTCGACGGCCACCTGGGCCAGGAACCCGATCGCCACGATCGGCGACCACGAGTTCTACGCGGTCGATTGACCGCGAACCGCGACAAGCCGGGATGAAAAAGCCCTCCAGAAGAGGGCTTTTTCTTGCACTGCTCCGACGAAACGCCTGTGCGAAGCGGCTTCCGTGAAAAGTCAGGTCATGGAGCTCTTCGCCATGGATGGCGGCTTTGAGCTCTTCGCCATGGAGCGCGGCTCTGCGGCCGTAGCGGTGCCCACGACTCCGGGCCATCCACACGTCAAGGCGCCTGGCGATGCCGCGACCAGGGACGATCGCACTCAGTAACGATAGACCTGGTTGTTCCGGACCATCACGTAGTCGCCGACGCGAACCTGCGGCGCGCTGCGCTGGGTAACGGTGGCGTATTGGCCGTTGTTGAGCTGCACCACGACCTGCCAGCCATCGCCTCCATTGCCGGAGCGCTCGCCGATCGCATGGCCGGCAAAGCCCCCGCCCACTGCACCGGCAACCGTGGCCGCGGTCTTCCCCTTGCCTCCGCCGACCTGGTTGCCAATCAGCCCGCCGACCACCGCGCCGATGACGGTACCGATCGCGGCGCCATTGCTGTTGCCGTTCTGGAGCTGGACCTGGCGGACTTCACGGACGTAGCCGCAGCCCTGGTAGCACTGCTGCCCGCCTGAGTAGCCGCCTTGCTGGCCACCGTAGTACCCGGGACGCGTGTTGTAGGCCGGCGCGCATGCGACGAGCAGCAGCACAGCGGCTGCAATACCGATCACGGAAACCACGCTGCGCGTGGCAACCCGGTTCTTGGCAAACAATCGATTCGACATGGCTCTGCTCCTTTTTCGTGCGTGGGCTATTCCAGCTGGATCACTGGTTGGAACTGCCGCCCGGATTGCTGGCGACGACCACGCCATTTCGCACCGGCAGGCCTGTACCGACGCCCGGGTTGTGGTCCATCCGGACATGACCGGCCTGGCCATTCAACGTATAGGTGACGTCATACCCGACCGTCTTGGTGGAGGTCGTCTTGTCGGTGACCGTATGGCACACGTTCCGTGTCTCCGTTTTCGTCTGGTTGCTTTCCTGGTGGTGCTTCTGGATCTCGTGTCCGGCGTAGGCGCCGCCCGCCGCACCTGCCACCGTGGCAAGCGTCTTGCCCTTGCCGCCACCCACCTGATTGCCCGCCAGCGCGCCCACGAGACCACCGACCACGGCACCGCCGATCTGGTTCTTGTCCTTGTAGGTTTCGGGTACGGCCACCTGCTCGTCCCGGCAGACCTGCCGCGGCTTGCTGGTGGTGACCGATTGGGTGACCGGCTGAACCGCCACGACCTGCGCGAATTGCGGCTGCGCCGACGCGGCTTGCGCCTGTGCCGGCGCGCCCTCCGCCGCGGCACCGCTGGCCATCTGCTCGCCCGGCGGCAATTGCGCCGTGGCGGCCGAGGTCGCCATCGTCATGTTGGCCGGGGTCGCCTGGGCTTGTTGATTGCCGCCACCGCATCCTGCAAGCGCGATCGCCGCAGCGATCGCCAGCGATACTGGCACGACTCGGTTGAAACCTGCTTGATTCGTCATCGTAGTCTCCCGGGCGCTACGCCCCTTTTGGCAATTTGATTCAAACAACCCGACAATGAACGGGACGCCAACAAGCCTCTTCCGGTTCATGTTCCATTCTGCCCAATTTCCATGATCGAACGCCAGACCGTCTTGTTCGACACCCACGTCCATCTGGACGCACCCGAATTCGACGCGGACCGCGGGCAAGTCTTGCACAGCGCACGCGAAGCCGGCGTGCAGGAAATGGTGATCCCGGCCACGACTGCAGCGGGCTGGCCCAAACTGCACGACCTGTGCGCCACCCGGGCGGGGCTGTATCCGTGCTACGGCTTGCATCCGTGCCATTTGTCGGAGCACATGGACGACGACCTCGGGTTGCTCGGCGATTGGTTGCAAACCCACTCTGCCGCCGCCGTGGGCGAGTGCGGGCTGGACCTTTCCGAGCCCGTGCCGGACCGCGAACGTCAATTGCGCCTTTTGCACGGCCACTTCGAAATCGCGCACCGCTTCGACTTGCCGTTGGTGCTGCATGCCCGCCGTGCCTTCGCGCCGGTGATCGAGGCGTTGCGCAAATTCGGCAAGCCGCTGCGCGGCGTCGTGCACAGCTTTTCAGGCAGCCTCGAACAGGCGCATGAACTGCGGCGGCTCGGTTTCTCGGTCGGGATCGGCGGCCCGGTGACCTACGAACGCGCGCGCCGACTGCGGCGCACTGTCGCCGCCCTGCCCCTCGAGTGCCTGTTGCTGGAGACCGATGCCCCCGACCAGCCGGGCGCCCGTCATCGCGGACAGCGCAACGAGCCGGCGTTCCTCGCCGACGTCCTCGAATGCGTCGCCTCGCTGCGGAATGAGGATCCTGGCGATCTCGCACGCGCCACGACCGCCAACGCCCGACGCCTGTTCGTGCGGCCTGCCTGATCCGTCGATCAGGACGACGGCTTCAGCAGCATCTCCAGCGCGCGCCCGACCGCGGCAAAACCGAACGTCGCCGTGACGTGCGTCGCCGCACCCAAGCCACCGCCACAATCCAGCTTCAGCGGGTCCGAGCCTTCCGGCCGCGTGCCGCACACACTTCCGTCGGCCTGGGGATAACGCACGTTCTGCAGTGAATACACGGCCGGCACCCCGAAATAGCGGTCGGGGTTGGACGGGAATCCGAATTCGTGGCGCAGCTTGCGACGCACCATGCCGAGCAGCGCATCGTGCTCGGTGCGCGAAAGATCGCGCACCCGGATCTGGGTCGGATCGGTGCGACCGCCCGCCGATCCGCACACGATCAGCGGCAACTTGCGCCGCCGGCACCACGCGGTCATTTCCACCTTGACCCGGAACGCGTCACAGGCGTCGAGCACCAGGTCGAAGCCGCCATCCAGCAGTTCGGGGAGTGTCGCCGGGGTCACGAATCGCTCGACCGGCTGCACGTCCAGCGCCGGGTTGATGCCGCTCAGCCGTTCGGCCATCACCGCGACCTTGGCCTTGCCCTGCGTTGCCGCCAGCGCGTGCAATTGCCGATTGGTGTTGGACACGCAAACTTCGTCGGCGTCGATCAGCGTCAAGCCGCCCACGCCGCTGCGGGCGAGGGCTTCCGCAGCCCACGATCCCACCCCGCCGAGTCCGATGACGGCCACCCGCGCACGGGCAAGCCGCGCCACGCTGCCGGCGCCATACAGCCGCTCGATGCCGGCAAAACGGGGGTCGTTAAATGGTGTCAGGGACAATTATTCACCTGGTCGATCGCCAATTCCTGCGCGCCTGATGCGAAAATTGTCCCTGACACCATTTCGTCAGAGCCTGATTCGCCCGCGCAGGATGCCGGCGAACATGACCCAGTCGCCCATCAAGCTGTAGAGGGGATGGCGGAAGGTCGCGGGTCTGTTTTTTTCGAACACGAAGTGCCCGATCCACGCGCATCCGTATCCACACAACGGCGCCCCGATCAGCCACCAGGGGTTGCGGGTCGCGATCGCGACGATCACGCAAGCGATGACAAGCCAGGAGCCGAGGAAATGCATGCGTCGACAACGGCGGTCGGTGTGTTCGCCGAGGTAGAACGGATAAAACTCGCGGAAACCGGCGTGCATGGTGGTACATCATCCCACCAAACAAAAAACCCCGCATTGCTGCGGGGTTTTTTGTTTGCATGGGCAATGTTGGCTCAGGCGGGCTGAACCTGGTCGGCCTGCAGGCCCTTGGGGCCTTGCACGACCTCGAAGGTGACCTTCTGGCCTTCCTGCAGGGACTTGAAGCCGGTGCCGGTGATCGCGCGGAAATGCACGAACACATCTTCACCATTTTCGCGGCTGATGAAACCGAAGCCCTTGGCATCGTTGAACCATTTGACGGTGCCGGTCTGACGCTCCGACATAACTGACTCCTTACTACTCGATTGATTGAAAACAACGTACTTGCGTACGCAACTTGAAGCACTGACTAGCGAGAGTGAAGACAGCGATGCGATCGTTGACACGGTCAGCAACCGGCCCCAAACAAACCGCCCCCCGACGATTTGGCTAACTCAGCGGCGCGATCCTACAGCAGTTTTGCCCCAAAATGCCAGTGCATGGGCAGATAATTGCCTTTTTTGCGTTCGGCCGTCAGTCGCGCTCGATCTGGCGTCGCTGGGCCTCTTCGATCCCGACCAGGGCGGCCAGTATCCCGCTCACGACCAGGGCGATCAGGCCATAACCGACCAGGCCGATCACGGTGCCGAGGGTCATGGCGGCGAGCCCGCTGCCGGTCCCCTTGATCGCCACGGCGATTCCGTAGGCGATGCCGGCCGCGACCACCAGCATGCCGATCCAGGCGATGACCCGGACCGTGGCGAGGGCGAGCCCAAGATGGCGGCTCTGCAAGTGTCGATAAGGCAGCCAGCGTCGTGGTTCCATCAGCGCTTTTCCTCGTGGTCGCGTTCGGAGAGGCTTTGGTGAAAAATCAGGCCACGCATGGCCGTTTTGATATTTGTGATCTTGGACCCGTGTCGACGTCAAGCCGCTTGCAATGCTGCGATCAGGGATGATCGCAAAGCTTTCGCGAAAAGTCAGGCCAGGGAGCTCTTGCCATGGATGGCGGCTTTGAGCTCTTGGCCGTGGATGGCGGCTTTGAGCTCTTGGCCATGGGTGGCGGCTTTGAGCCCTTGGCCATGGATGGCGGCTTCGATGGCCGTTCTGGTGCCTGTGATCCTGGATCCACTCCGCGTCCAGCGGTTGGGAGACCCGGCGATCAGGGACGATCGCCAATTATCGCATTGAAGAACATGCGGTAACTGCCGATGGTTTCACCGCGCCAGACGGGATTGTTGGCAAACAGCACCACATGGCCCTTGCCGTAGCGGGCATCGACCACCGCCGCGTGGCCCGCCATGGAACCGCCGTTTTCAAGCAACCCGCTGATCAGCAGCTCGTTTGCGTCCGCCCAGCGCACGATGACCTTGGGCCGGTCGGCCTCCGGAATCACGAACGGGTTGTTGCGGGCCTGCTCGGCATTCAGGGGCACGGCCTGCCACGGTTTGACATCGGGCAATGCCGGGGGTGCCTGGTAGGGACGCCCCTCCGGTACGTCGGGATCGTCGGGGCCGCCGCGCCCGGTGGGCCGCTGATAGTCGCGGGCCGTCGGCAGGCCACCGTTGCCGATGGTCCGGTTGGCCACGTTGAAGGACATGCCGTCCGAGCTGTACAGCGCGAACACATCGTCGTAACCCGAGGCGATGGGGCTCGCCTTGTCGACCAGGTTGGCGCGCAGCACACTGCCGACCACCCGCAGGTCGCCGGGCTTGGCGACCGACACGCCCGGGGCCAGCCCGACGTCGATCGCGAACCGCGCGCTGTCTTCGGAGGTCACCAGCAATCCGCCCCCGGCCACGAACTTCTTGAGGTTGGCGACGCCACTTTCGCCAAGGCCTGGCCGCACGTCGGGGGTCGAATCGATCGCGCCGAGGTTGGGCGTGAGCTCGGTCTTTTCCCACGGCATCGGATTGCCGTACCTCGGCAGGCCGTCGATGACGAGCCGGGTCAGGTCACGGCTGCCGGAGAAGACCGGTCCGAACAGGATCACGTCGTATTTGCTGCGCAGGTCGGGCTCGCGCGACACGTCCTGGGTGCTGATGTAGGTGTAGGGTACGTGCAGCTTGTCCAGGGCCATCCGCCACCAGCCTTCGGTCTGGGTCGAAAGCCAGGTGTGCATCAGGGCGATGCGCGGCAACCGGTCGTGCCTTTCTACGCCGAGCGACGCCAACGTCAGCGCCGGCTGGTCGAAGTCGCCCTGGACTTCCTGCATCGGCACCTTCAGCACCGAGGTATCGACGACCCTCGCCACGTCCACCCCGAAGAGGTCGCCGAACGACCAGCCGGTATCGTCGTAGGGGTGCTTCTGCGGATCATCGGGCGCCCAGTACTGGCGGTCCAGCAAGGTGTCGGCGATCCGCGAATAGGGCTGGTCCATGCGGATGATCCAGCTTCCGGCAGGAAAGCGGCGTTCGACGGCCGCGACCCTGGGCGGCTCGACCGATACGGAGGACTTGCCCTTCGACTTGCCCTTCGACTTGTCGTTCGCCTTCCCGTCGTTCCCCGTATCGTCGGCAACCTCGACCGTGAACGGCGCGCTGGCGCGGCTGATCTCGACGTGCTGCATGTGCAACGCGTGCAGCAGGTGCATTTGCGCACCCTTGTCCTTCTCGTCGGCGGTCAGGACATAGGCCGCGGGCCCGGCAAGTTGCGGCTTCTGGATCGACCGTTTGGACTTCAGCCAGAAGTTTTCGAGGAAGTGCTCGCGGTGCTGCGCGAAGTAGTAAAGCGCCGTCAGCAGGCCAGACTGTTCGTAGTTGTTGTTGTTGCGCTGCGACCACAGCACCTTGGGCAGTGGCGGATTGGGCTTGTACCAGGTGCGCGCGTATTCGTCGGGATCGAGGATACGCTCGACGGTGTCTGCCCCGCCGTTGCCGAAGGTTTCGTACAGCCGGCTGATGCCATTGTGCATCGCTGCGATGAACATCAGATACCCCGGGCTCCAGGTGTCGAAGTCGCCATGGGTGAACACGCCGGGCAACCCCAGTCTGGTCAACTGCTCGACATTGTTCCAGCCGATCTGCTGCCACTCGCTGGTCAGGATCGGATCGATCCAGGCGTTGTACGGCCCGTCGCCGACCGTGTTGTCGTACAGGAACGGCACCGACTCGTGCAGGTCGTGCAGGACCTGTGCGTGCCAGTCGACGTACGTGTTCAATACGTTCCTGGTGAGGTCGAGCGTCACCGCCATCGCGTCGCGGTTGTTGTCGTGCGCGACGTAGTGGCCCCAGTAGATGAGCCGCGGGGAATCCTCGTCCGGGTGCGCGCGATGCCACTTGTAAAGATCGACCATCCGGTCGCGGCCGTCGACCTCGACCACCGGCGTGATCAGCGTGATCATGTGGGAGCGGACGTATTGGATGTATGGCGCGTTGTCGACGGCAAGCCGATAGGCCAGCTCCATCAGCGCGGTCGGCGCGCCGGTTTCCGTCGAATGGATGGTGCCGGTGATGTAGTAGACCGGCGTCGTCTGCTTGATGATCGCCGCGGCCTTGGCATCGTCCATGCCGAGTTTGCGCGGATCGGCCAGCTCGGCGAGGCGCGCCTTGTTGGCGTCGAGATTCTTCATCAACGATTCGTCGGCGATCGCCACCGCGATCATCTCGCGGCCTTCTTCGGTCTTGCCGATGCTGTACACACGCACCCGCGGGGTGGCCTTGGCCAGCATCCGGAAATATCGGTACACGTCTTCCGCGTACGGCAGCATGTCCGGCGCACCGGCCACGTCGCCCAGGACCGCTTCGGGCGTCGGCACCGTGCTCGACGCCGGCAGGTAATCGGTCAGCGGCGTATTGAAATCGGGTTGCGTCGTGTACTTGGCGATCTTCGCCGTGTAGGCCTGATCGACCGGCTGGTCGGGATCCCGTGCGTAAGGATTGTTCGCGGCGCCGAATGCCGTGCCGCATGCCGCCACCAGCAGTCCGGCCAGGCCCACCCATGTTTTGCGCATGTCCCCGCTCCCCACCCGCCTCGATTCGCCCAAGCGTAACCAAAATCAATGGGCGGCGGGGGTGTCGAAAGGCATGGTCGGATGTGGGCGCCGGGTTCGCCTCAATCGCAGATCAACCACTGCACGCTGAATTGCCGCGCCGGATCCGTCCAGACTTCGGCGACCCGAAACCCCGCGCGCGTGGCCAGGCGGGCGAAGCTTTCCAGCGTGTATTTGCAGCTGTACTCGACCAGCATCGCCTCGCCCCTCGCGAAATGGAACGTGCGGCCGTCGATGTGCACGTCCTGGTCCCGATTGCTGACGATGTGGGTTTCGATGCGCCCCGCGAGCACGTTGTAACGCGCCCGATGATGAAATCCGTCCAGGTCGAAATCCGCGCCGATCTCGCGATTGAGGCGCACGAGCAGGTTGAGGGTGAAGGCTGCGGTGACGCCGGCCGCGTCGTTGTAGGCCGCCTCCAGCACCGTCTTGTCCTTGACGAGGTCGACGCCGATCAGCACGCCGCCGTCCAGGACACCGCCACCCTGCCTGGCTTCGCTGCGCATCTGCTTCAACAACCGCAGGGCAAATTCGGGGTCGAAATTGCCGAGGGTGGAGCCGGGGAAATACACCACCGTCTGGCGGGGAGCGCGCGCCGCACGCGGCAACGCGATCGGCTTGGTGAAATCCGCGCACACCGGCAGCATCTCGATCCGTGGAAATTCGCTTCCGAGGCTGGCGACGCTTTCGGACACCGCGGTACGCGAGATCTCCACCGGCACGTACGCCACGGGGGACTCGAGGTGTCGCAGCAACAACCTCGTCTTGACGCCTGCGCCACTGCCGTATTCGACCAGCCGCACATCCGGCCCCAGCGCCGCGGCAATCGCGTCGATGTGGTCGTGCATGATCGCCAGCTCGACCCGGGTCGGGTAGTACTCCGGTTGTTCGCAGATCCGCTCGAACAATTCCGAACCGCGCGCATCATAGAAATATTTCGACGGCAGCCGCTTGGGATTCGCGGAGAGGCCGCGCAAGGCATCCGCGAGGATGTCGTCACGCTTGGGGCGGCGATCGTCGAGGTAGATCCGGCGCACGGCCGGGTTGTTGGCGTTCATGCGTCCTTCGCCAGTCTCAAGCCGCTGAACTGCCAGCGGGCGGCGGGTGGGAAGAAATTGCGATAGCTGGCGCGAACGTGGCCCGCCGGGGTCGCGCACGAACCGCCGCGCAACACCCATTGCCCGCACATGAATTTGCCGTTGTATTCGCCGATCGCGCCGGCAGCCGGTCGGTATCCCGGGTAACCCACGTAAGGACTGGCCGTCCACTCCCAGACATCGCCGAACATCTGCAACGGACCCGCACGGCCTCGATCCGCCGCGGCCGCCGGCAATGGATGCAGCGCACCGACATCGGCAAAGTTGCCTGCGACGGGGAGTTCCTGGGCGAACGCCTCCCATTCGGCCTCGGTCGGCAGGCGTGCACCCGCCCAGCGGGCAAACGCGTCGGCCTCGAAAAAACCCAGATGGCAAACCGGCGCGCGCGGCTGGATGGCGCAGCGGCCCGCAAGGGTGAACGCCGTCTCGAGGTCGTCGTCCCAGTACAGCGGATGCCGCCAGCTTTCGCGACGCACCGTGTCCCAGCCTTCGGACAGCCACAATGCGGGATTGCGGTAACCGCCGTCGTCGATGTATTCGTGGAACTCGGCATTGGTCACGCAGCGGTTGGCGATGGCGTGCGGGTGCAGCAATTCGCGATGGCGCGGGCCTTCGTTGTCGTAACAGAAGCCGTCGCCCGCGTGGCCGATCTCGACGATCCCGTGGCGTCCGTCGATGAAGCGCAGGTCGACAGGTGCGGACGCCGGCGGAGCCTGCGATTTCCGAAACACCGGTTGCAGCGGATTGACGGAAAAAAGATGCTGGATGTCGGTGAGCAGCAGCTCCTGGTGTTGCTGCTCGTGGTTGAGCCCGAGCGCGACGCGCACCTGCAGCTGGCGATTATCGCCGCGCCGCGCGATGAGGACGCGCATCGCATCGTCCACGTAGGCGCGGTATTCGCGTACCTCGTCCAGCGTCGGCCGCGTCAGCAGCCCGCGTTGCGGCCGACTGTGCATCGGTCCTACGGTCTGGTAGTAGGAATTGAAAAGGTAATCCCAACCCTCCCGGAAGCGACGATAATCCGGGTCAAAATGGGCCAGCAGGAATTGCTCGAAGAACCACGTGGTATGCGCGAGATGCCACTTCGTCGGGCTGGCATCGGGCATCGATTGCGCCACGGTGTCCTCGGGCGCCAGGGTGGCGCACCAAGCCAGGGTGTCGC
>DASUKQ010000091.1:0-4534 GCA_036278635.1 Rhodanobacteraceae bacterium
CGACCTGCCCGGCGGCAAGCATGCGCTCGCCCAGTCGGCCTACCCCGTCGAGAGCATCGCGAAGGGCGGCTGGCAGCATTCCACCCAGCACGTCAAGTACACGGTCGAATTCTTCTCGAAATACACCGGCGTCGAATATCCTTGGCCCAACGCGATCGCCGAAGCCGGCGTCGCGGGCGGAATGGAATACCCGGGCCTCGTGTTCGACTGGTGGAAAGCGCACGACTATGGCCTGTTCATGCTGGCCGTCCACGAGGTGGGCCACAGCTGGTTCCCGATGATCGTCGGCAGCGATGAACGCCGCAACGCGTGGATGGACGAAGGCATGAACACCTTCGTCGATGCCATCGCCCACGCGGACTGGGGCAAGTCGCACGGCGGCGAATTCGCGCCGAAGAAGGACAGCGAGTACGCGCCGCTGACGGGCGACCCGGCGCGGGACATCGTCAAGCAGGTGTTCGACGCGCCCGATGCGCCGCCGATCCTCACGCGCGCCGATGCGATCCGGGAGAAGTACCGTCACCCGGTGACCTACTTCAAGACTGCCTACGGCTTGATGCTGCTGCGTGACGTGGTCCTCGGGCCCGAGCGGTTCGACGCGGCGCTCAGGCAGTACGTGCACGACTGGGCGTTCAGGCATCCCTCGCCTTCCGATTTCTTCCGCACCATGGACAGCGCGGCGGGCGAAGACCTGTCGTGGTTCTGGCGCGGCTGGTTCGCCCACAACTGGAAACTCGATCTCGCGGTCACCGGCGTGAAATACGTCGACGACGATCCGGCCAAGGGTGCGCGGGTGACCATTGCGAACCTCGACAAGTTCGCGATGCCCGCGATGCTCAAGGTGACGTTCGCCGACGGCAGCACGACGCAACTTCGTGTGCCGGTCGCGACCTGGATCCAGCATACGCAATTCGACGTAGCGGTGCCTGGCGGCAAGCGCATCAAGAGCGCGACCATCGACCCCGATGCGGTCCTGCCGGACGTGGATCGCGACAACAACACGTACACGGTCGGCGCCACGCCATCGCGCTGAATGCCCAGCCCATCGACTCGCAACGCGCGCGCAGTACGACCTTCCTGTGCTGCCGTACGTCGCGGCAATGGCGGCGCCTTCCGCGCAGGCCGCGTCCACGCGCGGGCAGCGGCGACTTGACGCCCCGCCGGGCAACCCCGCACGATCACGTCGACGACTGGCGCGATTGCGTTACGCTGACAAAAGGGAACCACGCCGTGGGCGAACGGCCCGGCCCGGAACCGGCGCTCAGGGGGAACAACATGCTCGATGTGCTCAAACGGACCATCGTCCCGACCACGGCATTGCTGGCGTCGATCCTGTTCGCGGTCCTCGGCTGGCTCTGGAACCCGAACTGGTGCTGGTGGCTTCTGGTCACCCTGCCGGTCGTGGCGCTGGGCATTTACGACTGGACACAACGGACATGGACGATCACGCGCAACTACCCGGTCGCCGCGCGGATCCGCTGGCTGTTCTACGACCTGCGTCCGTATCTGCGCGCCTACATCGTCGAGGATGACCTCACCGGCACGCCGTTCTCCTTCGAAGCGCGCAACCTGGTGTACGAGCGCGCGACGGGGCAAACCGACACCCAGCCGTTCGGGACCAAGCGGCATATCGACGATGCGCAATACCACTGGTTCGCGCATTCGATCCAGCCCGAAAGCGAGCCGGACGAATCGCCGCGCGTCACGGTCGGCAACGACCAGACATCAAAACCCTATTCGGCGTCGGTGCTGAATGTTTCCGCGATGAGTTTCGGCGCACTGTCTGCCAATGCCATCAAGGCGCTGAACCTGGGCGCGAAACTGGGCGGGTTCTACCACGACACCGGCGAAGGCGGCCTGAGCGAGTACCACCTCGCCCACGGCGGCGACCTGGTCTGGGAACTCGGTTCCGGATACTTCGGCGCGCGCGACGCACACGGCCGTTTCGATCCCGCGCAGTTCGCCGACAAGGCGGCAAGCGACGCGGTCAAGATGACCGAAATCAAGCTGAGCCAGGGCGCCAAGCCCGGCCACGGCGGCCTGTTGCCGGGCGCCAAGGTCACCGCGGAAATCGCGCGCGTGCGCGGCGTGCCCGCACACGAGGATTGCCTGAGTCCGCCCGGCCACTCGGCATTCTCGACCCCGATCGAATTGATGGAATTCGCCGCGAAGATGCGCGAACTGTCAGGCGGCAAGCCGGTCGGCATCAAGCTTTGCATCGGCCAGTTGCACGAGCCGTTCGCGTTGATGAAGGCGATCCTCGAGACCGGGATCACGCCGGACTTCATCGTGGTCGACGGCGGCGAAGGCGGCACGGGTGCCGCGCCACTGGAACTATCAGACTGGGTCGGCATGCCGCTCGACGAGGGCCTGGTGGTGATGCGCAACGCTCTGGTCGGCGCCGGCCTCAAGGACAAGATCCGGCTGGCGGCCAGCGGCAAGGTCTATTCGGGCATGGGGCTCGCCCGGAATCTCGCCCAGGGCGCCGACTGGTGCAATGCGGCGCGCGCATTCATGTTTTCCATCGGCTGCATCCAGGCCCAACGCTGCCACCTCGGAACCTGTCCGACCGGCGTCACCACCCAGGACCCACATCGCCAGCGCGGACTCATCCCCGAAGTGCAGGGCCGGCGCGCGGCGCGCTTCCACACCGAAACGCTGAAATCGCTCGCGCGCATCGTTTCGGCGGTCGGCATCAAGCATCCGCGCGATCTCAAGCCCCATCACCTGATCCACCGGGTCGGGCCGGAGAAGGCGTCACCCATCGACGAAATCAAGACCTTCCTGCCGGTTGGCGCGTTGCTCGATGCACCCGAAGAGACGATTTATGCGCAGTGGTGGCGCGCGGCGCGGGCCGACAGCTTCCAGCCGGCCATCGACCTGGACGTTGCACGCGCGAGCAAGAACAGACAACCCGTCGCGTCCTGAGCCATCGCGGACTTTCGAGCCGGGTCAGACGCGCCGGCGTGTACACTTCGCTCCCGGTGCCGCGGCGTGCAACCCGCACGCCTTCCCGGCGCTCCCCGGAACCTCCCGAGACAACGCGTCGCCATGCCGGATCCCGCCACCTTGTTCTGGGGCATGTTGTTCAGCGCGATCGGCGTGGGTTTCTTCATCTACGGGAAGCGCCAGTCCATGATCGTGCCGTTGTTGTGCGGCATCGCCCTGATCGCCTACCCATGGTTCGTGGCGAGCGTGGTGTGGCTGATCGTGATCGGCGTGGTGCTGATGGCGATACCATGGTTCGTCCGTTATTGACGGCGGTGAACACGATTCCGCAGAACGATTGGAGACCGAGCATGTTGCGAAAATGGATCGTGGCATTCGTGCTGCTGGCTGGTGCGACGTTGCTGACCGCGCGCGCCGCCGAACCACCCAATGCGTTTTTCGCGCTGCACGACCTCGGCCACGGCGTGTGGGCCGCGATTTCCCCATCCGGGAGCAAAGCAGGTGCCAACGCGGGCTTCGTCATCGGCGAGGATGGCGTGCTGGTGATCGATACGTTCGAGGATCCGGTCGCGGCCAGCGCCATGCTCGCGGCGATCCGCGCGAAAACCAGTGCACCGATCCGCTACGTCGTCGACACCCATTACCACCTCGATCACGTGGCCGGCAACGACGTGTTCGCCAAGGCCGGCGCGGTGGTGATGGCACAACCGAACGTGCGCACCTGGGAACGCAGCCAGAACCTGAAGTTCTTCGGCAAGCACCCCACCGCGAAGCAGCGTCAATTCGTGGGCTCGCTCGGACTGCCATCGGTCACGTACGCGCAGGGCATCACGATCTGGCTCGGCGACCGGAAAATCATCGTGCGTGTCTTGCAAGGCCACACCGGCGGCGATTCGACCGTGATCGTTCCGGATGCCAAGGTCGTGTTCACGGGTGACACCTTCTGGAACCACACCCTGCCCAACCTGATCGACGCCAACACGCGCGAGCAGATCGCCAGCAACGACACCTATCTGCACGACTATCCCGACGCGACTTTCGTCCCCGGCCACGGCGACCTCGGCAAGGCTGCCGACGTGCGCGCGTTCCGCGACTACCTCGTGACCTTGCGCAAGGCGGTGGCGGCTGCGCAGGCCTCCGGCAAATCAGGCGACGCGCTGGTGGATGCGGTGTTGCCGGAATTGCAGCGAAAGTACGGTGACTGGGGCTGGTTCCAGCACTTTGCGCGCCGCAACATCGAACAGACAGCGGCGGAACTGGGCGGCGCCAAACGTGTTCCCGTACCTGGGGTTCCCTAGGAATGCCAATGCCGACCCATCCATCCATCGACGACATCCGCGCCGTGCGCAAACGGCTTGGCCAACACGTGCGCGAGACGCCGGTGTGGCGCTGGTGCGGCGACGCCATCGACCGCGCAGCCGGACCCGACACGCAGGTCTTCCTGAAACTGGAGCTGTTCCAGTACACCGGCACCTTCAAGGCGCGCGGCGCACTATTGAACGCGATGGCGTTGAGCGAGAGCGCGCGCGAGCGCGGGGTCACCGCGGTCAGCGCAGGCAACCACGCGATCGCCACCGCGTTCGCG
>DASUKQ010000092.1:0-16379 GCA_036278635.1 Rhodanobacteraceae bacterium
GCTCCAGCGACCAACCCGGGAACGGCGCGGGCCACGCCATCGTTCCCCTATTCGGTCTTGCTTCGGGTGGGGTTTGCCGTGCCGGTCTGTTGCCAGACTCGCGGTGGGCTCTTGCCCCACCGTTTCACCCTTGCCTGATCCATCTGCTCCCGCCCCGGCAGTGCTGGAGGCACTTGGGCGTACGCAAGCGCACGCCAAGTGCACAGACTGTCGGGCGGGCGGTCGCAGATGGCCATCGGCGGTCTGCTCTCTGTTGCACTTTCCGTCGGCTCGCGCCGCCCAGGCGTTACCTGGCACCCTGCCCTTCGAAGCCCGGACTTTCCTCGGCGTTCTTGCGAACGACGCGACTGTCCGGCCGACTCCGATTGCCATTGTAATGGCCGGGAATCGAGAATGGAGAATCAGGAATCGTCGAAGCGGCAGGTCGTGGTTTTCCGACTCCCGACTCCCGATCACTCGTACAAATCCTTGCGCGGCGCGCCGCTGATCGCGGCGGCGAGTTTCGCGGCCTGCGCCGGCGGCAACTCGGCGCGCAACAGGGCATGCACGCGGCGGCCTTCGGCAAGCCTCGCGTCGGCGTCTTCGCCGCGCCCCGCGATGACCAGCACGCATTCACCCAGACGCTGCTCCGGGTCGTCGGAAACGCGTTCGGCAATGTCGCCGAGCGTCGCGCCAATGCAGGTTTCGTGCAATTTGGTCAGTTCGCGCAGCAGGCGTGCTTCGCGCTCCGGACCGAAGATGCCGCGCAAGTCGTCGCAACATTCGACGATGCGGTGGGAGGATTCGTAAATCACCAGCGTCCGCGGTTCGTCCGCGAGTTCCCGCAAACGCGCGCGCCGCGCGGCGGACTTCGCGGGAAGGAACCCTTCGAACACGAATCGGTCGCTGGGCAGCCCCGCAACCGACAGCGCCGCGATGGCCGCACAGGCGCCCGGCACGGGCGACACGTCGAGTCCCGCGTCCCGCGCGGCACGCACCAAACGAAAACCCGGATCGCTGATGAGCGGCGTGCCGGCATCGGAAATCAGCGCAATGTCTTCGCCGGCCTGCAGCTTCGCGATCAACGAAGCGACCGCCGCGCGTTCGTTGTGTTCGTGCAACGCGGTCATCGGCGTGGCGATGCCAAGGTGCTTGAGCAATGGCCGGCTGTGGCGGGTGTCCTCGGCGGCGATTATCGCCACGTCGCGCAGGACCTCGCCCGCACGCGTCGACACATCGCCAAGATTCCCGATTGGCGTGGCGACGACCCACAGGATTCCCGTCTTGCGCGTGTTCATGATGTGATCCCGAGTGTTGCGGCACGATCCGTTATCATCGCCGAAAGCCATCATCACGGAAAAACAGGCGCGCAACGGGTGCGCATGGAAGAAGCATGTCGAGGATCAGGTTCGTTGCGCACATCGCCATCCTGCTTGCGATCCTGCTGCTCGCAGGCGGCTGCGCCACGCTCGGCCCGTCCCTGCCGGCAGCCAGCCCGCAGGCGCAGGCACAGTACGACCACGCCCAGGACCTGTATCGGTCCGGTGATTTCCGCGCGGCGGCCGAGGCTTTCCTGGCCACCGCCCGCAGCGATCCCGCCATCCGCGACCGCGCGACCCTCGCCGCGGCCGCGAGCTACCGCTCGCTGGGCCAGATCAGGCAGGCCGCCACCCTGCTGCAGCGGATCGACCGCGGCAAGCTCGCGCCCGATGACGACGCGCGTTACCGCGTGCTGTCCGCCGAGGTGGCGCTGCAAGGCGGCCATGCGGGCGCTGCGCTGAAGCAACTCGCCGATCTCCCCACGCCGATGTCTCCCGGGGTCCACCAGCACGCGCTCGACGTCGAGGCGCGCGCGCAACTCGCCAATGGCAACCGCCTTGCGGCTGCACGCGCGCTGGTCCAACGTGACGCGTTGCTGCCGCCGGCTGCGCAAGCCGCGAATCGCCAGCAGGCCATCGCCATCCTGGCGGGGATGGGCAGCGACCGGCTGACGCCGTTGTATGCGTCGCTGGCGGACAACGATCCGTTCAAGCCTTACGTTCGGCAGGCCCTGAGCCAGGCCGGCAAGGGCATGCCGCAGATCCTGCCGCGACCCAGCCAACCGGTCGGCACCCTGACCGGCGCCTCGGCGCCGCCCCAGGGTTACGCCATGCCTTCCAGGGTGGCGTTGCTGCTGCCTGCGACCGGCCCGGTGGCGGTGGCCGGAGCCGCCGTGCGCGACGGATTCTTCACCGCGTATTTCCATACCCCCATCACCCGCGAGCAGCGACCCGCGATCAAGGTCTACGACACGGGTGGCACAGCCGACGGCGCGGTGGCCGCATACCGCCAGGCCGTCACGGACGGTGCCGCACTCGTGGTCGGGCCACTCGGGCGCGCCGCGGTGGCCGCGGTCTTTGCGCAACCTTCCCTGCCGGTGCCGGTGCTCGCGCTCAATCACGCCCAGGGCAACGTGCCGACCCCTGCCGGCAGCATTGAATTCGCGTTGCTGCCCGAGGCCGAAGGCGCGCAATTGGCCGCGCGCATGATCACGCTGGGCCTGCACGCGGCGATCGTGTTCCGGGGCGACAATGACACCTCTGCGCGTTCGTTCGACGCGTTCAAGGCCCAGTTCGAAAGCCTCGGCGGCCAGGTGGCCAACGATATCGTCCTGCCGGACGGCGGCGTGGACTTCTCAAGCCAGATCCAGGCTGCGCTCGCGGGATCGGGATCCGATTCGGGCATCGTGGCCCTGTTGCGCCCCGAGCCGGCGCGCCTGCTGCTGCCACAACTCAAGCTGGCGCGCTCGACGCTGCCGGTGTTCGCAACGTCCATGGTGTACACGGGCAACGAGGATCCGACCGCCGACGGCGACCTCGACGGCGTGCAGTTTTGCGACGAACCCTGGTTGTTCGACGCGCAAGCCGGTTTGCCCGACCATGCCACCCTGGCTTCGCAGCTCGCGACGGCCGACGGTCCCGCCGCGCGGCTGTTCGGTTTCGGCATGGACGCGTACACGCTGGTGCCCTACCTCGGGTGGCTGCGGACCCATCCCGGCAGCTACGTGCCCGGCGCCACCGGACAGCTGACCATGGACATGTTCGGGCACGTGCAGCGCACGCCGGTCTGGGTGCAGTTCCAGGGCGGCATCGCGCGCCCGGTGGGACTCGAAACGCAGCCCGCCACCGCCGCAGTCCCCGTGGAGCCATGAATCCAAACGGCGTCGGGGCGCGTTTCGAACAACGCGCACTGGACGGACTGGAACGCGCGGGCCTGAAGCTGGTCGAACGCAATTATCGGACCCGCTTCGGAGAACTCGACCTGGTCATGCGCGACGGCGATACGCTGGTGTTCGTCGAAGTCCGCTATCGCCGCAATCCGGGGTTCGGCGGCGGCGCCGCTTCGGTGGGACCGTCCAAACGCGTGAAACTCACGCGCGCGGCGCAGGGCTTCTTGCAGTCCCACCCGCACTTCGCTGCCATGCCGTGCAGGTTCGATGTGGTAGCGTTCGATGGCGACGCCGACGCACCACGCCACGACTGGCAACGCGCCGCATTCGAAATCTGTTGATGGAAACGAAATCATGCGCAGAACGATCGTCCTCGCCACCGCCCTCACCCTTTGCTGCGTGCTGGCCGCGTGCAGCGTGTTCACGCCGCGCCGCGGGTTCAACCGCGTGCTCAACGACCGCAACGTCCAGATCACCGCGCAACGCGCGCTGGACAACGACCCCGAACTCGGCGGTCGCGCCCACATCGGCACCAACGTCTACAACGGCGTGCTGCTGCTGATCGGCGAAGCCAGCACGGAGGAGGTCAAGCAGCGCGCCGAGGCCGACGTGACGGGATACGAAGGCGTCCAGCGCGTCGTCAACCTGATCGACGTGATGCCGCTGCAGTCGGTCGGTCGTGGCGCGATGGATGCTGCGCTCACCGCGCGCGTCAAGACCGCGCTGCTCCACGTCGACCTGCCGGGATTCGACCCGGGCCGCGTCCAGATCTCCACCGCGCACGGCAACGTCTATCTCATGGGATTGCTCAGCCACAAGGAAGCCGATGCCGTCGTCGACGTGGCGCGCAATGTGGCGGGCGTCAACAAGGTGGTGCAGGTTTTCGAGTACACCGACTGACAGGCGATCTCCAGGCTCAGGCGTCTTCGGGGGGCGCCGTGGTCTGCCCCTGGAACCCCGCGCGCAGGCCCGCCAGCATGCAGCGCAGGTTGGCGCGGCGCGGCGGCACCAGCAGCGAAAAGATCAGCAACTTGGCCACAAGCCGCGGCAGGTCCTGAAAGATCCAGCGCTTCGGCGTGTACGCGCGGTGGTACAGCAGGACCCGGTTGCGCATCATGTAGAACAGCCGCCGTGGCGTGTGCACGATGATGCCGCGCGGCAAGCCCGGCACACGCTGCCGCTCGGCGCCGTGGTGGTGCAGCATCCGCGCCGCGCACACCCCGAACAACACGTGGCCCTGCGCCAGGGCGCGAAAACACCACTCCAGGTCCACGTTGTCGATGAACAGCCCCTCGTCCATGTCGCCCACGGCGTCCAGTGCCGCAAGCGGGATCAGGCAACCGGACGTGATCAGGAAATCGCAAGCCACGGCATCGCAATCCCCTTGGCAATGCACCATGCGATTGAATGGAAAACGGATCCGCACGAAAGGGGCATCCGACCCCTCGCGTGGGTCGCGAAAGCGCGGACCGACCGCCGCCACCCGGGCGCCCCGGGACAGGCGATCCAGTGCCGCCTTGAGGGCGTCCACCATGCCGGCGTCGGGAACGCTGTCCTGGTCCATCAGCAAGACGTGGGAAACCCCCGGTAGCGTCCGCGCGTGCGCGATGCCGATGTTCAGCGCCGCCGCGAGCCCCCGGTTTTCCGGCAACGGCAGCAGGGCGACCCGGGAATACGCGACGCACAGGTCGCGCACGGCGTGGCCCGGACTGGCATTGTCCACCACCACCACGCTTCCGGCCTGCGCCGCGAGCGCCTCCAGCAGCCTCGCCAGCACGGCAGGATCCGGATGATGGGTGACCACCACCGCACACACGCCCGCGCCTCGCGCAGGCGCCTCAGGCACGTTGCACCGGTGCGGCCCGGTCGCGGCCACCGACGCCGATGCACGCGAACATGTGGGGGGACTGCAGCATGGCGCGACATTGTCGCTGCGCGGGTGGATCAGGTCCAACCCAACGGGAACCGGTTCGATTGGAGCCCGCCGCTAATCGTCGCGCCGTTTGAGCGAATGGATGATCCGCTTCGCCTGCAACTGGACCTTGTGCCGGACCCTGCGGATCCTGTCGTCCGTGAACGTCTCGGACGGCCGTTCCACGAAATTCGTCATCCGTGTTTTCCCGAACAGGACCCCCGCGTCCGGTCTGGCCGGCGTGTAGTAATAGAGGGCAATCGATTTGCGGAACGTCCCTTCCGGGCACCGAAGGGGATCGGGGTGTCCGTGGTAGGAAACGTCGTTCGTCTCGAACAGCAAGGCATTGCCGATGTTCGGAGACATCGAAAAAATCCGGCGTTTTGCGTCCGCGCTCCAAAGCTCGATGTTGCCGTTCCAGTCGTCCTGCCACGCCTCGTTGAGGTAGACGAGGAGGTTCAGCCTTCGATGCATGGACAGGCCGCCATGCCAGTTGAAGTCGGTGTGTACTTTCAGATACCCGTTCCGGCCGATGGCGTGGATTCCGCCGCCACGCAGTTCCGGGTCCGGGTGCAGGTTCGCGATGCCGCTGATCCCGGACAATATGTCCAGGAACGCGGGGGAATTCAGGCTGGCGATGAAATCCCTGGTTTGCTCCGGCATCTCCCCGAGCGCGGACAACCTGTATTTCCTGTTCGACGCGTAAAAATCGGCTTCCCGCGGAATGTGATCCAGATGGTGTTCGACTTCGCTGGCAACCATTGAAACCAGCGCAGGATCGAACAGGCTTCCCACCGATGCATAGCCATAGGGCTTCCGGTCCCCGAACTCCATCGCCATGGCACGAATTTTCTCGGGCGAAACCTCGACGTCCATGATGTTCCTGCGGATCCGGAAAAGACGGTGGCCAGGCGCGCGGTCGGGATGCGGGTCGCGTAGTTGCTCCCGACGCGCCTGCCCGATGCGCATTGTAATCCCGGCTTCGGCTCCGCCCGGGCCGTTCCGTGGAGCACAGGGACTCAACGTGGAATCGGTCCGTCCCAGCAGTCCCGGTCCGGCGCAAACCCGCGCGGACGGACCCCCAGCAAGCGCTCCAACTCGGTATTGTCGGCGACGAGGTCCTGCTCCAGCCGCAGCAGTGGACCGCGCCACGCCGGCAGCAGGCGCGCAGCCAGATGCAGCATCGGAGCCGGAATCGGCAGCGGGCACGTGCGTACCGGCAGGCTCGCACGCACGCGCTCGAACATCTCCCCAGCCGGGAGGCGTTCGCCTCCACCGATCGCGACCACGCGGCCCGCAGCGTCGCCATCGAGCGCGCGGAGCGCCGCGGCAGCAACGTCCGCGGCATGCACGGGTTGCCGCAAACCCGATCCCGCCGGCAATCCGAACACCCGCCAGCGCACCGCGCGGCGCGCCAGCGGCGTGAGGCTGCGGTCGCGCGCGGCGCCGTAGATGAGCGTCGGCCTGAGGATCATCCAGGCGACGCCGCGTTCCCCGCACGCGCGCGCGAGCGCGGCTTCGCCCGTGCGCAATCGCAACGACACGGCGCGCTCTGCGGCCACCGGCGACGCCTGCTTGCTCTCCGCGCTCATGGAACTGGTTGCGACGACCCGCGCAAGACGCGGCGCCCCTCCGGCAGCGATCCACGTTGCCAACGCGTCGAGTGGCGCAAACGAACAGATCGACTCGGCATCCTCCGCTTCCACGGGCGGTTGCGGCAGCGCACCCTGCAACCACGTCACGCCCGTTGTTGCCGGTTGCGGAGTGCGCGACAACGCCAGCACGCGCGCGTCCTGGCGTGCGAGCTCCGGCAGCAGGAAGACCCCGATCTGGCTGCTGGCGCCCGCAACCAGCACCGTGCCCGTCCGCCAGTCACCCATGTCGTGATTTTCGCGCACGATCCCACCGAAGCGGCTGTTGTGGAAAGCCAGGGCGAAGGCGGGCGTTTGCGCGATGCCGGCGGCATCCATGCCCGGTTGAGCGCCCGGCCAAACATGGCCGGTCCGTCGCCCGCGCCACGGATGGTTGCTCGCCGTCGCACCAAAGCTTATACCGGGCAGCCACTGTCCGACCGTGTGGACCGCGGGTGCCAGACGCAGCGATCAGGGATGACCGCTGCCGATCGTGGACTCGAGTTCGCCGATCCTCGGATCCCCGGGCACCAGCCGCTCGGCTTCCTGCAGCGCCGTGCGCGCCGCGGCGGGGCGACCCTGCTTTACATCCCGGTCGGCGCGGTCCAGCCACGCGCGACCGAGCCGATGCCGCATCGTCGGCGCCGCGGCACTGCCCGGATCGAGTTGCTCCAGCGTCGCCAGCATATCGTGGGCATGTTCGAGGTTGCCGCTTTGCAGCGCCCCCGCGAACTGGTCGCGGGTCATCGCCGGCAACGCGTCCAGGCCAGCCTGGGCGCGGGCGTTGTTGCCGTCGATGGCAAGCGCGGCGCGGTACAGGTCGTATGCACTGTCGCCCGGGGGCAGCATGATGTCGCCCTTGTGCGCGGCGGCATCGGCACGCAGGACCAGTCGTGCGACCTTGGCCGATTGCGCCGGTGTCACGGTCGGTGCAGCGGTCGGCGTGGCCGTCCCGGATGGATTCGCGCCCGTGGCACCCGCGGCAAGACGCGAACGCGCATCCGCCAGGTCCGATGATTGCGGTGCCAGTTCGGCGGCCCGGTCGAGCAGGACCTTCGCATCGTTGGCGTGCCCGGAGTCGATCGCGGCGTTGGCCTGCACGATCAGCGCGTCTGCGACCTTGCCCAGGCCCGCTTGCGCCTTCGCGTTGTCGGGGTCGGCCTCCAGCGCCGCCTTGAACTGCGCCTCCGCATTGTCGCTGCCGGGGCCGGTGACCTTCCCCGCCCGCAAGGCCGCTTCGGCCTGCGCGAGATGCCGGTCGAGCTGCGCGGCCGCAGCACGCTCGGCCGCACCCACCGCCGCCCGCAGATTCGGCAATTGCGAATAACGGGGCAGCAGTCTGGCGAGATCGGACAGCGTCTGCCTGGCACCGGCCAGGTCGTTGTTGCCGAGCTTGGTCTGTATGCGCGTCGCGAGCACGTCGCCGACCTGGTCCATGCCATGGCGCGCGACCGCATTGTGCGGATCGCCAGCCAGCACCTTGCCGAACAATGCCGCGGCGCCGCCGTCGCCGTCAATGCGACCGTTCGCGAGCGCGGCGCGCGCCTGGGTGATCAGCACGTTGATGTTCGCGTTGTGCAGCACCGCCCTGGCGATCGCCTTGTCCACCTCTTCGACGCCGGCACCGCCACCCAGCAAGCTGCGCGCCTGCTCCAGCGAAGTGCGCGCGTCGGCATAATCGTGCCGCTTCAAGGCCGCGCGCGCGCGTTCGAGCTCTGCGTTTCCGACTTTCTGCAGTCCGTTGAGCGCGCGCTCGTTGTCCGGATCCATGACCCGCGCAGCTTCGTACAAGTCGCGCGCACTGTCGGGCCCGCCCACCAGCTTGCCGGACGCGAGCGCGCCGTCGGCCCGCGTCAGCAACGAATTGAGTTGCGTCTGCGGCAACATCGAGCGCAGCATCGTCTGGTGGGTGAATGCCCATGCGCCGACCCCGACCAGGACCAGAACGAGGATCAGCGCGGCCCAAGTCCAGCGCCGCGGCTTGCGCGGCGTGCGCTCGCGGGGCGACCGCGCGGCGAACGGCGGGCGGCGCGGTGGCGGCGTGGACGGTCCGGAACGCTTGGCACGCCGATCCGTGCCGGCGTCCAGCTGGTCGAGGTTGCCCAGCACCGGCTCGGTGCGGGGCGGTGTGCCGCGGGAAGAATCGTGCCGTCCGTTCATGCCGAATCCATCGCCGGATCACGATCCGGTGTAGTCATCTCCGCTGGTGGGACCATGGCGGCCGTTCGCCGGTTCCGGCGCACGCAGGCGGTGCGCAAACCCGGGCATCTTAACATTCGATCGGGTGCGATCCCGGCGACAACGGCAATCATTCAGCCACCGGCAAGCCGCCGCACGTCGGTCACATTGGGCAGTGCAGCGATCTTCACCAGCAGCGCAGACAGCTCGCCATGGTCGCGCACCCGCAGCGCAAAGCGCATCGCCACTTCTCCATGGTCCCGGTCGCTGTGGCTTTCGGAAGCAACGATCCGTGCGCCGGCGTTGGCGATGACGTTGGTCACGTCGCGTTGCAGGTCGCGCCGGTCATAACCCACCACCGCGATGGCGACTTCGTAGGCGCGATCCGGCGCACTCTGCCAGCGAACCTGGATCACCCGTTCGGGATTGCGCGCACGCAGCCGTGCCAGCGCCGCGCAATCGGCACGGTGCACGGTGACGCCGCGGCCCCGCGTGACGTAACCGGCGACCTCGTCGCCCGGCAGCGGCCGGCAACAACGCGCGAGCGTGGTCATCAGATTGCCGACGCCTTCGACCGTGAGCGCGCCGGGCTTCCCGGATTCGCGCGACGGCGACCGCGGGCGCGCCGGTGGTTGCGCGGCGGGTTGCGGCGGCGCGGTCATCTCCAGCAGCGCGCGCGTCAATTGCACCGGACCCGTCTCGCCCAGCGCCAGAGCCACCAGCAGGTCGTCGCGTCCCTTGCGGCCCAGCTTCGCGGGCAATCGATCGAGCACCTCCTCGGACACCGCCAGCCGGCGCGCCTCGCGTTCCAGCATCTGGCGTCCCGCCGCGAGGTTGGCGGCAAGGTCCTCGCGCCGGAACCACGCGCGGACCTTGCCGCGCGCGCTGGCCGTGTTGAGGTAACCCCGTTGCGGCGACAACCAGTCGCGGCTGGGCGCGGGTTCGCGCGCGGTCAGGATCTCGATCCGATCGCCACTGGCAGGTTGGTGGGTGAGCGGCACGATGCGGTCATTGACCTTGGCCCCGCGGCAACGATGCCCGACCATGGTATGCACGTGATAGGCAAAATCGAGCACCGTCGCTCCCGCCTGCAGGTCGATGACCTTGCCCTGCGGGGTCAACAGGTAGACCCGGTCTTCGGCCAGCTCCGAACGCAGCTCGGCCAGCAGCGCGCCATCGTCCTCGCCCTCGCCACGTGCATCGAGCAACCTGCGCATCCACGCCACCCGCGCCTGGTACCCGCTGTCGCCCGCACCGCCTTCCTTGTATCGCCAGTGTGCGGCGACGCCGAGTTCGGCCCCGCGATGCATCTCCTCGGTCCGGATCTGCACCTCCAGCGTCTTGCCATCCGGCCCGATCACCGCGGTATGCAGCGAGCGGTAATTGTTGCCTTTGGGGCGCGCGATGTAATCGTCGAACTCTTGCGGGATGATCGACCACAATCCGTGCACGATGCCCAGCACCGCGTAGCAATCGGCAACGCTGCCGGTCAGCACGCGCAGCGCGCGGATGTCGTACAGCTCGCCGAATCCCACGCCCTTGCGCTGCATCTTCTTCCAGATCGAATAAATGTGCTTGGCACGCCCCTGGACGCTGGCCTTGATGTGTTGCCGGTCCAACGCCCCGCGCAAGGCATCGGCACAGCGCCGGATCCAGGCTTCGCGGTCGGCACGCCGTTCGTCGAGCAACCCGGCAATGCGGTGGTAGACCTCGGGCTGCATGTAACGGAAGGCGAGATCCTCGAGCTCCCATTTCCACTGGCCGATGCCGAAGCGGTTGGCGAGCGGCGCATGGATGTCGTGGGTGAGCCGTGCGAGCTCGCGGCGTTCCGAGTCCGGCAGCGAGGCGGCCGCGCGCATCGCCGCAAGTTGGCGTGCGAGCAAGAGGTACACCACCCGCAGGTCACGGATGATCGCCAGCAGCAACCGGCGCAGTCCCTCGGCGCTGCCCTTGCCGTCGTGCGCGGCATGCAATGCCCACACGCGCTCGGCCTGCTGCTGGCCCTCGACCAGTCGCCGCACCGATTTCGATGCCTGGTGCATCGCGGCCTGCCACGTCGCGGGCTGCGCGCACGCCATCGCGTACCAGGCGGCAGCCGCGCGCGTATCCTCATCGCAATCCAGATCGCGCAGCAAGGCATCGGTCGCCGACCACAGGGCGTGGCCGGCGGGCGGCAACCCTGCGAGTGGCACGCCGTGCGCCGGATCCGACTTTGTTCTGGAATGACTCATGCCTGCGGAAAGCACCTGCACCTGGAAGGAAAGACCGCCGAAAGGCAACCAGTGTATTGAATCGGACACCACAAGAACCCCGTGCGGCGGGCATGGGGCACTGCTATCATCGCCGCTCATGCACACCCGACTGATGTTGCCGGCCGCCTTGGCCTTGCTCATTGCCGCCATGCCGGTCATGGCACAACAGTTTTCCTCTCTCGAGGAACGCATGTCCGCGGCCGACTTCAAGGCCTCCGGACTCGACAAGCTCTCGCCACAGGAACTCCAGTTCCTGGACGACTGGCTGCGCACCCACGAACAGGTCAAGACCGTCAGCGCGAGCGGGAAGCCGGTGTTCTACCCGGACAACAAACCGCGCGACCGGTTCACCTCGCACCTGGTCGGACACTTCAACGGCTGGGCCGGGCATACCGTGTTCACGCTCGACAACGGCGAGGTCTGGGAACAGGCCGAATCCGGCGCCTATTCCTGCCCGGACGTGGACAACCCGCAGGTCACCATCAAGCCGATGATCCTGGGCAGCTGGTTGATGTACGTGCAGGGCTGCAACCAGAGCGTCCGCGTCCAGCGCGTGAAATAGACGCGCGTCGTCCCCATCTGTCTTTCCAGGGCCGGTGCGGGCATGATGTCCCGTACCGCGTCCTTGTCGGTCGTGCGAGGATGGTGACGTGCTGGAAATCTGGCTGCCACTGTTGGGTTTCACCCTGATCGGGTGGGCGTGGTATCACGTCCTGCGCCTGCGCGAGCATGCAACTTCGCAGGCACGCCGGCTTTGCGAACGCCACGGCTTGCAACTGCTCGATGACAGCGTCGCCCTGCACCGTCTGCGGGTGGACCGACGCCGATCGGGCTGGCGCGTCGCGCGCGAATACCGTTTCGAGACCAGCCGCGGCGGCAACGACCGCCAGGCTGCCAGCTTCACGGTATTGCGCGGCCGCGTCGTGGGTGCACGGATGCCCGCGGCCGAACGGGTCGAGCAGCCGGCGGTGACGCACGTGATCCGCATGGCGCCCCACATTTCGACGCAGACGACCGCCGTCGACGCAGGCACCAACGTGATTCCGATCGAACGCGCGCGACGGACGTTGCACTGACCGCGGCGATTCCAGGCCGACATTCGGACCCGGGAGTGCGTTCGCATCATTTCACGACATGCAGGCTCGGTTTGCCCTTGGGCCGCGGCTTGTCCGGATCGCTGCCGTCGGCGGCATCCCGGCCGGCGCCGGATTCCGACGGATCCTGCGCCAGGGTGGGCACCGATTGCAGCGGTGATTTCGAGGGCGACGAGGATTCCGGGGCCTCCTCCGCAACCGTCCCCGCAGTGCCCTCCGCCAACAACATGCCCTGTCCATTTTCGCGCGCGTAGATCGCCTGCACGGCGGCAATCGGCAGCGTGACCGCATGGCTGACGCCGCCGAATCGGGCCATGAAGGTGATCGCGTCGTTGCCGATTTCCAGATGCGTCACCGCACGCGGCGCGAGGTTCAGCACCACCCTGCCTTCGCTGATCGCCTGCGGCGGAACCCGCAGGTCCGGTTGCGTGGCGTCCGCCACGACGTAGGGGGTGAGGCCGTTGTCGCAAATCCACTCGTGGACCGCCCGCAGCAGATAGGGGCGGTTCGAGGTCATGGCGGCGGGTTTGGTCACAACTCGCCCAACAGCCGCTCGTCGGGCGTCAGGCTGCGCGCGAAACCCTGGCTGCGGAACAGGCGCTCGCCGTAATCCACGATCGGCTTGGCCTCCTTCGGCAGCGACACTCCCAGCGATGGCAAGCGCCACACCACGGGCGCCACCAGGCAATCGGCGAGGCTGATTTCGGGGTTGAGGAAAAACTTCGCGGCCTTGAACAGCGGCAATGCGGTCATCAGGTGCTCACGCAGGCGCTTGCGCGCCGGCTCCGCGGCACGCCCCCCGGCCTTGATCGCCGCGACCTCGGGCACCCAGTCGCGCTCGATCCGCACGCAGGCAAGTCGAAGGCGCGCGCGCGACAGCGGATCGACCGGCATCAGCGGCGGGTGCGGGTAGCGTTCGTCGATGTATTCGCACACCACGTCCGGCTCGTAGAGGATCAGGTCACGATCCTGCAGGGTCGGGGTGTCGCCATAGGGATTGATTTCCAGCAGCTCCTCGTGCGGCGTGCCGGGTGGCACTTCGACGCGGTCGTAGACCACGCCCTTGGCGGCCAGCACCAGGCGGACCCGATGCGACTGCACGTCGTCGGGCGCGGTGAACAGGGTCAGCACGGTGCGGGTGTGAGCGTTTTGGATCATGCCAGTGTCCCCCATGGGCCTTGCGGGTCCGGTGACGCGACAGTCCCGGGTCTGGTGACATTGCCGTGGCGGCTGTCGAGGCCGGCAGTCAATGCACGTCCTTCCAGTATTCCTTTTTCAGCACCAGCGCAAACAGGGTGAAAAGTACCAGATACAGCACCACCCACGCACCGATGTGGCTGCGCACGAGTTCATCCGGCGCCGACACGTAGGCGAGGAACGCCGTGAGGTCGCGGACCGCCCCGTCGTACTGTGCCGGGGTCATGCTGCCGGGGTGCGCGAGCTTGATCTCCTTGACCGTGGCTGGCAGGCCGTCCGCGGGCGGATTCATCACCGCGACCTGCTCGCCCTGCAGTTGCCACAGCGGGAACGGCATCGCGACGCCGGGGAACACGGTGTTGTTCCAGCCGGTGTGGGTCGAGGCATCGAGGTAGAACGACTTGAGATACGCGGAAACCCAGTCCGCGCCCTTGGCGCTGACTTCGAGCGACAGATCCGGGGGGGCCGTGCCAAACCATTTTTCCGCATCGGCTTCCGGCATTGCCGAAACGATGGGATCGCCGATCTTGGCACCGGTGAAATTGAGGTTCTCCATCACCTGCTTTTCGGTCAGGCCGAGCCCCTCCGCCATTTGCGAATAGCGCATGTACTTCAGCGAGTGGCAGCCGACGCAGTAGTTCATGAACAGGCGCGCGCCGCGTTGCAGCGACGCCTGGTCGTGCACGTTGATGTTGGCGTCGGGGTAACCACCGCCTTCGGCGGCGAACGCTGCGGGCGTGGCGACCACGGCCGTCGCCAACGCCAGCAACATGGCGGTCAGGACACGCATGGAAGCGCGGGGAGTCTTGTCATGCATGCGTGGTCACCCTTTCCGGTACCGGTTTGGTTTTCTCCCACCCGAAGAACGTGTAGGCCCACAGGAACACGAAGAACCCGAAGTAGAGGATGACGAGCGTCCTCCCGAACAGGTTCTCGATGGTGGTGATGTCGGCATTGGGGCCGAAGATGGCCAGGATCCAGCCCGGCGTCAGGTCCGCGCCGATCGCGCTCAGCAACACGAACACGATCGCGAAGACGGTCAGCGCGATCTTGTAGCCGAGCCCGCGGTACCGGATCGACTTGACCCTGCCGCGGTCGAGCCACGGCACCAGGAACAGCACGATGATCGACAGCGCCAGCGCGATCACGCCCCAGCCCTTGCTGGGAATCATGCGCAGGATCGCGTAGAACGGCGAGAAGTACCACACCGGCTTGATGGTGGCCGGCGTCACCAGGTCGTTGGCCGGAATCGAGTTGTCGTGTTCGAGGAAGAACCCGCCCACGGTCGGCTCGAAGAAGATGATGATCGCGCAGATGATCAGGAACACGCCGACGCCGACCAGGTCCTTCAGCGTGAAGTAGGGATGGAACGGAATGCCGTCCAGCGGATGGCCGTCCGGGCCCTTGTGCTTCTTGATTTCGATTCCATCGGGGTTGTTCGAACCCACTTCGTGCAACGCGCCGATGTGCAGCACCACCAGCAACAGCAGCACCAGCGGCAGCGCGACCACGTGCAGCGCGAAGAAACGGTTCAAGGTGGGATCGGACGGCACGAAGCTGCCCATGATCCAGTCCACCAGCTGGGTGCCGATGACCGGCACCGCGCTGAACAGGGTGATGATGACCTTGGCGCCCCAGAACGACATGTTGCCCCAGGGCAGCACGTAACCCATGAAGGCTTCGGCCATCAGCGCCAGGAAGATCAGCATCCCGAGCAGCCACACCAGCTCGCGCGGCTTCTTGTACGAGCCGTACATCAGTCCCCGGAACATGTGCAGGTAGATCACGATGAAGAACATCGAGGCGCCGGTCACGTGCATGTATCGGACCAGCCAGCCCCAGTGGACGTCGCGCATGATGTACTGGACGGAATCGAACGCGCCGGCCGCGGTCGGGGAGTAGAACATCGTCAGGAAAATGCCGGTGACGATCTGGTTGACCAGCACCAGCAGCGCCAGCGAACCGAAGTAATACATGACGTTGAAGTTCTTCGGCGCGTAGTACTCCGTCATGTGCTTCTTGTAGGCGATGCCCATCCCGGGCGCGCGCTCGTTGAACCATTGCGTGAACGCGCCCATTACGCGGCTCCTTTCGGATCGACGCCGATCTGGATGTGGGTGTCATCGACGAAGTGGTACGGCGGCACCACCATGTTGAGCGGCGCCGGCACGCCGTCGTACACGCGCGCCGCGATGTCGTAGCGCGAGTGGTGGCACGGGCAGTAGAACCCGCCCTTCCAGTCCGGGTCGAAGGGCTCGGGCCCCACCTTTTTCTTGTAGTCCGGCACGCAGCCCAGGTGGGTGCAGATGCCGATCAGCACCATCCATTCGGGCTTGATCGAGCGGGTCGGGTTCTGGCAGTACTCGGGCTGCTGTGGTTCCTTGGAGTCGGGGTCGCGCAGGCGCGGATCCTGCCTGGGCAACCATTTGAGCTGTTCGGGCGTGCGGTTGACCACGAAGATCGGCTGGCTGCGCCAGCCGTACCGGACCATCTGGCCCAGCTCGATCTTGCTGATGTCGATGGTGACCGGGGCCCCGGCCGACTCGGCGCGCGCGCTCGGCAACCAGGTCTCGACGAACGGAATCGCCGTGATGATCAGGCCGGCGCCGCCGATCACGGCCGTGGAGGCCGTCAGGAACCTGCGTCGACCCTTGTTGATGCTCTCGTCCGCCATCCGCCTCTCCAGCTGCTGTGGTCACGCCGGTGGATCCGCCGTGATTGTCTGGCCCCGCGCCAACCCGGTTGAACGGCTCCTCCCGCGCCGCTCCATGCCGCATCCGTGCCGTTCATCGGGCCCCAAAATCGTGTTAGTTTAGCGTTCGCCTCTTGAGCGCACAATCCGATGGCGCCCGACGGGGCCGTCTTCTCCATGCCCCGCAAGCTCCGCCCGCTCCTTTTCGTCCTGCAATTCGTGGTGGTGGGCCTCGC
>DASUKQ010000093.1:0-28284 GCA_036278635.1 Rhodanobacteraceae bacterium
CTTCTGCGTGTCGTGGACGAGGAAGCGCCCTTGGGCGTGCTCCAGCGCACCGGTGTCACCGACCTGCCCGCCGGATTCGGCATAAAACGGCGTGCGATCCAGGATGATCGCCGCGGACTCGCCCGGCGCCAGCGCGTCCACGGACCTGCCGTCGCGCAGGACGGCCAGCACCTTGCAATCCCTCACTTCCAGCGTTTCGTAACCCAAAAACCGTGTGGGAGCCAGCCTGCTGGCAACATTTGCCGGCAACTGCGTCTTGCTCTCGAACTTGCTGGCCGCGCGTGCGCGTTCGCGTTGCGCCTCCATCGCCCGCTCGAAACCGGCCATGTCGACGTCCAGTCCGCGTTCGCGCGCGATGTCGGCGGTGAGGTCCACCGGAAAACCGTAGGTGTCGTACAGGCGGAATGCATCCTCGCCCGGGATCGTCTTGTCCGTCTTCGCCGCGACCTCGTCGAACACCTTCATGCCATGTTCCAGCGTCTCGCCGAAACGCTGTTCCTCGGCACGCAACGCCTCTTCGACAAAGGCCCGCCGCTTGACGAGTTCGGGATAGGCCTTGCCCATCTCGGCGGCCAGCGGAGCGACCATCTTCCAGAAGAATTCGCCGCGCACGCCCAGCATCCAGCCGTGGCGCAACGCGCGGCGGATGATCCGGCGCAGCACGTATCCGCGGCCTTCGTTGGAGGGCAATACGCCATCCACGATCAGGAATGCGCATGCGCGAATGTGGTCCGCGATAACACGCAGCGACTTGTCCTCGACGTCCTTGCAGCCGGTCAGCTTTTGCGCGGCGGCGATCAGGCGCTGGAACAGGTCGATCTCGTAATTCGAATGCACGCCCTGCAGCACGGCGGCAAGCCGTTCGAGGCCCATGCCGGTGTCCACGCACGGCGCCGGCAGTGGCGACAACGTACCGTCATCGGCGCGGTCGAACTGCATGAATACGAGGTTCCAGATCTCGACGTAACGGTCGCCCTCTTCGTCGTCGGAGCCCGGCGGCCCACCGGCGACTTCGGCTCCATGGTCGTAGAAGATTTCGGTGCACGGCCCGCACGGACCGGTATCGGCCATCTGCCAGAAATTGTCGGAGGCGAACGGTGCGCCCTTGTTGTCGCCGATCCTGACGATGCGTTCGGCCGGCACGCCGATCACGTCCTTCCAGATCGCGTACGACTCGTCGTCGGTGTGGTAAACCGTCACCCAGAGTTTTTCGGGCGGAAGCTTGAACGCCCGGGTCAACAACTCCCACGCCCATTCGATTGCTTCCTTCTTGAAGTAGTCACCGAACGACCAGTTTCCCAGCATTTCGAAGAAGGTGTGGTGACGCGCCGTGTAGCCAACCGAGTCGAGGTCGTTGTGCTTGCCGCCGGCCCGCAGACACCGCTGCACGTCGGCCGCACGGACGTAGGGCAGTTTTTCGCTGCCGAGGAACACGTTCTTGAACTGCACCATCCCCGAGTTGGTGAACAACAGGGTCGGGTCGTTGGCCGGCACCAGCGGCGCGGAGGGCACGATGGTGTGGCCGCGCTCACGGAAGAATTCAAGGAATCGTGCGCGAATCTCTGCGGTTTTCATGCGGTTGCGGCAACAATCTCGAGGAATTGGCACGCCGGATAGCGCGCCCTGCCGGCTGCCGCGACGCGGCATTGCTCAATCGCAGGGATCGTCTACCTCGGAATGGGTGACGATTCTAACTGTGGCGGCGGAAAAGCCGCGGCGCAAGAGGAACGCGGCCCGCTTGCCGCGCTCCGCGTGATCGGCCGCAGGTTTTCGACCGTACTTCTTGCGCATCTGCGCGAGCGCCAGCGCATTCCATTCGACGCCTGCCCCATCGAGGAGGCGCTCGATGGCCGGGTCCGCCAGCCCGTGCGAGCGCAATTCGGCACGGATCCGCGCCGGCCCGTAACCCTGCCCGACGCGTGCCCGCACGATCATCCCGCCGAATCGGTCGTCATCCTGGTAATGCTGATCGCGCAATTTGCGGATCGCGGATTCCGATTCGGCCTCGTCGCACCCGGCGCGCTCGAGGCGGGTGCGCAGTTCCCGCTGCGAATACTCCCGCCGCACCAGCATGCCGAGCGCGCGATCGTAGGCGCTGCGGTCGCTGCCACGATTTGAAGATTTGCCATGCCCCATGCAACGCTATTACGCCTCGACTTCCTCGGCATCCTCGGTTGCGGCGGCATCCTGCTTGCCGCTGCCGACCAGCAGCCTGGCGCGCAGGGCCTTGTCGAGTTCATCCGCCGCCTGCGGGTTGTCCTTGAGGTATTGGCGGGCATTTTCCTTGCCCTGTCCGATGCGCTCGCCGCCGTAGCTGTACCAGGCGCCGGATTTTTCGACCAGGTCATTGGCGACGCCCATCTCGATCAGTTCGCCTTCGCGCGAGGTGCCCTCGCCGTACAGGATCTCGAACTCGGCCTTTCGGAACGGCGGTGCGACCTTGTTCTTGACCACTTTCACCCGGGTCTGCGAACCGATGACTTCCTCGCCCTTCTTGACCGCGCCGATCCGACGGATGTCGAGTCGCACCGACGAATAGAACTTGAGCGCATTGCCGCCGGTGGTGGTTTCCGGGTTGCCGAACATCACGCCGATCTTCATGCGGATCTGGTTGATGAAAATGACCAGGGTGTTGGAACGCTTGATGTTGCCGGTCAACTTGCGCAGCGCCTGGCTCATCAGGCGCGCGTGCAATCCCAGATGGTTGTCGCCCATCTCGCCTTCGATTTCGGCCTTGGGGGTGAGGGCCGCGACCGAGTCGACCACCACCATGTCGACCGCATTGGAACGCACCAGCATGTCGGCGATTTCCAGTGCCTGTTCACCGGTGTCGGGCTGCGATACCAGCAGGTCGTCGACGTTGACGCCGAGCTTTTCGGCGTAACCGGGATCGAGCGCGTGCTCGGCATCGATGAAGGCGGCGGTACCGCCACCTTTCTGGCAATTGGCGATCACCTGCAGGGTCAGCGTGGTCTTGCCCGAGGATTCCGGACCGTAAACCTCGACCACCCGCCCGCGCGGCAGGCCGCCGACGCCCAGCGCGATATCCAGGCCCAGCGACCCGGTCGATACCACGTCCACCGCCTCGGCGGTGCGATCGCCCATGCGCATCACCGCGCCCTTGCCGAATTGTTTTTCGATCTGGCCCAGCGCGGAAGCCAGTGCGCGGCGCTTGTTGTCGTCCATTGCGTATTCCTCGGGCGGTTGTACTGATTGGAAGTATGGCCGGGCGGCATCTCACCGGTTGAGATCGCGCCGATCCGATGTTGTGGTCATTATTTCACACCGTTCGGGGACCGGTAGCGGCGGATGCCGACTCAGGCCGTAAGGATTTTCCTGACACCTTCCAGGGCGGCCGCAACGGTCCGGCGGCGCACCGCGTCGCGATCACCGTCGAAATGGAAGGCCTCGGCATGCGCCTTGCCGCCGCGGCGCTGCCAGGCAATCCATACCGTGCCGACCGGCTTGTCCGGGGTGCCGCCGGTGGGACCGGCGATGCCCGTCACAGCCACCGCGATCGACGCGCCGAAGCGAATCAGCGCTCCGGACACCATCTCCACGGCGCATTCCCGGCTGACCGCGCCATGCTGGTCCAGTGTGGCCGCCAGGACACCCAGCAGCGATTGCTTGGTGCGGTTGCTGTAGGTGACCGCGGCCGCATCGAACCAGTCCGAACTGCCCGGAACATCAGTGAGCAGCTTGGCGATCCAGCCGCCGGTGCACGACTCGGCCGTCACCAGCATCTGGTCGTGCCCGCGCAGAACGTCGGCAATCGATTCACTCAATGCCCGCAGCGTTGCATCGGATGGAATGGGCGAGGCATTCATGTATCGGAAGGGAAATGGAATGGTCCCCTTCTACTCCGACATGCGCATTCCGCCAACCCCGGTTCCGCTTGTCCGGGCGTGCGGCGCCGCTGTCATGCGCCGGTCACCCCGCCGTCGTGGCTTTGCAACCTGCATATACCAAGGTCATGTCCGACACAACGGAGTCCAGCCGTGCGCATCGTATTCATCTCGGAAACCTGGCTGCCGCAAGTCAACGGCGTCGCCCTGACGCTGCGGTCATCACTTGCCGGGGGACTCGCTGAAGGCGGCCATCACGTCGAAGTCGTGCGGCCTGGCGAAGCGGGTCGCGACGGCAACGTCGGCATGGTCTTTGCGTGTGGCATGACCGGAGCCGCGGCGGCCCCGGAATGACGAACAAATAAGAGAACCATTACGCTCAGCGCGAACGCACAGAAAGTTTGGGCGCGAGCCCGGCGCATGCGACACTTCACGCTTGCCCAAGCCCGCTGCATCTCGATGGACCAGGCCGACCTCCGCCGCCACACGCCGCTGATGCGCCAATACCTCGCAGCCAAGGCGGAGTACCCGCAGACGCTGCTGCTGTTCCGGATGGGCGATTTTTACGAGCTGTTCTACGACGATGCGCGCAAGGCCGCGCGCCTGCTCGATATCACGTTGACCCAGCGCGGCGAATCGGCCGGGGCGCCGATCCCGATGGCGGGCGTGCCGTATCACGCGATCGAGTCGTACCTTGCCAAATTGGTGCGCGCAGGCGAATCGGCCGCGATCTGTGAGCAGATTGGTGATCCGACTGGCAAGGGCCCAATGGAGCGCAAGGTCGTGCGCGTGGTCACCCCGGGCACGCTCACCGACGAGGCCCTGTTGCCCGCGCGACGCGACAACCTGTTGCTGGCGATCGCCGCCGGCGCTTCGGGCTACGGGCTGGCCTGGGTGGATCTCGCGGGCGGGCGGTTCCTGCTCAGTGAGGTCGCCGATGCCGACGCACTGGCCGCCGAACTGGCGCGCCTCGCGCCCGCGGAGACGCTGGTCGGCGAAGATGTCGAGTGGCCGCAGGCGGTCGCGTCGCTGAGCGGCCTGCGCACGCGCCCGCCTTGGCACTTCGACGGCACCAGCGCACGGCGCGAACTGACGCGTTTCTTCGGCACCCGCGATCTTTCCGGCTTCGGTGCCGACAGTGTGCCGCTGGCGGTCGCGGCGGCCGGTTGCCTGCTCGGCTATCTCGAAGAAACCCAGAAGGCCGCGCTGCCGCACCTGACCGGACTCGCGGTCGAGAGCGCGGACGAAACCGTGGCGATGGACGCGGCCACGCGCCGCAACCTGGAACTCGACACGCATCCGTCGGGCGACACGCGCTACACCCTGCTGGGCGTGCTCGATTCGACCATCACGCCGATGGGTGCACGCGCGTTGCGGCGCTGGCTGCACCGCCCGTTGCGAGACCACACGACGCTGCGCCTGCGGCACCAGGCTCTGGGCGCGCTGGCCGATGGCGGAGTGCTGGAATCACTGCGCGCGCGCCTGCGGGCAATCGGCGACCTCGAACGGATTCTCGCGCGTGTCGCCTTGCGCAGCGCCCGCCCGCGCGACCTCGCCACCCTGCGCGATGGGTTGGCTGCGGCGCCGGGGTTGAAGGACACGCTGGCTTCACTCGATTCGCCGTTGGTGGGCCTGTTGCTCGAGAGTGTCGGCGAACACGCCGACAGCGTTCACCTGCTCACCGCCGCGATCGTCGAGCGCCCGCCCGCCCTGCTCCGCGAAGGCGGAGCGATCGCCGACGGTTACGATGCCGAACTCGACGAGCTGCGCCAGCTTTCGACGCACGCCGACCAGTATCTGGTCGAACTGGAACAACGCGAGCGCGCGGCCACCGGCATCGCGACGCTCAAGGTCGGCTACAACCGCGTGCACGGCTACTACATCGAATTCGGCAAGGCGCAGGCCGACAAGGCGCCCGCGCACTACACCCGCCGCCAGACCACCAAGAACGCCGAGCGCTACATCACCGAAGAGCTGAAGGCGTTCGAGGACAAGGTACTGTCGGCGAAGGAACGCGCACTGATGCGCGAGCGCGCGCTGTATGACGGCGTGCTCGACGCGCTGATCGAAAAGCTCGAGCCCCTGAAACAGGCCGCGAACGCGCTGGCCGAACTCGACGTGCTGGCGGCGCTGGCCGAACGCGCGGCAGCGCTCGGCTGGGTCAGCCCGCGACTGGTCGCGGAACCGTGCATCGTGATCGAGCGCGGCCGGCATCCGGTGGTGGAAGCCGTGCGCGACGAACCGTTCGAGCCGAATGACCTTGCACTCGACGACACCCGCCGGATGCTGGTGATCACCGGCCCCAACATGGGCGGCAAATCGACGTACATGCGCCAGAACGCGCTGATCGTGCTGCTGGCGCACATCGGCAGCTACGTGCCCGCGGCGAGCGCGACACTCGGCCCGATCGACCGCATCTTTACCCGTATCGGCGCGGGCGACGACCTTGCACGCGGACAATCGACCTTCATGGTCGAGATGTCCGAGACCGCCAACATCCTGCACAACGCGACCGCGCAATCGCTGGTGCTGATGGACGAGGTCGGGCGCGGGACCAGCACCTACGATGGCCTCGCGCTGGCGCGCGCCGCGGCGGTGCACCTGGCCACGGTCAATCGCGCCTTCACGTTGTTCGCGACGCACTACTTCGAGTTGACCGAACTGGCTTCGCTGTTCGACAGCATCGCCAACGTGCATCTGGACGCGGTCGAATACCACGACGCCAAACAGGGCGAGCAACTGGTATTCCTGCACGCGGTCAAGGACGGTCCCGCCAACCGCAGCTTCGGCCTGCAGGTGGCGGCGTTGGCTGGATTGCCGAAAGCCGTGATCGCGGACGCAACGCAAACGCTGGCGGCACTCGAAAGCCACGAGCATCGCGCCAGCCCGGCAAGCGCGCGAGACGGCGGCGCGGGCGCGTCGCCGCAAACGGACCTGTTCGCGACCAGGCCCGACCCGAAACTTGCCGCGCTTGCCGATGCCTTGCGCGAGATCGACCCCGATTCGCTCGCGCCGCGCCAGGCATTGGATATCCTCTATCGCTTGCGGTCGTTGTTGTAGGTGTCGTCTTGCCCGGCCTGCTCCTCCCCTTCAAGGGGGAGGCTGGGAGGGGGATGGGTTTCTGACCATCACTCAACGCAACTGCCAACCCATCCCCACCCAGCCCTCCCCTTGAAGGGGAGGGATTGCACGTCGTCTGCACAACCGACCAACACCCAGCAACCATCAACCCGCCACTCTCTCCCCGGTAGTACCGGGCAGACTCTTCGTGGGTTCAAATTTCGAAAATCAAGCTGCAACAGGTAACGGCGCCTTCGGCCTTTTCCATTTCGGACATTGCCACGGTGGACACGTCGATCCCCGCCTGCCGCAAACGTGCCGCCGTGCGCGGTCCACTCGCGGACAGGATCACGCGCTCGCCGATCTTCAATGCGTTGGCGGCGTCGGCTTCGGCCGGATCGACGGCGATGCTGCGCCAACCCCCGAATCGCGCCGGTTCGACCCGCTCCGGATTCACCAACAACAGGTCCTCCGCAACCTGCGTGACCGCGCTCTTGAGATGCAGGCAACCTCGCAAAGGCACCCCTTCGACCCGATATCCGAATGGCGCAAGCAGGCGCCCGAGCTGCGCGGCGCCATCGGAATTGCTGCGCGCCGACATGCCGACGCAAACCAGCTTGCCGAGCCGCAGCACATCGCCGCCGTCCAGCGTCGCGGGCGACTCGATGCGCCGCACTTCGCGAAATTCCGCCAGGACATCCGCGACGCTCCCCACTTCCTCGCGCCGTGACGGCGCACCCGGCCGCATGGCCACCGCAACCTCGTCGAGGACGATCGCGGTGTCCTCGACGAACACCGAATCGGGCCAGTCCGGCTGTTCCGGCAATTGACGCACCTCGCATCCGGCTGCGCGCATCGCCTTTTCACAGGCGGCATGCTGCCTGCGCGCGAGCGCGAGGTCGATCGGACGCCGATGCAGGTAGCTCAGTTCGCAAAGGTCAATGGAGCGGCTGACCGCTCGGGTGATGGCGATGGTTCGCAAACGATGTCCCTCCGGTCGACATTGCGGCGAGCTTAGCGGCTCCCACCCGGGACTGGCGACCACTCGCTGGCTCGCTTATGCTCACGCCAGGCCGTGCAAGGGGAGCCACCATGCGCAAGTTCGTCGTTGTCGTCGCCATCGCCGCCGCCACGTTGTCCGCAACCGCCGCCGCGCCCACCCATCGCACGCCCGGGCTTTGGGAAGTCACCACCGGCATGCACTTCACCCAAGGCGGTATCCAGATCCCGCCCGCCGTCCGGCAACAAATGGAAGCACACGGCATCAAGGTGCCGGACCTGACTGCGCCGCGCACCTTCAAGCAATGCCTGACGCCCGAGGAAGCCGCCAAGGACGCGCATCCCGACTTCAGCGGCGACAAGTCCTGCCGCACCACCAAGTGGAACCGCTCCGGCGAGCACTTCCATGCCGAGTTCACCTGCGACAGTGACGGCCAGACCATGCACGGCAAGGTCGATGGCAGCATGGCGTCGGACGGCAAGACCTACACCGGCACCGTCCGGATGGAAGGCAACAACCCGGCAATGGGCGGACAGTTCGTGATGGAAGGCGAATCTTCGGGCAAGTGGCTCGGTCCGAGCTGCGGCAAGACCGCCCCGTGAACAACGCGGGCCTCAGGCCTCTTCGCCCTTGCCGCCACGCGCCACCCGCCCATCGGTCGAAGCACCTGCGGCGCCCGCGACGGTTTCGTGCGGTCGCGCGACGTGGACGGTAATCCTGGGACCCGCCGTGGCACGCACACCGGTCACCACGGTCGGTCGCATCGCCATGCTGAACGCCGCCCCCGCAAACGCGGTATCGCGCCGGCTCGCGGGGCGATCCGTTGCCGCCACGGGTGATGGGGTCGGGTCGACCTCGGGGACAGGCGATCCCGTGGATGGCGACGCCTGCACGTCCGTGGCGGGCGCCTGTGCCAGTGGGGCTTTCCCGGGCAAAGCCGGCCCCGACGCGACATGGTCGTCATCCGGCATCGCGACGTCGGGGATCGCCGCCCATTCCTCGGGTGACATGTCCTCGGGGATTCCGGCCGGCGGCGCGGGCATGATCTCCCGCGCGGGCATCCGTCCCGCCTGGACGAGCGAGCGGACGGCCTGGAACACCTCGACCCGCCCGAACGGCTTCTTGACGAACCCGTCAGCGCCGAAACGCTGCACGTAGAACTGCTCGGTGGCCTGCTGGTTGCCGCTCATCATGACAATCGGGGTGGTGCGCGTGCGTGTGTCGCGCCGCAGCGACCGCAGCACCGCGAAACCCGATATCCCCGGCAACACGATGTCGAGGAAAATCAGGTCCGGAAATTGCGACTGCGCCATCTCGACCGCAGTTTCACCATCGGCTGCCTTCAGGACTTCGTAGCCGTCCTGCATCAGCATCTTGCCGAGCACGGCGCGGATCGTGGCGGAATCGTCGACGACCAGAACCCGCGCGCCGAGTGTGGCACGCACCCTGTCGTCCGCGCGGCGTTCGCCCGTACCCGTGTCCTGGCTTACCAGCCGTTTGAAGAGATCGAAAACCGCCATCATCTTCCCCACGCTGTCGCTGCGCTAGTTTCGACGGTGCGCAGGGCATGCGCAAGCACGCGCCGTCATGGCATCGGCACGCACGAGCCGGGCCCAGTCCACGTGCCGTGCAGTTTAGCGACGATCGACGCGCCGCGGGTCGGGCCGCAATCCATCCGGGCCCACACGCATCCCGGCCGCGCGAGCGCCATCGCGCAGCCGTCCCATTCGCGTGGCCACGCGTATAGACTCCCGGCACCGCCAGCCGGCGCGCGGGGCTTGCGCATGAACGTGTCGAAACGCCAGATCGGCCTGGCCACTGCCACCGCATTGGTGCTGGGCAACATGATCGGCTCGGGCGTGTTCCTGCTGCCGGCTTCGCTGGCGCCCTACGGCGGCTACAGTCTGGTCGGCTGGGTGATCAGCGCAGTCGGCGCGCTGCTGCTGGCCGGAGTGTTTTTCCGATTGGCGAAACGCGAACCGCGTGCCGGCGGTCCGTATGCCTACAGCCGGGAAGCCTTCGGCAATTGCGTCGGGTTCCTGGTGGCGTGGGTGTACTGGATTGCGCTGGTTGGCGGCAATGCGACCATCGCGGTCGCATTCGCCAGCTACATGTCTGCGTTCGTTCCTGCGCTCGGCGCGCATCCCCTGTACGGGGCGCTGACCGCGATGGCGGCGGTCTGGGTGTTGATCGCGGTCAACATCGCCGGCATCCGCAGCGCGGGGCGCCTGCAACTCGCGACAACGGTCCTGAAGATCCTGCCACTGGTGGCGTTGGCGTTGTTCGGGTTCACGCGCTTCGATCCGCAGTTGCTGGCCCCCGGGCCGCATGCGGGCTCGCCGCTGGGCGCGATCAACATCTGCGTCGCCGCCACGCTGTTCGCGTTCATCGGCGTGGAATGCGCCACCATTCCCGCCGGTCACGTGCGCGAACCCGGCAAGACCATTCCGCGCGCCACGCTGCTGGGAACCGCGATCGCGGCGGTACTCTACATCGCATGCACTGCCGTGGTGATGGGCCTGCTGCCCGCTTCGGAACTTGCGCAATCGCAGGCGCCATTCGCCGACGCGGGACGACTGCTCTGGGGTGCCTGGGCGAGCTGGCTGATCGCGGGCGCCGCGGCGATCTCCTGTTTCGGTGCCTTGAACGGCTGGACGTTGATCGCCGGGCAATTCCCGCAGGCGGTCGCGAAGGATGGATTGTTCCCCAGGTTTTTCGCGCGTGAATCCGGGCGCGGGACGCCGGTGCCGGCGCTGCTGGTCGCAGGCGTCATCAACAGCCTGATGGTGTTGGCCAACTACAGCCGCGGCATGGTCGCGATGTTCACCTTCATGGTGCTGCTGACCACGCTGGGCAATGTCGTCTGCTACCTGTTCTGCACGATCGCCGACGTGGTGCTGGCGCGTCGCAGCGGACGACCGTTACGCGCACGCAACCTGCTGCTGGCCGTTGCCGCGTTCGGCTTCTGCCTGTGGGCCGTAGTCGGTGCCGGCAAGGACGCGGTGTTCTGGAATCTGGTGCTGCTGTCGCTCGGCCTCCCGCTGTATGCGTGGCAGGCGCGGCACGCAAGGGCGATCGGCTCCGCGACAACGGATTCGACCCCGCCATAGGGGCATGGCCTGCCGCGGCGATCGAATGAGCGATCGGGTTCGTCCGGTGCACATCATGCGCGATGGCCGGCGGACAATGTCTGCCCTACAGGCTGTCTATGTCGCCGAGCGCGCGGATCAGCCGCCGCGCGCGTTTGTCCGGCCGCTTCTGCGGCGCCTGATAACCGGCGCGCTCGGCGCGACGTTGCGCGCGGGCGGTTTCACGCGCCTTGATGGACGAATCGGATTCGCGGTACAGCGTTTGCGCCAGGGCAGCCGAGCCGCGTTTGGCGGCAAGCCCCGTCACCTCGACTTCGAACACTTCTTCGCCCCGCACGATGCGCAACGCGACGCCAACCTTCACATCGTGCGAGCACTTGCAGGTCGCGCCGGCCATCGTCACGCGCCCGCGCTCGATCGCCTGCTTCGCCAGCGCGCGGGTCTTGAAGCACCGCGCGGCCCAGAGCCAGGCGTCGAGGCGCACCGGTGTTTGCTCGTTCATGCGTGAAGAGGCATCGCGAACCGGTCGCGCGCACGCGCGCTCCTACAACCCAACCGTGGAAAACCCAGCCGTAGGAGCCTGCGTGCAGGCGACCGCTTCACGCCGCTCACTTCGGGGTCGCCAAAAGCCGATTCATCCGCTGCACGAACGCCGCCGGGTCAGGCAACTGCGCGCCGGCGGTGATTTCGGCCTGCTCCAGCAACAGCATCGCCAGGTCCTTCGCCTTCGCCTCATCGGTTTCCGACTGGACGCGCTGGACCAGCGGGTGCGCGGGATTGACCTCGAGCGTCGGTTTGGAGTCCGGTACCTCCTGACCGGCCTCGCGCAACAGCCGCGCAAGATGCGGCGCGAGCTCGTAATCCGACAACGCGAGGCAGGAAGGCGAATCGGTCAGGCGCGCGGACACCTTGACATCGGAAACGCGCTCGCCCAGCAATTCCTTCAGCTTCGCGACCAGCGGCTCGGCCTCTTTCGCGACCTCCTCCTGCTTCTTCTTGTCGGCCTCGTCGAGCGGCAGCTCGCCCTTGGCGACGTTGCGCAACGGCTTGCCTTCGTACTCGGTGAACTGCCCCATGACCCACTCGTCGACGCGATCGAACATCAGCAGCACCTCGATGCCTTTCGCTCTGAAGGCTTCGAGTTGCGGACTGCCGGCGGCGGCCCTGTAGCTGTCCGCCGTGACGAACCAGATCGCGTCCTGGCCCGGCTTCATCCGCGCGAGATAATCGTCCAGCGACACGTCCTGTTCGGCGCCTTCGCTTTTCGTTGAAGCAAAGCGCAGCAACCTGGCGATGCGTTCGCGATTGGAGGGATCCTCGACGATGCCTTCCTTCAGGGTGTTGCCGAACGCCCTGCAGAAGGTCTTGAACTTGCCCGGCTCGCTCGATGCGAGTTTCTCGACCAGATCCAGCACGCGTTTGACGCACGCGGACTTGATGTGGTCGATCTGGCGGTTGTGCTGCAGGATTTCGCGGCTGACGTTGAGTGGCAGGTCGTCGGCATCGACCACCCCGCGCACGAAGCGCAGGTAGTTCGGCAGCAATTCCTCGGCCGCATCCATGATGAAGACGCGCTTGATGTAGAGCTTGACGCCCTTGCGCTCGTCGCGCGCGCCCATCATCAGGTCGAACGGCGGCTGCGCGGGGATGTACAGCAGCGTGGTGAAGCTCTGGCGGCCCTCGACGCGGTTGTGCGTCCACGCCAGCGGATCGTTGAAGTCGTGCCCCAGCGACTTGTAGAACGCTTTGTAGTCGTCGTCGGTGATTTCCGATTTCGGCTTCGCCCACAGCGCCGAAGCGTCGTTGACGGTTTCCCACTCGTCGGTCGGCTTGCCGTCCTTGACCTTCCTCATCCGGATCGGGAAGGCGACGTGGTCGGAATACTTGCGGATCAGGTCGCGCAGCTTCCAGTTGTCGAGGAACTCGTTTTCGTCATCCTTGAGGTGCAGGATCACGCTGGTGCCACGCGCGGAAATCTCCTCGTCCGCGAGCGAATACTCGCCCTGGCCATCGCTTTCCCAGCGCACGCCGTCCGCGGCCTCGGCGCCCGCACGACGGGTCAGCACCGTGACCTTGTCGGCCACCACGAACCCCGAATAGAAGCCGACCCCGAACTGGCCGATCAGGCGCGCATCGGCCTGTTGCTCGCCCGACAGCGACTCCAGGAATCGGCGGGTACCGGAACTCGCGATCGAACCGAGGTTTGCGACCACTTCGTCGCGGCTCATGCCGATGCCATTGTCGTGCACGGTGATCGTGTGCGCGTCCTTGTCGAACCCGATCTCGATATGCAACTCGCTGTCGTCACCGATCAATTCCGGCTTGCCGATCGCCTCGAAGCGCAGCTTGTCGCAGGCATCGGAGGCGTTGGAGACCAGTTCGCGCAGGAAGATATCCTTGTGCGAATACAGCGAATGCGTCACCAGGCGCAGGACCTGTGCGACTTCGGCTTCGAACGGGCGGGTTTCGGTGGTGGTAGTCATGCTGTATCCGGTTTGGCGGTGATTTGGTGACTTTGGCGAGATTGTAGGAGCCTGCGTGCAGGCGATCGTCGCGAGCACGCTCGCTCCTACATGCGGGCGATGGTCGCGAGCACGCTCGCTCCTACATGCAGGCGATGGCCGCGAGCGGGCTCGCTCCCAAGAAGGTTTCAACTTGCGGAACTGGTGGCGCGATCGCGTTTTCTCAAGCCGTGGCGCGGCCCATCTTCATGATCCAGCGGTACAGGACCACCACCGTCACGGCGAACACCACCCCGCCAAGGATAATCGAGGGCGTTTCGAACGCCTTGCCCACCACAGCGATCGGCGACTGCTCGCCGCTCAGGCCGACGATCCCCGCAAACACGACCGCGAGCAGGCTTTCACCGACAATCAGGCCCGATGCGAGCAAAACCCCGAGCTGGCGGGTTGCATCGGCTTGCCCGGCCGGGCGGCGCCCCGCGCGCCGGTCGAACCAGGCGCCCACCAGCGCGCCGACCACCACCATCAATGTGGTCGCCGTCGGCAGGTAGATGCCGAGGCCGACCGCCAGTGGCGGCAGCCGGGGACCTTTTTTCGCGAGGCCCAGCATTTCGTCGAGGAGGATGATCGCCACGCCGATGCCGGCGCCGAGTCCGATCATGTCCCACGGGACGTCGCCGGTGATCACGCCCTCGGCAAGGGCCGAAATCAGCCCGGCTTGCGGCGCCGGCAGCGCGCGCGCGGGATCGGCGCCGGGCGCGCCGAGGAATCCATAGGTGTGTTGCAGGAGATCCATCACCGGCGGGATCACCACCGCACCGACCAGCACCCCGATCACCAGCGCCCACTGCTGCAGGGCAGGCGTGGCGTCCACCAGTTGCCCGGTCTTCAAATCCTGAAGATTGTTGTTGGCGATCGACGCCACCGCGAACACGATCGACGTGATGAACAGCGCGAACCCGACCAGCGCCTTGTCGGCGCCCGGCGGCAGGAATGGCTTGACGCCGATCACGAGCAACAGCGCCGCGATCACGACCACCAGGATCCCGACACCCGACAGCGGGCTGTTGGAGGAACCGATCAGGCCCGCCATGTAGCCGCACACCGCCGAGACCACGAAACTCAACAGCACCACGAAGACCACGCCGCCGATCACCAGCGTCGCGGTCGCGTCGCCGAGGCCGTTGTTGACCGCGAAATGCCACAGCAGGTACGCGATCGGAATCAGGCAGATCAGCGATATCAAACCCACCAGGCCGATCGGCATGTCGTGCTCGGTGCGCGGCAGCGTGTCCAGCGTGCCCGTCTTGCGCGCCCGCGAGGCACGCATGGCGCCGGCGAGCCCGCTGATCAGTGGCTTCACCAGTTTCGCCAACGTCCAGATCGCGGCCACGCCGATGGTGCCCGCGCCGATGAAGCGGACGTAGTTGCTCCATCCGGCTTGCGCCACGCTGGCCGCGTCGCCTGCGGCCCAGTGCAGGTGGGTGAAATACGGTACCGCCCACGCCCAGCCGATCGCGGCGCCAACCAGCATCGCGATACCAACCCAAAGGCCGACCAGGTGGCCGATCGCGAACAACGCAAACGACAGTCCGAAATTGAAGCCGGTTGCACCTCCCCTGTCACCGCCGACCCGGAAATAATCCGAGACGCTGCTGGCGAACACCCGCGTCTGCACGATCACGTAGAAGACCGCCGACACGATCGATCCCCACACCACGGCTTTCAGGCCCGCGCTGCTGGCCTCCGCGGCCGCGGCCGGATCAGGGCTCTCGTCACCCCGGCCTTCGGCGGCGACCGGCACCGACTCCGCCTCGCCCATCCGGCCGATGTCCTCGGATCCGGCGCTGCCGACTTTCAACACTTCCGCGCAGGCCACGCCTTCCGGGTAAGGCAGGTCGGAATCGGTGACCAGCGCGCGCCGCAGCGGGATGGTGTACATCACGCCGAGGATGCCGCCCGTCGCGCAGATGCCGGCCGAAATCCAGAACGGAAACCCGGTCCAGTAGCCGACGATCACCAGGCCGGGCAACACGAAGATGATCGCCGACAGCGTGCCGGCCGCCGAGGCGATCGTCTGCACGATGTTGTTTTCCTGGATCGTGGCGTCCCGCATGGCCTTCAGGATCGCCATCGAGATCACCGCGGCCGGGATCGAGGTCGAGAAGGTCAGGCCCGCCTTCAACCCGAAAAACACGTTGGCGGCGGTGAACACGATCGTGATCGCGATGCCGATGATGACGCCGCGGATGGTCAGTTCGCGTTGCTTGAGCAAGCCGGACACAGCATTCATCGATTGCACCCCCAGGGTATGGTTCCCGGCCGTTGGCACGGCGCACGGCATAATCCGGCCGGCGCATCGACAGCCAGCCTCGCCGCATACTAGCGGCCACCCCCAGCCACGCAAAGGAGGCTCCTTGGAATACCGCGGGCGTTTCGCACCTTCGCCGACCGGCGATCTGCATTTCGGATCGCTGGTTGCCGCACTGGCGGGCTGGCTGCGCGCGCGTCAACAAGGCGGCGGCTGGTTGGTCCGCGTCGAGGACATCGATCCACCACGCGAAGTCGAGGGCTCGGCGCAATCAATCCTTGCGGCGCTGGACCGGTTCGGCCTGCACGCCGGCGCGCCGACGCTGTACCAGTCACGGCGCAGCGACGCCTACGCCGCGGCGCTCCAGCGACTCAAGCAGGACGGCCATGCGTTCGCGTGCTGGTGCAGCCGCGCCGATCTCGACGCGGCAGGCCGGGTCCACCGCGACGGACGCTGCCTTGCACCGCGCCGCCCGGACCGCGCACCGGCATGGCGCCTGCGTGTACCCGATGCGGAAATCGAGTTCGATGACGACCTGCAAGGCAGGCAATGCCAGAACGTGCGCGATGAGGTCGGCGACTTCGTATTGCGCCGGGCCGACGGCCTGTGGAGTTACCAGCTTGCCTGCGTGGTGGATGACGCATTCCAGGGGATCACCGAAGTGGTGCGTGGCTGCGACCTGCTCGAATCCACGCCCCGCCAGATCCTCCTGCAACGCCTGCTGGGCCTGCCGACACCGGCTTACCTGCACGTGCCGCTCGCGGTCGGTGCGGAAGGCCGCAAGCTTTCCAAGTCCACCGACGCGCCACGCGCAGACACGGACGATCCGTGCGCGATGCTCGCCCGCGCGTTGCGGTTCCTGGGCCAGCCGGTTCCGAACGCAGACAACCCGAACGCGATGCTGCGGATCGCCGCGGACAATCTCGATCTCGCGCCCCTGCACGGCAGACATTCCGCGAAGCCCGCGCAGGCATTCGCCGAAAGCCGTGCCAAAGGGTAGGATGGGGTCCACCACCACCGGATAAGGAGCCGTCATGAGCGCACGCGTGGCACTGGTAACGGGGGGTACCGGCGGCATCGGTACCGCGATCGTCCGCCGGCTGGCAAAAATGGGCCACAAGGTCGCGACCAACTACCGCAACGAGGAGAAGACCAGGGCCTGGAAGGAAAAGCTGGCCGGCGAAGGCATCGACGTGCTGACCGTGAAAGGCGACGTATCCGACCCACAGGCGTGCGCACAAATGGTGCGCGAAGTCGAACAGAACCTCGGGCCCATCGACATCCTCGTCAACAACGCCGGCATCACCCGCGACACCACCTTCCACAAGATGAGCTACGAGCAGTGGGCCGACGTGGTGAATACCAACCTCAACGCGTGCTTCAACGTCACCCGTCCCGTGATCGAAGGGATGCGTGCGCGCAAGTGGGGCCGGATCATCCAGATCAGTTCGATCAACGGCCAGAAGGGCCAGTACGGCCAGGCCAACTACGCCGCCGCCAAAGCCGGCATGCACGGCTTCACGATTTCGCTCGCGCAGGAAAACGCCAAATTCGGCATCACCGTCAACACCGTCTCGCCCGGCTACATCGGCACCGACATGGTGATGGCCGTGCCCGAGGAAGTCCGCGCCAAGATCGTCGCGCAGATTCCCCTGGGACGCCTCGGCGATCCCGACGAAATCGCCTACGCCGTCGCGTTCTTCCTCGACGACAAGGCCGCCTGGGTCACCGGCGCGAATCTCGCCGTCAACGGCGGGCATTACATGGGGTGGTGACACGCGCAGGTTGGGCTCACGCCGGCTCCATCGGCGGAAGCCCAACGCCAATGGCCGATCGTGTCGGGCTTCGCAAGCTCAGCCCAACCTACGACGCTCTCGTTTGGTAAACGCGATCTGTTCCCGCAGGTTGGGTTGACGCCGGCTCTATCGGCGGAAGCCCAACGCCAATGGCCGACGCTGTTGGGCTTCACAAGCTCAGCCCAACCTACGACACATTGCAGGAACGCGCGGAACCAGGACTGGAGCGTTGCGCGACGGTGTTCCCTCACCCGACCTTCGGCCACCCTCTCCCGGAGGGAGAGGGAATTATCGCGGCATGCGATAATCCGCGATTGTCTTGCATCCGCAAACCCGAGCAATGCCCCGCGAAATCCTTGTCACCAGCGCCCTGCCGTATGCGAACGGCCGCATCCACCTGGGCCATGTCGTCGAGCACGTGCAGAGCGACATCTGGGTCCGCGCGATGCGGATGGCCGGGCACACGGTGCATTACGTCTGCGCCGACGACTCGCACGGCACCTCGATCATGCTGCGCGCGGAAAAGGAAGGCGTCACGCCGGAGGCGCTGATCGAGGGGGTGTGGCAGGAGCATACCTCGGACCTGCGCGATTTCGGTGTCGACTACGACCACTATTCGAGCACCCACACCGATACCAATCGCGAGCTGACCTACGCGATCTGGCGCGCGCTGGAAGCCAACGGGCACGTCGAATCGAAGCCGGTCAGGCAGTTGTTCGATCCCGAGCGGGAGATGTTTCTGCCCGACCGTTTCATCAAGGGCGAATGTCCGGTCTGCCACGCGAAGGACCAGTACGGCGATGCCTGCGAAGTGTGCGGCAGCACCTACAACCCGATCGACCTGATCGAACCGTACTCGGTGGTGTCCGGCGCCAAGCCGGTCGAGAAGGAATCGCTGCACTTCTTCGTGAAGCTGGCCGACTTCCAGACGCTGCTGGAAGCGTGGCTGGAGGAACGCCGCACCGCCGGCGGGCTGCAATCGGAAGTCGTCAACAAGCTCAAGGAATGGTTCGCCGACGGGCTGCGCAGTTGGGACGTATCACGCGACGCGCCGTACTTCGGCTTCGAGATTCCCGGGCAGCCCGGGAAGTATTTCTACGTATGGGTGGACGCGCCGGTCGGTTATCTCGCGGCGTTCAGGGAACTGTGCGAAAGCGGTCGCAAGGCAGGATTGACCGCTTCCGACTTCGACCGCTTCACGCGCCGCGGCACCGATACGGAGATGGTCCATTTCATTGGCAAGGACATCATCTATTTCCACACGCTGTTCTGGCCCGCGATGCTGCATGGGGCGGGGCTGCGGATGCCGACCGCGGTGAACGTGCACGGTTTCCTGACCGTGGACGGCGCAAAGATGTCGAAGTCGCGCGGCACCTTCGTCAACGCACGCACGTATCTCGACCATCTCGATGCCGACTATTTGCGCTACTACCTTGCCGCAATGCTCGGGCCTTCGCTGACCGACATCGACCTGGACCTGAAGGCGTTCGAGGAACGGGTCAACTCGCACCTCGTCGGCAAGTGGGTCAACATCGCGAGCCGCTGCGCGGGTTTCGTGCACAAGTTGTTCGGCGGCAAGCTCGCGGAGGCGTTGCCGCAAGCCGAGCGTGACCGTTACGACGCGGCTGCGCGAAAGCTCGAAACCTGCGCCGCCCTCTACGAATCGCGCGACTACGCCGCGGCGATGCGCGCCATCGTCGAGGTCGCCGACGAGGCCAACGCCTACGTCGCGGAACACGCGCCGTGGGTCCTGGCCAGGGACGAAGCCCGCCGCGCCGAACTGCACGTCGTGCTGACGCTTGCGCTCAATTATTTCCGGCTGTTGGCCATCTGGCTCGCACCCGCAGTGCCGGCCACGGCCGCGCGCGCATTCGCTTTCCTCGATGACGCGCCAACGCATTTCGATGCCGCACGCACACCCTTGCTCGGCCACGCGATCGAGCCGTTCAAGGCGCTGGCGACCCGCATCGACCCCAAGCAGATCGCCGCCATGATCGAAGCCTCGAAGGAATCGCTGCACATGAACCAAACCCCATCCCCACCCAACCCTCCCCTTGAAGGGGAGGGCTCAAAAGCACGACCGTCGGCATCCGCGGATCCCCAGTCCCCGGTCCCCGGTCCCACTGCGCCGAGTCCCGAGTCCCGAGTCCCGGGTCCCGATGTTGTCTCCATCGACGATTTCGCCAAGCTCGACCTGCGCGTCGCCAGGGTGGACGTCTGCGAATTCGTGGAAGGCTCCGACAAGCTGCTGCGGTTCGAACTCGACGCCGGGGAACTCGGCAGGCGCCAGATTTTTTCGGGCATCAAGGCCGCGTACCCGGAACCGGAAAAGCTGGTGGGCCGAAACGTCGTGTTCATCGCCAACCTCGCGCCGCGCAAGATGCGCTTCGGCGTCAGCGAAGGCATGATTCTTTCCGCAGGAACCGGCGGCAACGCATTGTTTTTGCTTGACGCGGACCCCGGCGCAAAACCGGGAATGCCGGTCAAGTAGCGATCGCGCCAACATCCCGCCTTCGCCGCACCACCCGCCGCACTTTGCTATCGTGGCGCATTCCGATAGCGGGGCGGAGGGGCAGATGCCATCGATCAGTGTGCTGCACGCATACCGCAACGGCCTGTTCGCCGCGGTTCTCGGTGCGGGATTCGCAGTCGTCGCGCAGGCCGCCGACACGCCCGCTTCGCAGCCGGCGCCGACCATGCAACAGGTGCTGGATGCATCGAAACCCTCCGACTGGCGACCGCTGGACCCACGCGACACGCTGTACATGGATTTGCCGCAGGGCCGGGTCGTGATCGAACTCGACCCCGCGTACGCGCCGTTGCACGCAACCAACATCCGTACGCTGGCGCACGAACACTACTGGGACGGTCTCGCGATCCTGCGCGTGCAGGACGGCTTCGTGACGCAATGGGGCGATCCCGCGGCCGAAACGGAACATCCCGCGCATCCGCCGCGCTCGCTCGGCAAAGCGGGTGCAACGATCGCGCCGGAATTCGAACGCGACATCACGCCCGATCTGCCTTTCACGAAGCTGCCCGACGGCGACGTGTATGCACCCGAAGTCGGTTTCAGCAACGGTTTCCCGATGGCGCGCGACCCGCAGACCGGCAAGACCTGGCTGGTGCACTGTTACGGCATGGTCGGCGCGGGCCGCGACAACGCCCCGGATTCCGGCCCCGGTACCGAACTATACGCCGTGATCGGCCAGGCGCCGCGCCAGCTCGACCGCAACATCGCCCTGGTCGGCCGCGTGGTGCAAGGCATGCAGTACCTTGCGGCGCTACCGCGCGGCTACGGGCCCATGGGTTTCTACAAGGATCCCGCGCACCAGACGAAAATCCTGCGCGTGCGCCTGGCGTCCGACCTTCCAGCATCCGAACGCATGCACCTCGAAGTGCTGCGCACCGACACACCGACCTTCACCGCACTGGTCGAATCGCGCCGCAACCGGTCGGACGCCTGGTATCTCCACAAGGCCGGCAGGATCGACATCTGCAACGTGCCATTGCCGGTGCGCAAGGCAACCGGCCGGGACGCGAAGCGCTGATCCAGTGCTGCCCGGCATCCCTCCGCCGCTTCGCGGTCGCACTGCGCACGCGTTCGTTTACTCGCGCCATCCTTGGCGCTCGCCCTGCGGGCCGGCCAACGCCGTTCACGGCCGATCAGGTCGGTCGTAGTCGCTCCGCCCTTCGTGCCGAAGGGATGCTTTGCCTCAGAACATGTGACGCTCGATGCCAAGATGCGCCATGATCTTGCTGCCGATTTCCTCGATCGATGTGTGCGTGGTGTTGAGTGACGGGATGTTCTCGGCGCGGAAAATCTGGTCGGCGATCGCGAGTTCGCGCTTGCAGCGGTCGAGCTTCGCGTAGGCACTGCCTGGCCGCCTTGCTTCGCGGACCTGCGCCAGGCGCACGGGTTCGATGGTAAGGCCGTACAGGCGATCACGGCACGGTTCCAGAAGCTTCGGGAGCCGGTCGTGTTCGAGGTCCTCGTCGGTCAGGGGGTAATTCGCGGATTTCACGCCGTAATGGAGCGCCATGTACAGGCATGTCGGCGTCTTGCCGACCCGCGACACGCCGACCAACACCACGTCGGCCTGGCTGTAGTCGATGTTGACGCCGTCGTCGTGGGCCAACGCGTAATTGGTGGCGTCGATGCGCGCCTCGTACTCGTTGAAATTCACCATGCCGTGCGCGCGATTGACCGCACCCGAACGGCGCGTACCGAGTTCGAGCTCCAGGGTGCCGATGAACGGCGCCATCACGTCGATCATCAGCGCCCCCGACTCGGCAATGATCTCGCACAACTGGGGGTCGACCACGGTATTGACGACGATCGGGCGCTCCGCGTTCTGTGCATACGCGGTCTTGATCCGCAGCGCCGCGGCGCGCGCCTTGTCGGGCGTGTCGACAAAGGCAATGCGGTGACCCGCGAAGGTGACGCCTTCGAACTGGGCCAGGATCGAATTGCCGATGGTCTCCGCCGTGATGCCGGTGGAGTCCGAAATGAAGAAAACCGTCCGGTGTCCGTCGCCGTTCAATCCCGTCTCCTCGATCCGTTGCAAGCCGGCAGCGCGGAACACGCGCAGTCGCCAGCGGCGAGTTTACCCGCGGCAATCCGCCCGGCATGAATGGTTACGTCCCGGATCCCGCGCTGCGGCTTGTCACCCCCGCCCGGCGCGGCGAGAATGGCGGTTCTTCTCGGGCCACGGGTCCGGACATGGAGATCGACGTGACCGAGCTCGTCCTCTGGCTGGACCAACTGCGCATGACCGACCTCGCCAGGGTCGGCGGCAAGAACGCTTCCCTCGGCGAGATGATCGGCAACCTTGCCAAACTGGGTGTGTCGGTTCCAGGCGGCTTTGCGACCACCGCCGACGCATTCAAGACCTATCTCGAAAAGAGCGGTCTGGCGGACAGGATCCAGAAGCGCCTCGCGTCACTCGACGTGGAAGACGTCAATGCATTGACCGCGGCCGGCAAGGAAATCCGCCGATGGATCGTCGACACCAAACTGCCCGACGATCTCGAACACGCCATCCGCGCGGCGTACGAGAAATTGTGTCGCGACGCGGCTGGTGCGGAAAGTTCAGGCCACGGAGCTCTTGGCCATGGACGGCAAGTTCGAACTACCGGATCCTCCGATCAGGGACGATCGCACAAGACACCCGGGGGCGGCGACAACGTGCCGGTCGCGGTGCGCTCGTCCGCCACGGCGGAAGATTTGCCCGACGCGAGTTTCGCGGGGCAACAGGAGACCTTCCTCAACGTCACCGGCATCGACGGGGTGCTGCACAACGTGAAGGAAGTTTTTGCCTCGCTCTACAATGACCGCGCGATCGCCTATCGCGTGCACCACGGCTTCAGGCACGAGGACGTGTTCCTGTCCGCGGGGGTGCAGTTGATGGTGCGCTCCGACGTCGGCGCCTCGGGTGTGTTGTTCACGCTCGATACCGAATCCGGGTTCCGCGACGTGGTCTTCGTCACCGCCAGCTACGGCCTCGGCGAGATGGTCGTGCAGGGCGCGGTGAACCCCGACGAGTTCTACGTGTTCAAGCCCACGCTGCGCGCCGGCAAGCAGGCCGTGCTGCGCCGCAGCCTCGGTGCGAAGCAGCAGCGCATGGTGTATTCCGACAAGCCGGGCGAGCGCGTGCGAATCGAAGCCACGCCCGAAGACCTGCGCCGCAAATTCTGCATCAGCGACGCCGACGTCGAATCCCTCGCAAGGCAAGCGCTGATCATCGAGGAACACTACCAACGCCCGATGGACATCGAGTGGGCGAAAGACGGCGTCACCGGCAAGCTCTATATCGTGCAGGCGCGCCCGGAAACGGTGAAGTCGCGCGCGCATGCGACGCAACTGGAACGTTTCCAGTTGAACGAAAAAGGCAAGGTACTGGCCGAGGGCCGTTCGATTGGCCAGAAGATCGGCGCCGGCAAGGCACGGGTCATCCGGTCGCTCGCCAGGATGAATGAATTCGAGGCGGGCGACGTGCTGGTCGCCGACATGACCGACCCCGACTGGGAGCCGATCATGAAGCGCGCCGCGGCGATCGTCACCAACCGCGGCGGCCGTACCTGCCACGCCGCGATCATCGCGCGCGAACTGGGCGTGCCCGCGGTGGTCGGTACCGGCGATGGGCTGGAAAAAATCCCCGAGGGACACGAAGTCACCATCTCGTGCGCCGAGGGCGACACCGGCTTCATCTACGACGGCAAGCTGAAGTTCGAGCGCGTCGCGACCGACCTGGGCGACATGCCGGAAGCGCCGCTCAAGATCATGATGAACGTGGCGAACCCCGAGCGCGCCTTCGACTTCGGGATGCTCCCGAACCAGGGCATCGGCCTCGCGCGCCTGGAAATGATCATTGCCAGCCACATCGGCGTGCACCCGAAAGCGTTGCTCCAGTACGACCAGCAGGACGCCGAAACCAGGAAGAAGATCGACGAACGCATCGCGGGCTACGCCGGTCCGGTCGAGTTCTACGTCGACCGCCTCGCCGAGGGCATCGCAACGATCGCGGCTTCCGTGTATCCGAAAACCGTGATCGTGCGGATGTCCGACTTCAAATCGAACGAATACGCGAACCTCCTAGGCGGCGCCAAGTACGAGCCGCACGAGGAAAACCCGATGATCGGGTTCCGCGGCGCGTCACGCTACGTCGACGATACCTTCGCCGAGGCGTTCGGGCTGGAATGCAAGGCCGTCAAGAAGGTGCGCGAGGCGATGGGCCTCGACAACGTGTGGGTGATGATCCCGTTCATCCGCACGCTGGACGAAGGCCGCAAGGTCATCGAAGTGTTGCGCGCAAATGGCCTCGTGCAGGGCGAAAGCATCGACGGCAACGAGGCGCTGAAGGTCATCATGATGTGCGAGGTACCCTCGAACGCGTTGCTCGCCGAGGAATTCCTCGACATCTTCGATGGTTTCTCGATCGGCTCCAACGATCTGACGCAATTGACGCTGGGCCTGGATCGCGACTCCTCGATCGTCGCCGGCCTGTTCGACGAGCGCAACCCGGCGGTCAAAAAGCTGCTCGCGATGGCCATCAAGACCGCCCGCGCCAAGGGCAAGTACGTCGGCATCTGCGGGCAGGGCCCGTCCGACCATGCCGACCTCGCCGAGTGGCTGATGGACCAGGGCATCGAGTCGCTGTCGTTGAACCCGGACACCGTGGTCGATACCTGGCTGCGGCTGGCGAAACACAAGGGCTGAATCGCTCCCCCGGATAATTCTGCCGCGAGACCCGCGACGTCCATGTTGCTCGTCCTGCGCGGCCCTGGCGGCGTTCAAACCGGCAGTCCGTGCCGATCCGGTCCGCAGGCGCGATGCCGGGAATTGACGGCGAAGGCAGGACATGAAGCGCCCTGCGTGTTTGGCTTGCCCCGCTCCGGCGTCCCACTCCCCGCCATCTGTTGCTGCCGAACCTCGCTGGGCCGGCGGGCTGCATGTGCCGGTCACGGACCCGGGCTTCTGTGAGCCGTGTCGCGCAAATGACCATTGACATTCATATCTTTTCGTAGTAGAGGGGTTTCGCCGCGCGCACTCCCACGACCCACGGCCGGCGCGACGAACAGGCACGAGGTCCCCATCGAGGGCATGGACCATGAAAACCCGCATGTCTGGAATGTTGGTTGGTCTCATCGTTGCCGTTGTGCTTGCGGCCATTGGAACGGCCGCGGTCGCCGCGACGACCACCGTAGTCGCCTCCGGATTGAACAACCCCCGTGGCCTCACTTTCGGCCCCGACGGGACGCTTTATGTTGCCGAAGCCGGTACGGGCGGCGCGGGGCCATGCATCACCAACAGCGAACCGAGCTACGTCTGTTTCGGAACGACCGGATCGATCACGCAGATACGCAAAGGTCGGCAAACCCGGATCGTGACGGGACTGCCGTCGTTGGCTGCGGTCGGCGGTGGCGGCGCGACGGGTCCCCACGATGTCTCGGCTGTCGGGAACGGAGGATTGCTCGTCGCGATCGGGCTCGGCGCACCCCCTGCGAATACGGCTCCGGGCGGTGTCCTGGAAGGCACCGGGCTTGGCACCATCATCCGCCTGAATGGGAGCTCGGGCCATTGGAATTCCGTGGCCGACCTGGCCGCCTACGAGGCCGCCGTGAATCCTGATGGAACCGATCTTGACACGAACCCTTACGGCTTGCTCGCGCTGGCCGGGCACATGTACGTCGCCGACGCGGGTGGCAACTCGGTACTCGAGGTCTCGGAGTCCGGGCGCGTGTCGACCGTCGCCGGGTTCCCGCAAACGATGGTGAACCTGCCCTTCCCGCCCTTCAGTCCCGTGCCGATGGATCCCGTGCCGACGGCGGTCGCACTGGGCCCGGACGGGTTGCTCTACGCCGGGCAGCTCACCGGCTTTCCGTTCCCGGTGGGCGGCTCGACCGTTTGGCGCCTCGGCCCCGGGGGCCCGGTGTCTTTTCGTACCGGGTTCACCAACGTCGTCGACATCACTTTCGGTCCGGATGGCAGCCTCTACGTGGTCGAAATCGACTCGTCCAGCCTCCTGTTCCCGCCCGACATGATCGGGTCGCTGATCAAGGTGGCCCAGAACGGGACAAAGACGACGGTCGCAGGCGGGCTCTTCTCACCGGGCGGCGTCGCGCTCGATCGGAACGGGACGCCGTATGTCACGGTGTGCTCGGTTTGCCCGGGCGGCGGCCAGGTACTGCGGATCGATCCATAGCCCGCGCGGGTGCGGCGGTCCCCGGCCGTCGCACCCGTTTCTGCGCGGAGCGAACGAAGACGTAATCCGGCGACTGATGGAACCGTGCGTCGAATGGGTGTCGCTGAACCCCGATACGGTCGCGGCTACCGGGTTGCGGCAGGCAAGGAAAGAAGCAGGCCGGCTGATCCGGCGGTCTTCGCGGCGCGTGCGGCTACGCTGGCATTGAGGCGCCTGCCGCGCGGAAAACACCATGGCGCGGGTCCCGTTGTGGTTGCACCAACTGGTAAGCCTGCTCCTGCCGGCGACCATCTTCGTTCTGCATCCGTGGGTGGCGGCGCAATCACACGCCGCAAGAACGCGGTCGTCGACAACCGGATCGGCTGGGTGTGGCAGCCAGAACTGCGCCGAACCCGAATTCCGGATCAAGCCGGAATTCGCGCCGCGGGTGGACATCTTCCTGCGATGCGAAGGCCGGTGGTGCGGCAGGAACAGTATCTGTTCCTCAGCACCTGGATCGCGGAGACGGACGAGGCGCTGGAAGACCTGCCCGAGGCGGAAAAGCCTCCGGAACGGTTTGAGTTTGGCGCCACGGCACAGATCTTCGTCACCGGCCCCATGACACGCGACAACGCCATGTCCGACATGTTCGTGGCCTGCATGTATGCCGCGCGCCAGGAACTGACAATCACGACACCCTACTTCGTCCCGGATGAAGCCGTCCACGCGCGGTCGGCGTGCGGCTGGTGCAAAATGCCATCGCGATGATGTCGCCGCTGTTGTGAGCTGGCGGCGCCACCTGTGCCATTGGTCATCGTGACCGCGACCCATGCACGTGGCATGCTTCGACGTTCGGCGCGCCACGTCTGGAGCGCGGTCCGCGCCCTCGCCAACAATCCACGGAATTCCCATGAAAACAGCTTGCCTGTGCGCCCTCGCGTTGTGCCTGCTCGTCCCCTTCGCGTCGGCGGCGCCGGCTGCGCCCGCCGCGAATAAACCGGTCGCATCGAAGTACGATCCGCTGGCCCTGTTCGCACCCTTCCACCATCAGAACCCGACCAACCGCTACCGCAATGCCGACGGTCGCCCGGGCCCCGACTACTGGCAGAACCGTGCCGACTACGAGATCCATGCAACGCTCGATCCGGAAGCGAAAACGCTGAGCGGCGAGGAAATCATCACCTACACGAACAACAGCCCCGGGGCGCTCGACTTTCTGTGGGTGCAACTTGACCAGAACCGCTACCGCAAGGATGCCCGCGGCAACTTCAGCAGCGACCGCACGCCGAAACCGGACCAGCACACGGCCGGCGACGTGATCACTTCCGTGGAAGTCGTGGGCGAGCATGGTACGACCAGGGCCGCGCACATCATCAGCGACACCCGCATGCGCATCGACCTGCCGCAGCCGGTCGCGGCTCACGGCGGCAAGGTGCGCGTCCGGATCGCATGGCACTACACGGTACCCGGCAAATTCGGCGGACGTACCGACTGGTATCCGACCAGGAACGGCGACGTTTTCGAGATCGCGCAGTGGTACCCGCGGATGTGCGTGTACGACGATCTGCGCGGCTGGGACACCCTTCCCTACCTCAACAACGAGTTCTACCTCGAATACGGCGACTTCGACTATTCGATCACCGTGCCGTCGAACATGATCGTGGTCGGCTCGGGCGAACTGGTGAACCCTGGGCAAGTGTTGACGAAGACCGAACTTCGTCGTCTCGACCAGGCCCGCGGCTCCGAAAAGACGGTGCTGATCCGTACGCCTGCCGAAGTCATCGACCCCGCCAGCCGTCCGAAGCAGGGCGGTACGCTGACCTGGCACTTTGAAATGCAGAACACCCGCGACGTCGCGTTCGGCGCATCGGCGGCCTACGTCTGGGACGCAGCGCGGATCGACCTGCCCGGCGGCAAGCATGCGCTCGCCCAGTCGGCCTACCCCGTCGAGAGCATCGCGAAGGGCGGCTGGCAGCATTCCACCCAGCACGTCAAGTACACGGTCGAATTCTTCTCGAAATACACCGGCGTCGAATATCC